>NZ_JBFBJW010000004.1:0-428399 GCF_040686315.1 Micromonospora sp. NPDC085948 | reverse complement strand
CGGCTACGACCAGGGCGGCAGCTACGGCCAGGAGCCCCCGCAGCAGCGCGGCGGCTACGACGACCGAGGCTACGAGCAGGGCGGCTACGGCCAACCGGCCGGCGGCTACGACCAGGGCGGCAGCTACGGCCAGGAGCCCCCGCAGCAGCGCGGCGGCTACGACGACCGAGGCTACGAGCAGGGCGGCTACGGCCAACCGACCGCCGGGCGGCCCCGACCGGAGACCCCGCCCCCGACCGACCGGGGTGGCCGACGTCTCGACTGGCTGGACGACTGACCGAACACAGCGCACGGAAGCGGCCACCCGGATCTCCGGGTGGCCGTTTCGCATTCACGATCTACTCGTGGTCAAGAAAAAAGTGTCCCGGCTGTCTGGACCCCGCGGCTTCCTGCACGCGGAGTTGATCACTCAGGTACACCCTCAGGCGGCGGCGAAGACACCCTGGTTGAGCACCGGCACGACGTCCGACACGCCGATCCGGACGGCGACGTTCACGTCCTCGGCGAAGCCGCCCTCGGTCAACTCCCGCCCGGACACGCTCCCCCGCACGGCGGCTGGCACATCCGGGGTGCTCGCCAGCGCGGCGAGTGCCATGGCGGCCTCCACGGACAGCCCGCCCGGTACGCCGGAGAGAGCGTCGAGCACCGAGGCGGCACCGAGTTGGTCCTCCACCGACGGGCGCAGCGACCCGTCCGGCCACCGTTCCCCGGAGGCGATCACGCCGATCGGAGCGTCCACGGTGCCGTACCCCTGGCGTCGTAGCCAACGCCCGACGGCCGGTGCGTTACGCAGGCACGCCGCGACCACCGGCAGGCCGGTGGCGCTGGCGGCGGCGCTGATCGCGGAGCCGTTCGGTGAGGGGAGCACCAGATCCGCCACCACCGGTGCGGTGCTCAGCGCGGCGGGCGAGAGCGACCACGGGTGTTCCGCGCTCACCTGCCGTCTTCCCACCGCCGCGACCGCGCCGACGCGCACCGCGTACTCGGCGGCCTGCTCACCCCAGGGGAACGGGTGCACCCGCATGCCCCGGGCGACCGCCACCTCCACGGCGGTGGTGAACGACAGCACGTCCACCACCACCAGCGCCGCGCAGACCCGGCCGAGCTCGGCCGCCCCGGTCAGCCCCCAGTCGAACCGGGCACCGGAGCCGGGTTGGCCGTAGACAGCGGCCGCCAACGCCTCAGCGCTCGTCAGGCGACGGTTCGGTGACACCGGTGTCAGACTCGGACGACCGGCCAGGCTGTGCCGGACCGATCGGCTCGACAGCGCCGGTCTCCGGGGACGGCCCCGAAGAGGCGATCGGCTCGGAGAGCACCTCAGCCGGGTCGATCCGCTCCGCCGGGGCGACCGGCAGTGGGACGGCCTCGACCGCGCCCGCCACGCCGGTGGCCGGCGCGGGCACCTCGACGGCCGCCGAACCCCCGAAGAGGCGCGGCAACGTCTCGGTGTGCGCCCGGCGCAGCTCGTCCAGCTCGATCCGGAACTGGCCGTGCACCTCAAGGGCGCCGCCGGTCGGGTCGGTGACACCGATCAGCTCGAACGGCACCCCCCGCTCGGCGCAGAGCGCCGCGAACGCCTTGTCGTGGCCGCGCGGCACCGACACCAGCGCCCGCGTGGCGGACTCGCTGAACAGGTAGACGAACGGCATCGAGCCCTCGGCGAACTGCTCCGGCACCGCGATGCGGGCACCGACGCCGCGGCGCAGGCAGGACTCGACCAGGCTCTGGGCGAGGCCGCCGTCGGAGAGGTCGTGCGCGGAGGCCAGGTGACCCACCCGGGCGGCCTCGGCCAGCAGGTCGGCCAGCGCCTTCTCCCGGAGAAGGTCGACCTGCGGCGGGATGCCGCCGAGGTGCTCGTGCGTCACCCAGGCCCACTCCGAGCCGGACAGCTCCACGTTCGTCTCGCCGAGCAGGTAGAGCTGGTCGTGGTCGCCACCGGGCCGCGGGACGAAGCCCATCGGCACCCGGTCGGCGACGTTGTCCAGCACACCCAGCACACCGACCACGGGGGTCGGGTGGATGGCCGCCGCGCCGGTCTGGTTGTAGAAGCTGACGTTGCCGCCGGTCACCGGGATGCCCAGCTCCAGGCAGCCGTCCGCGAGGCCGCGCACGGCCTCGGCGAACTGCCACATCACGCCCGGGTCCTCCGGGGAGCCGAAGTTGAGGCAGTTGGTCACGGCGATCGGCTTCGCGCCGGTCACCGCCACGTTCCGGTACGCCTCGGCCAGCGCCAGCTTGGTGCCGTGGTACGGGTCGAGCCTCGCGTACCGGCCGTTGCCGTCCACCGACAGCGCCACGCCGAGTCCGGTCCGCTCGTCGATCCGGATCACCCCGCCGTCCTCCGGCTGGGCGAGCACGGTGTTGCCCAGCACGTAGCGGTCGTACTGCTCGGTGACCCAGGTCTTGTCGGCCAGGTTCGGCGACGCGATCATGCGCAGCAGGGTCTCCCGCAGCGCCTCCGGGTCGGCCGGGCGGGGCAGCGTCTCGGCCCGGTCGGCCTGGAGCAGGATCAGGTCGGCCGGCTCACGCATCGGCCGGGCGTAGACCGGACCGTCGTCGACAAGCGATCCCGGTGGCACGTCGACGACCAGGTGGTCCTGCCAGGTGATCAGCAGTCGACCGGGGCGGCCGTCCGGCTCCGGTGCGGTGACCTCACCGATCGCGGTGGCGAGCACGCCCCACTTCTCGCAGGTCTTGAGCACCGCGTCCAGCTTGTCCGGCTCGACGACCAGCAGCATCCGCTCCTGCGACTCGCTGGCGAGGATCTCGTGCGGGTCCATCGAGGGCTCGCGCAGCGGCACCCGCTCCAGCCAGACCCGCATGCCGGTGCCGGCAGCGGCGGCGGTCTCGGTGAGCGCGCAGGTCAGCCCGGCGCCGCCGAGGTCCTGGATGCCGACGACCAGTTGGCCGTCGTACAGCTCGAGGCACGCCTCGATCAGCAGCTTCTCGGTGAACGGGTCACCGACCTGCACGGCCGGCCGGCGTGCCTCGCTGCCCTCGTCGAAGGTGGCGCTGGCCAGCACCGAGACGCCGCCGATGCCGTCCCGGCCGGTCTTGGCACCCATCAGGACGACAACGTTGCCCGGGCCGGCGGCAGCCTTGTTCTGCAACCGGTTGACCGGCAGCACACCCAGGCACAGCGCGTTGAGCAGGGGGTTGCCCTGGTAGGAGGGGTCGAAGACCAACTCGCCACCGATGTTGGGCAGGCCGAGGCAGTTGCCGTAGCCGCCGACACCGGCGACCACGCCGGTGAGCACCCGGGCGGTGTCCGGGTGGTCCGCGGCACCGAAGCGCAGCGGGTCCATCACCGCGACCGGGCGGGCGCCCATGGCGAGGATGTCCCGGACGATGCCGCCGACGCCGGTCGCCGCACCCTGGTACGGCTCGACGAAGCTCGGGTGGTTGTGCGACTCGACCTTGAAGGTCACCGCCAGCTCGTCGGAGACCTGCACGACACCGGCGTTCTCACCGATGCCGGCGAGCAGCCGGTCGCTGTGCACGGCCTTCTCGCCGAACTGGCGCAGGTGCACCTTGCTCGACTTGTAGGAGCAGTGCTCGCTCCACATGATCGAGTACATCGCCAGCTCGGACTGCGTGGGCCGGCGGCCGAGGATCTGCCGGATCCGGTCGTACTCGTCGTCGCGCAGACCAAGCTCGGTGTACGGCTGGAGCTCGCCCGGGGTGCCACCGGCGCGCGGCACGGTGTCCACGCCCTCGGTCCACACGGCGGTGTCCAGCGGGGCCGGAGCGGCGGGCTGCGCCGCGCTCGGCTCGGCCGACTGCGCCGGGGCGGAGTACGCCTCGGGCGTGTCGCGTACCGGGTCCGGATGGGTGGTCATGACCTCTCCTCGCTGCGCTCGTGCCCGCCAGACCGACGGTTGAGCAGACCGATGATCGTGTCGCCGGTCATGCCGGCGTCCCCACCAGGTGCTTGAGGGCCGACGTGAAGAAGCCGAGGCCGTCCAGCGAAGGACCGGTGAGCGCCTCCACCGCATGCTCGGGGTGCGGCATGATGCCGACCACGTTGCCCGCGGCGTTGGTGATCGCGGCGATGTCGCGCTGCGACCCGTTGGGGTTGCCGCCGACGTACCGGGCGACCACCCGGCCCTCGGCTTCGAGCTGGTCCAGCGTCGCGGTGTCCGCGACGTAGCAGCCCTCGCCGTTCTTGACCGGGATGAGCACCTCCTGGCCGGGCTGGAACGCGTTGGTCCACGCGGTGCCGGCCGACTCGATGCGCAGGACCTGGTCCCGGTTGCGGAAGTGCAGGTGCTGGTTGCGGGTGAGCGCGCCGGGCAGCAGGTGCGCCTCGCACAGGATCTGGAAGCCGTTGCAGATGCCGAGCACCGGCAGACCGCCCTGGGCGGCGTCCACGATCGTCTCCATCACCGGGGCGAACCGGGCGATGGCGCCGCAGCGCAGGTAGTCGCCGTAGGAGAAGCCGCCGGGCAGCACCACCGCGTCCACCCCGTACAGACCCGGGTCACCGTGCCAGAGCCGGACCGGCTCGGCACCGGCGATCCGGACGGCCCGGGCCGCGTCCCCGTCGTCGAGCGAGCCGGGGAAGGTGACGACACCGACCCGGGCGGTCACGAGCGGGCGCCCGCGGTCTCGTCGGCCTCGACCAGGCGGATGGTGAAGTCTTCGATCACCGGGTTGGCAAGCAACTTGTCGGCAATCTCCCGAGCGCGGTCCAGGTCCGGTTCACCTGTGAACTCGATCTCGATCCGCCTGCCGATCCGAACCGAGGCGACGTCACCGACGCCGAGCCGGGGCAGCGCGTTTGCGACGGCCTGGCCCTGCGGATCGAGGATCTCGGGCTTGAGCATGACGTCGACGACGACGCGAGGCACTGGGCACTCCTGACTGTGTACGCAGTTGGGTGCCGACCCACAACGGGCGAGCGCAGCCAGCGTACCTGGCAGATATCGCCACGGGCGCACCGGCCGGGTGCAGTTCAGGCAGTGATCGACATTACCGACGCTCAGGATGACCCAGGGAGCGCGACAGGTGGCCCCACCAGGACATATACGGCGCTTTCGGTAGCCGAATCGTTACATTGATCAATCCCGATCAAAATCTTGATAACGGCAGCCCCGAGGCTTATTGTGCATCGATGTAAGTCGATGTAGGCGTTGGTGGGAACCCCCGCTGTCGCCCTCCCGCACCCGGCGACCCCGGGTCCGCCCGTCCAAGGAGTCCACCCGATGCGCATCCGCCCCCTGCTCGCCGTCCTCAGCACCGCGCTGGTCGGTGCCCTCGGCGCCGCCTCCGGCGCGTCCGCCGCCCCGCCCGGCCCGCAACCCATCATCGGCGGCAACACCGTCGCGTCCGCGCCCTGGGCCGCAGCGGTGCTGAGCAACGGCTCGTTCACCTGCTCCGGCAGCGTCATCGCCGCGCAGTGGGTGCTCACCGCCCGCCACTGCATCAGCGGCACCATGTCGGTGCGGGTTGGCAGCGTCTACCGCGCCTCGGGCGGAGTCACCCGTACGGTGAGCGCCACCTACACCCGCAACGACCTCGCCCTCATGCGGCTCTCCAGCACGGTCAGCACGTCGACGGTCACCCTGGCCAGCAGCAACCCGCCCATCAACTCGACCAACTCGATCTACGGGTGGGGCATGACCTGCTACAGCGGCTGCTCCGCGTCCAGCCAGCTCAAGACCGCCACCGTGCGGGTTACCAGCAACAGCGTCACCGACGCGTACGGCGGGCAGGCGATCCGCAGCACGGAGATCAGCGGTAACGCCTGGCGGGGCGACTCCGGCGGCCCCCAGTTCTACAACGGCCAGCAGGTCGGCGTCGCCTCCACCGCCGACGGCTACAGCATCCAGAATTACGGCAGCGTTGCGTACAACCGGGCCTGGATCACCTCGGTGGCCGGTGTCTGACGGTTAACGCCACACGCGGCGCGGATGGTCGGCCCCGTGTCGGCCGTCCGCGCCGCGCTGTTTTGCAGCATCCGATCAGGTGAACAATGCACCCGATCGGGTCAGGCCACTCCTGACAGCATCGGAACCGTGCTGGTCGTGACGACGGAGCAACTGCCCGGCTATGAGATCCGCCAGATTCTGGGCGAGGTCGTGTCCTCGATGGCCAGGACACGCAACCCGTACCGCGAGGGGGTCAAGAACCTGCGCGGCGGCGCGTACGACCCGATGGCCCCGGACAACCTGACCCGGTGGCGCACCGACTCGGTGTCCCGGCTCGGCGAGGAGGCCCTGCGGCTCGGCGCGAACGCGGTGATCGGCATGCGCTTCGACAGCCGCGACTGCGGCGAGATGTGGATGGAGATCTGCGCGTACGGAACGGCGGTGGTCGCCGTACCCAAGATGCCCGAGGTCATGCCGGCCGACCAGCCGGCGGTCGCCGCGGAGACCGCGGAGGTCGCGGGCTTCACGGAATCGCCAGGTGGCATCGCCGAACCGGCAAGCGCCCCCAACCTGAGATCGGCAGCAGAAACCGCAACCGGCGACTAACCCACCCCACCCCACCCACCCCACCCCGCCCGAACCCCACCCCGCCCCCACCCACCCGCATCCCGTCCGGTGATCAAGAGGTTTGCGTCAGGTAGGAGATCAAAGTTGACGTAAACCTCTTGATCACCGAGGCGGGGCGGGTGGGGGCGGGTGGGGTGGGGTGGTGGCTGGGCGGGGTGGGGGTTAGAGGATGGGGGGTGGGGCGTAGGTTGCGGCGTTTGGGTGAGTTTGGACTACCTTGGTGATTCGACGGGTGATCGCTTCGACCTGGGCGGCGGCGGCGCCGACGAAGGCGGATCGGTCCGCGACCAGGGCGTCGATGTCGGTGCGGGACAGGCCGAGCCGGCCGTCGGCCGCCAACCTGTCGAACAGGTCGTTCTCCGGCGAGCCCTGTTCGCGCATGGCCAGGGCCACCGCGACCGAGTGCTCCTTGATCACCTCGTGGGCGACCTCCCGGCCGACACCCCGCCGGACCGCCGCCACCAGGATCTTCGTGGTGGCGAGGAACGGCAGGAACCGCTCCAACTCCCGGTTGATCACCGCCGGGTACGCGCCGAACTCGTCGAGCACGGTGAGGAACGTCTGGAACAACCCGTCGGCGGCGAAGAACGCGTCCGGCAGGGCCACCCGGCGGACCACCGAGCAGGACACGTCCCCCTCGTTCCACTGGTCACCGGCCAGCTCGCCGACCATCGACAGGTAACCCCGGATGATCACCGCGAAGCCGTTAACCCGCTCCGACGAGCGGGTGTTCATCTTGTGCGGCATCGCGCTGGAACCGACCTGACCCGGCTTGAAGCCCTCGGTGGCCAACTCCTGGCCGACCATCAACCGGATCGTGGTGGCCAGCGACGACGGCGCGGCGGCGGTCTGCGCCAGCGCGGCCAGCACGTCGAAGTCGAGCGAACGCGGGTAGACCTGCCCGACGCTGTCCAGCACCCGGGAGAAGCCCAGGTGCTCGGCGACCCGCCGTTCCAACTCGGCCACCTTGTCGGCGTCGCCGTCGAAGAGGTCAAGCTGGTCGGCGGCCGTACCGACCGGTCCCTTGATCCCCCGCAGCGGATAGCGGGCGATCAGGTCCTCCAACCGCTCGTACGCGATGAGCAGCTCCTCCGCCGCCGACGCGAAGCGCTTGCCCAGCGTGGTGGCCTGCGCCGCCACGTTGTGCGAACGGCCGGTCATGACCAGCTCGGAGTGCTCGTACGCCAGCCACGCCAACCGGGCGAGGGCGGCCACCACCCGGTCCCGGATCAGCTCCAGCGAGGCACGCACCTGAAGCTGCTCGACGTTCTCGGTGAGGTCCCGTGAGGTCATCCCCTTGTGCACGTGCTCGTGCCCGGCGAGCGCGCTGAACTCCTCGATCCGGGCCTTCACGTCGTGCCGGGTGACCCGCTCCCGCTCGGCGATCGAGGCGAGGTCGACCTGGTCGAGCACCCGCTCGTACGCCTCGACCACGCCGTCCGGCACGGCCACACCCAGGTCGCGCTGAGCGCGGAGCACGGCGAGCCAGAGCCGCCGCTCCATCCGGACCTTCTCCTCCGGAGACCAGAGGGCGACCAGTTCGGGCGAGGCGTACCGGTTGGCCAGCACGTTGGGGATCGTCGTCACGTACCTCATTGTCCCGCACCCGCCGACCGGCGCCTGGACCGGGCCGGGCTGTCCGGGCTGCTGCGCTCAGCGTTCCAGGATCGCGGTCACACCCTGGCCACCGGCCGCGCAGATGGAGATCAGCCCGCGTCCGCTGCCCTTCTCGGCAAGCAGCTTGGCCAGGGTCGCCACGATCCGCCCGCCGGTGGCGGCGAACGGGTGCCCGGCGGCCAGCGACGAGCCGTTGACGTTGAGCCGGTCGGTGTCGATCGCGCCCAGCGGCGCGTCCAGGCCGAGGCGGTCCTTGCAGAACTCCGGCGACTCCCAGGCGGCGAGGGTGGCCAGCACCTGCGAGGCGAACGCCTCGTGGATCTCGTAGTAGTCGAAGTCCTGCAACGTCAGCCCGGCGCGGGCCAGCATCCGGGGCACCGCGTAGGCGGGGGCCATCAGCAGCCCCTCGTCGCCGTGCACGAAGTCGACGGCTGCCGTCTCCGACCAGCTGAACCAGGCCAGCACCGGCAGGTTGTGCGCGGCCGCCCACTCCTCGCTGGCCAGTAGCACGGTGGAGGCGCCGTCGGTGAGCGGCGACGAGTTGCCGGCGGTCATGGTGGCGTGCTCGGCGTCCGGGCCGCGGGTGCCGAAGGCCGGCTTCAGCGAACCGAGCTTCTCCAGGCTGGTGTCGGGGCGAAGATTCGCATCGCGGGTCAGCCCCAGGTACGGCGTCATCAGGTCGTCGAAGAAGTTCCGGTCGTACGCGGCGGCCAGCCGTTGGTGTGAGCGCAGCGCCAGCTCGTCCTGGGATCGCCTGTCGATCTGCCAGCGCAGGGCGGTGCGGGCGGCGTGGTCGCCCATGGACAGGCCGGTACGCGGTTCGGCGTTGCGTGGGATCTCCGGCTTGAACGGCTGGAGCGGGCGCAGCTTCGCCGCGACCCTGAGCCGTTCGCCCAGGGTGCGGGCGGAGTTGAGCTTGAGCAGGGTGCGGCGCATCTCCTCGTTGACCGCGAGCGGGGCGTCGGAGGTGGTGTCGACGCCGCCAGCGATGCCCACGTCGAGTTGGCCAAGGGCGATCTTGTTGGCGACCAGGATCGCCGCCTCCAGGCCGGTGCCGCAGGCCTGCTGGATGTCGTACGCCGGGGTGTGCGGGTCGAGCCGGGAACCGAGGACCACCTCGCGGGTGAGGTTGAAGTCGCGGGAGTGTTTGAGCACCGCGCCGGTCACCACCTCGCCGACGCGCTGCCCGGCCAGCCCGTACCTGGCGATCAGGCCGTCCAGCGCGGCACCGAGCAGGTCCGAGTTGGACGCGTCGGCGTAGCGGGAGTTGGATCGGGCGAAGGGGATGCGGTTGCCCCCGATGACCGCGACCCGCCGAATGCTGTGCACGATCCGCCTCCTCGACCTGTGTTTGCTCGAACCCTACTCGCCAGTAGGCTACGCCCATGACCGACAGGTACGCGAGCTTCGTCCAATCGGCCGCCGGCCGCGCGCTGGTCAAGCGCCTCGGGCTGCCCGACCCGCCCCGACTGCGCCGGCACCACCCCGGCGACCCGCTGCTGGCCGGGCCGGCCCTGCTCGGCGCGGCCACCGGCGGCCGGCTCGCCGAGCCGCTCGCCAGGATCCTGACCACCGCCGGGGTCGAGCTGCGCGACACCACCACCGCCGCGACAGAGGACCGCTTCGGAGCCCTGGTGTACGACGCCACCGGGATCACCGACTCCGCCCAGCTCCGCCAGCTCTACGACTTCTTCCACCCGCAGGCCCGGACGCTGCTGCCCAGCGGTCGGGTGATCGTGCTCGGCACCCCGCCGCAGGAGTGCGCGACGCCCCGCAAGGCGACCGCCCAGCGCGCCCTGGAGGGGCTGGTCCGCAGCATCGGCAAGGAGTTCGGCCGGGGCACCACCGCGCAGCTCGTCGCCGTCACCCGCGCCGGTGACGACGCCGGCACACTCACCAGCCTCGAATCGACAGTCCGGTTCCTGCTGTCCGGCCGGTCCGCGTACGTCTCGGGCCAGGTCATCCGGGTCGGCGTCGGCGCGGCGAGCGCCCCGGCGGACTGGGACCGCCCGCTGGACGGCCAGGTCGTGCTCGTCACCGGCGCGGCCCGGGGCATCGGTGCGGCGCTCGCGACGGTGCTCGCCCGCGACGGCGCGCAGGTCGTGGCGCTGGACATCCCGGCCGCCGGGGACGCCCTCGCCACGGTGGCGAACGACATCGGCGGTACGGCCGTGCAGCTCGACCTGACCGCGCCGGACGCGCCGACCCGGCTCGCCGACCACCTGGCCAGCAGGCACGGCCGGGTCGACGTGGTGGTGCACAACGCCGGCATCACCCGGGACAAGACGCTCGGCCGGATGGACGCTGACCGGTGGGACCAGGTCATCGACGTCAACCTCTCCAGCCAGGAGCGGATCAACGACGTGCTGCTGGAGCGGGGGCTGATTCCGGCCGGCGGGCGGATCGTCGCGGTCTCGTCGATCGCCGGGATCGCCGGCAACCGGGGGCAGACCAACTACGCGACGAGCAAGGCCGGCGTGATCGGGTTGGTCGACTCGCTCGCCCCGGCCCTGCGCGCGCGGGGGATCAGCGTCAACGCGGTGGCCCCGGGCTTCATCGAGACCCGGCTGACCGCGCGCATCCCGCTCGTGGTCCGCGAGGCGGGCCGACGCATGAACAGCCTGGCCCAGGGCGGATTGCCGGTGGACGTGGCCGAGACGATCGGCTGGCTCGCCTGGCCGGCCAGCGGTGCGGTCAGCGGCAACGTGGTCCGGGTCTGCGGCCAGAGCCTGCTGGGGGCGTGATGGGCCGCCGGAAGGAGCCGGACGACGACCTCTCCCTGCACGAGTTGATCGACGGCCCGACGGAGACGCTGTCGGCGGAGACGCGGGCCGCGGCGCTCCGGCCGGAGTCCGGCGGTCGTACCCCTGTCGAACTGGCTCGGATGCCGGCGGCCGGGGCGCTGCACCGGCGGGCGGTGCTCGGCGCGCTACCGGGTCTCGGTGGCGGGCGGCGACGTGGTCCCGACCTGCCGGCCGTCGAGCTGGCCGTGCGCGGCGTGACCGTCGACCGGGCACAGCTGGCCGACTACGACCGGGTCTGTGGGTTCCGGCTCGCCGACCGTCTGCCCGGCACCTTTCCGCACGTCCTGGGGTTCCCGCTGAGTCTGCGGCTGATGACCATGCCGGAGTTCCCCATTCCACTGATCGGCCTGGTGCACGTGGGCAACCGGATCACCGTGCGCCGCCCGATCAGCGCCGACGAGACCCTCGACTTCACGACGTACGCGGAGAACCTGCGCCCGCACGCCCGGGGACGGCAGGTGGACGTGGTGCTGGTGGGATCGGTCGACGGCGAGACGGTCTGGGAGGGTGTCTCGACGTACCTGGGTCGAGAACGCAAGCCCGGCGGCGGGGGCGACCGCGGTAGGCGTCCCGACGCACCGGCCGCCACGGCCCGTTGGCGGGTGGATCCCCGGGTCGGCACGACGTACGCGCGGGTCTCCGGGGACCACAATCCGATCCACACCTCGCTCCTGGGCGCGCGGCTGTTCGGCTTCCGCCGGCCGATCGCGCACGGCATGTGGAGCAAGGCCCGCTGTCTGGCCGCCCTGGAGAACCGGCTGCCGGACGCCTACACCGTCGAGGTCGCCTTCAAGGCGCCCGTGTCGCTGCCGAGCACGGTGAACTTCACCCTGTTGCCGGACGGCGGGTTCGCCCTGCACGACTCGCGCGGGCGTCCGCACCTGGCGGGTTTCGTGCGCTGACGATTTCCGGGTTGGCAGGGGTGCCCTCGTACGTTAAGTTATTCTCAGAGCGAGATGTTCTCAACCTGAGAGAGACGCGATGAACGAGCAGGAGTTCCTGGCCGCGTACGACCCACGGGCCTACCCGTCGGTCGCGGTGACCGTCGACGTGGTGGCGCTGACCATCCGCGACGGTGCGCTGCACCTGCTGCTGATCCAGCGCGGTCAGCAGCCCTTCGCGGGGCACTGGGCGCTGCCCGGCGGCTTCGTCCAACCCGACGAGGACCTGGCCGCCGGCGCCCGACGGGAGTTGGCCGAGGAGACCGGGCTCGGCGGCGACCGGCTGCGCCGCGTACACCTGGAGCAGTTGGGCAGCTATGGCACCCCCGACCGCGACCCGCGGATGCGTGTCGTCTCGATCGCGCACCTCGCGTTCGCCCCCGACCTGCCGGATCCGGCCGCCGGCACCGACGCCGACGCCGCGATCTGGCTGCCGGTCACCGCGTTGACCAGCCGACAGCTCGCCTTCGACCACGGCCGGATCATCGACGACGGGCTGGAGCGTGCCCGGTCCAAGCTGGAATACACCCCGCTCGCCACGCGCTTCCTCGACGCCGAGTTCACGATCAGCGAGCTGCGCACGGTCTACGAGACGGTCTGGGGTCACCCGCTGCACGCCGGCAACTTCCACCGCAAGGTGCTCTCCGTGCCCGGCTTCGTGGAGAGCACCGGCGCCAGCACCGAACGCGGCGGCTCCCGCGGCGGCCCCCGCGCCCGCCTCTACCGGGCCGGCGACGCCCGCCTGCTGCACCCGGCGCTGCTGCGCCCCGCCCGCGAGGAGACGGTGCGATGAGGACGGCGGCGGCCATCGGCCTGGTCGCGGCGGCCCACACCGACGCCGACCTGTTCGGCACGGACCAGCCGGCCCGGCGTTACCGCGAGCTGGTCGCGGCCCTGCACCCCGACCGCCTGCCGGCCGACCCCGCGGTACGCGCCGAGGCCCTCGACGCGTTCGTCCACGTCACCACCCGGTGGCAGGCCCGGCAGGTCACCGTCCTCGGCGACTACCGGCTCGGCGCGCCGGCCCACTCCGGTGACCTGGCCGACCTCTTCGACGTCGGTGCCGACCGTCTGCTCAAGCTCCCCCGACGGCCCACCGACAACGACCTGCTGGCCCGCGAGGCACACGCCCTGCGCACCATCGCCGAGCGCGGCGACCCGCGCTACCTGCCGTACGTGCCCCGGCTCGTCGACGAGTTTCCGCACCGCGACACCGCGTCCGGCGCCGAACGACGGATCAACGTCATCGCCACCGCACCCGGGCTGCACGACCTGGACGAGGTGCGGCGCGCGTACCCCGACGGGTTGGACGCCCGGGACGCGGCCTGGATGTGGCGGCGGCTGCTGGTGGTGCTCGGCCTGGCCCACCGGGCGGGCGTGGTGCACGGCGCGGTCCTGCCCCGACACGTGCTGATCGAGCCGGACGGCCACGGCGTCGTGCTTGTCGACTGGTGTTTCTCCGCCCCCACCGGCACCACCATCCCGGCGCTCGTGCCCGGCCAGGAGGACTGGTATCCGGAGGAGGTCCCCCGCAAGCGGCCCGCCGGACCGGGCACCGACATCGCGATGGCCAGCCGCTGCATGAGCTGGCTGATGGGGTCGCGTGCGCCCCGCGAGCTGCACGCCTTCGCGCGGGGCTGTCGGCAGCGGTCCCTGGACGCCCGGCCCGACGACGCCTGGCGGCTGCTGCGCGAACTCGACCAGGTGCTGGACCGGCTCTACGGGCCACGCACCTTCCGACCCTTCACCCTCACCCCCTAAGGAGCTGTCATGGGCAGTGGAATCTGGTCCACCGACGTGTACGACGCCGCCGACCGCTACCGCCGGTCCACCGGCCGGAGCGCCTTCTCCTACAGCGACAGCGGGGCACGCACCGTGCACACCGCGCTCGATCCCCGCGACGCGATGCGCGAGAGCCGCGACTCCGACGAGCATCCCCGGTCGACCCCCGTCGCCGTGCTCTTCGACGTGACCGGCTCGATGCGCAACGTGCCACGCGTCCTGCAGACCAAGCTGCCGCAGCTGCTCGGGCTGCTGCAACGGCAGGGGTACGCCAGCGATCCGCAGATCATGTTCGGCGCGATCGGCGACGCCACCTGCGACCGGGTGCCGTTGCAGGTCGGGCAGTTCGAGTCGGACAACCGGATGGACGACGACCTCGGCCGGATCGTCCTCGAAGGCGGTGGCGGCGGGCAGATGAGCGAGTCGTACGAGCTGGCCATGTACTTCATGGCCCGGCACACCGCCACCGACAACTGGGACCGGCGCGGCCGGCGCGGCTACCTGTTCATCATCGGTGACGAACTGGCGTACCAGCAGGTGAAGGCTCGTGAGGTGGCCAAACTGATCGGCGACGACCTGGCCGAGGACGTGCCGCTGCGGCAGGTCGTCGACGAGGTGACCCGCCGCTGGGACACCTACTACCTGCTCCCCGCCGGCAGCCACTACGCCGGCAACGCCAAGGTGCTCGACTTCTGGCGGGACCTGCTCGGGCAGAACGCCGTCGTGCTCGACGACCTCGACGCGGTCTGCGAGACCATCGCGCTCACCATCGGCCTCGGCGAGCAGGCCATCGACCTGGACGAGGGCCTGCGCCACCTGGACCACGCCGGTTCCAGCGCCACCGGCACCGTCTCGAAGGCCCTGGCCCGCCTCGGCCGGGGACGACGGGCCGAGGTGTCGACGCTGCCCGCGTTCACCGACACCGCCGGTGGGGTGAGGAGGCTGTGAGGCACGTGGCGGTGGTCGACCTCGGCTACGGCGACGCCGGCAAGGGCACGGTGGTGGACTGGCTCTGCGCCACCCGGCCCGTGCACACGGTGATCCGCTTCAACGGGGGTGCGCAGGCGGCGCACAACGCCGTGCTGCGCGACGGGCGGCACCACACGTTCGCGCAGTTCGGTGCCGGGACGTTCCACCCCGGTGTCCGTACCCACCTGTCGCGGCACGTCGTGGTGGACCCGCTGGCGCTGGCCGCCGAGGCCGACCATCTCGCCACGCTCGGGGTGACCGACGCGCTCGACCGACTCACCGTCGACGGGGACGCGCTGCTCGCCACCCCGTACCACCGGGCCGCCAACCAGGCCCGGGAGATCGCCCGGGGAGCCGACCGGCACGGCTCCTGCGGGCTGGGGGTGGGCGAGGCTGTCGCGTACGGTCTCGCCCACCCCGACGACGCGCCCCGGGTCGGCGACTGCCGCAGCCCAGCGCTGCTGCGCCGTCGGTTGACCGCCCTGCGGGACCGGCTGACCGCCGAGCTGGGTCCGCTGGACGCGCCGCCGGTCGAGGACTGCCTGCCCGCGTTCACCGGGTTCGCCGGGCGGGTCGCGATCGTGGACGGAAACTGGCTCGCCGGAGCACTGCGCGCGGGGACCTGCGTCTTCGAGGGGGCACAGGGGGTGCTGCTCGACGAGTGGCACGGCTTCCACCCGTACACGACGTGGAGCACCACCACCTTCGCCAACGTGGACGGCCTGCTCGCCGAGGCGGGCCAGTCCGGCGACGCGACCCGGATCGGGGTGCTGCGGATCGTCACCACCCGGCACGGTGCCGGCCCGCTGGTGACCGAGGACCCGAGCCTGTCGTTCACCGACAGGCACAACGCCACGAACCCGTGGCAGGGCCGGTTCCGGTTCGGCCACTTCGATGCGGTCGCCCACCGGTACGCCCTCGCGGCGGCCGGTGGGGTCGACGGCCTGGCGCTGACCCACCTCGATCTGACCGGCCCCGACCTGCGGATCTGCCGCCGCTACGACACCACCGACCGGCTCACCCCCGGCCCACCCGGTGACCTGGACCGGCAGGCCGCGCTCACCGCCCGCCTGCTGCGCTCCCGCCCGCTCTACGACGATCCACCGGCGGACTGGGCGGAGGCGATAAGCACGGAGCTGGCCACCCCGGTGGTGCTGACCTCGCGCGGCCCCACCGCCGACGACAAGACCCCCCACGGCCCACTGCTCGCCCAACCAGCCCTGGTCCACTCGGCCTAACCCGACCCTCCCTATACCGCCGCTTCGGCACCGGGACCGGTCGTGCCCGGCGAGCATGGGGGCATGGACTCCGCGCTCGACCTGCTCCGACAGCTCGTCACCTCACCATGGGTGTACCTGCTGATCTTCGGGCTCACGGCGGTCGACGCGTTCTTTCCAGCCGTACCCGGTGAGGCGGCCGTCATCACCGCCGCCGTGCTCTCCACCAGCGGCAATCCCAACCTGGCGGCGGTGATCGTCGCCGCCGCCGTGGGCGCCTGCGCCGGCGACCACATCTCGTACGCCATCGGGCGCGGTGGCGGCGCGAACCGGCTCGCCAGGTTTCCCGACGGCAGCCGCCGACGGGCCAGCTCGGAATGGGCGAGACGCGCGCTGAACCGGCGCGGCGGGCTGATCCTGACCACCTCCCGCTACCTGCCGGGAGGCCGGACGGCGGTCACCCTCACCATGGGCGCGGTGCGCTATCCCCGCCGGTCGTTCCTGCTCTACGACGCGATCGCGACGGTCACCTGGGCTTTGTACTGCGGGCTGCTCGGCTACTTCGGTGGGCTGGCCTTCGAGCGCCACCCCGTCAAGGGCGTCCTCGCCGGGATCGGCCTGTCGGTGCTCGTCACCTTCGGCATCGAGGGCATCCGTTGGCTGCGACACCGGTCGCGCCACTGACCGGACCGGTGGCGGCGGGACACCCGTCACAGCAGGTCGGCGTCGTACACCAGGATGGCCAACTGCACCCGGTTGCCGGCCTGGAGCTTGGCCAGCGCGCGGCTGACATGTGCCTTCACGGTGGCCTCGCTCATCGTCAACCGCCTGGCGATCTCCGCGTTGCCGTGCCCGCGGGCCACCTCCCGGACGATCTCCAACTCCCGCGTGGTCAGCGGCGCCAGCCGCTCCCGAGCCGCCTCCCGGCGGGCCGGGCCACGCTCGGCGAACGAATTGAGCAGGCGCCTGGTGACCGTCGGGGCGAGCATCGCGTTGCCGGCGGCCACCGTGCGGACGGCTGCCGCCAACTCCCGGGGCGGGGTGTCCTTGAGCAGGAAGCCAACCGCGCCGGCCCGCAGCGCCCGGTGCACGTACTCGTCGAGGTCGAAGGTGGTCAACATGATCACCTTCGGTCCGGCGGCGACCACGTCGGGCGCGATGGTCAGCCCGTCGACGCCCGGCATCCGCACATCGAGCAGCACCACGTCGGGACGTAACCGCTGGGCCTGCTGCAACGCGCCGGCGCCGTCCGCCGCCTCGCCCACCACCGTGATGTCCTCGGCCGCCTCCAGGATCAGCCGCAGCCCGGCGCGGAGCAGGTGCTCGTCGTCGACCACCACCACCCGGATCACGCCGCACCCGCCAGCGGGATCAGGGCGCGGACCAGGAAGCCGCCGTCCACCGGGGTCGCCTCCAGTCGGCCGCCGAGCAACTCCACCCGCTCGCGCAGCCCGAGCAGCCCCTGACCGGAACCGGGCAGGGACTGGCCACCCTCGGACGGACCGTTTTGGACCCGCACCTCCAGCCCGTCGGGCAGGTAGCGCAGGCACACGGTCGTCTCGGCGTCGGCGGCGTGCTTGCGCACGTTCGTCAGCGCCTCCCGGACCACCCGGTACGCCGTGCGCCCCACCGTCGCCGGTAGCGCCGTCGGAACTCCCTCGTCCCGCCGGTGCACCCGCAACCCGGCGACACGGGACTCCCCGATCAACTCGTCCAACGCGTCGAGCCCCCGCTCCGGCAGCACTGCCGGACCGGCCTGCCGCAGCACACCCAGCACCTCGCGCAGGTCGGTGAGCGCCTCCCGCCCGGTCGTCCGGATCAGCGCGGCGGTTTCGACTGTCGCCGGAGCGGTCGCGGTCACCTCCAGCGCCCCGGCGTGCACCACCATCAGCGAGACCCGGTGCGCGACCACGTCGTGCATCTCGCGGGCGATCCGGGTCCGCTCCTCGGCGCGGATCCGGTCGGCGCGGGCCTCCTGTTCACGTTCCAACCGCTCGGCCCGGTCCCGCAGGGCGGCGAGCGTCTCCCGGCGCGCCCGCACCCAGAGGCCGAACACCAACGGAAGCCCGACCAGACCGGCGGCGAGGAAGAACACGTTGCCGGTGGTGGCGGTGGTGATCCGGCGTACGCCGCCCACCGCCAGCCCGACGAGCACCCCACCGGCCAGCACCGTGGCCGCACCGACGAGGTAGGCGGCAAGCCGACGGCCCCGCAGCCGCAGCCCCGCCTGGTACGAGGCGACCACTCCGGCGGCCGCGGCGGCGAGCACCAACCAGCTGGCCGTCGCGGCCAGGAACAACGGCCAGCGACGGGTCCGGACCGTACTGGCGGCCCAGCCCGAGCCCACGGCGATGGCCAGCACGACCGCGCCCGGCAGCGGCGAGCGGACTCCCAGGTCACCTGTCGCGCTGGCCCAGACGGCCACGGCGACCAGGACGGCGAGCAGCAGCGGGGCGTACCGCTGGACGACCCGCCGGAGGGCGACGGCGCTGGTGGCCACGGGGTGAGCGTAGGGCTCCGCCGAAGGCTCGGCTCGCCCCACACCGTCGGATGCGGGTGTCCTGGGGGATGACCCCTACCCGGCCTCCGGGCCGAACCAGACCTAAGTGATGGTGTCCCGCTGACCACTGGCCGATGGCAGGAACCGCCGCCCACACCAGCATCGGGGCATGGATCTGCTCGACCTGCTGCACGAGACGATGTCCTCGCCGTGGGTGTACCTGGCGATCTTCACGATCGCGGTGCTCGACGGCTTCTTTCCGGTGGTGCCGAGCGAGACGGCGGTGATCACCGCCGGGGTGTTCGCGGCCTCCGGCGCGCCGTACCTCCCCGCGGTGATCCTGGTGGCCGCGGCCGGGGCACTGATCGGCGATCACGTCTCGTACGCCATCGGCCGGGGTGGTGGCACCCGGCTACTCGACCGGCTCCCACCCGAGGGTCGGCGTAGGCGGGCCATCGAGTGGGCGCGTCGGGGCATCGCCACGCGGGGAGGACTCATCCTCACCGTGGCCCGCTACGTGCCGGGCGGCCGGACGGCGGTCACCCTCACCATGGGCGCGGTGCACTATCCCCGCCGACGGTTCCTGGTCTTCGACGCGCTCGCCGCCGGCTCGTGGGGGCTCTACTCCGGGTTGGTGGGATACCTCGGCGGGATGGCCTTCGAGCAGGACCCGCTGCGTGGGCTCCTGCTCGGTCTGGGCCTCGCCCTGGGGGTGACGACGATGGTCGAGGTGGTCCGCTGGCTCGGCCGGCGTCGCCGATCCGCGCGATCGGCGACGGCGGACGAGCCGGATGCCGGTGAGCTGATCTCGGGCGGCCAGCCGGCGCGCTGATCTCGGGGCGGCCCGGCCGGTGCGCGGGCTTCGGGGCGGGGTCAGTCGGCGGCCGGGCGCCAGACGACGCCGTGCAGGAGTTGGCCGGCGCCCAGCCAGGCCACGTTCATCATCCGGGTGGCCGTCTTCTCCGAGTCGGCTTCGGGGTGGTCCGCGAGCCAGTCGGCAAGCGACTCGGTGGCGCCGACCAGGGCGTACGCGACGACCTCCAGGTCGACGGCGGCGATCTCCCGACCCTCGGCGCGCAGTGCGTGGTCGAGCATTCCGGCGACGACCTCGACCAGCCGGGCACGCATGGTGGCCAGTTCGCCGGCGAACGGCTGCTCACCCCGAGCCTGCCGGTAGAGCACCGCCCAGCCGTCGCGGTGCGCGCCCACGAAGCCGAAGAACGCCTTCAGCCCTCGCCAGAGCCGAACGTCGGCCGGCAGGTCGGGGGCGGCGGCGCCGGCGATGGCCTGCATCATGCGGGTGCCCTCCCGGTGCAGGCAGGCGACGAAGAGTTCTTCCTTGGTGCCGAGGTACGCGTACACCATGGGCTTGGAGATGCCGGCATCCTCGGCGATCTCGTCCATGCTGGCGGCGTGGAAGCCACGTCGGGAGAAGACCTTGACGGCCGCGTCAAGCATCTGCTGCTCACGAACGGCGCGTGGCAGGCGCTTGAAGGCGGGCGGTGTGGACACCTTGCGAGCATACCTACTCGTGCGTAGGGTTACGCACGAGTAGCCATATCTTGCGGAAGGCGCACCTGATGACTGACTTCGACCCGGCCACCTTCGCCAACGTCGGCCCCAAGGAGTTCGCCCAGCTGGTCAAGTCCACCCCGGACGACAAGATCGCCCAGGTGATGTCCGGTGACCTGCGCGGCAAGGTGCTCGGCGAGGTGTTCGGCCGGATGCCGTCGCTGTTCCGCGCCGACCGGGCCGGCTCCACCAACGCGGTCATCCACTGGGTCATCACCGGTCGCCCCGACGGCGGCAACGACACCTACGAGGTGGTCATCGCCGACGGCACGTGCGTGGTGAACGAGACCCCGCAGCACGACCCGAAGCTGAGCCTGACCATGGGCCCGGTCGAGTTCCTGAAGATCGTCTCCGGTGGCGCCAACCCGGTGATGATGTTCATGACCGGCAAGCTGAAGGCGAAGGGCGACCTCGGCCTCGCCGCCAACATCGCCAACCTGTTCGACATCCCCAAGGCCTGACATGGCCGAGTTCTCGCTCGACCTGAACGAGGAACAGCGGGATCTGCGCGACTGGGTGCACGGCTTCGCCGCCGAGGTCGTGCGCCCGGCCGCCGCCGAGTGGGACGAGCGCGAGGAAACCCCGTGGCCGGTGATCCAGGAGGCCGCGAAGGTCGGCCTCTACGGCTTCGAGTTCCTCGCCACCTGCTGGGCCGACCCGACCGGGCTCTCCCTGCCGATCGCCAGCGAGGAACTCTTCTGGGGTGACGCCGGCATCGGCCTCTCCATCTTCGGCACCTCGCTCGCCGTCGCCGCCATCTACGGCACCGGCACGCCGGACCAGCTGGTCGAGTGGGTGCCGCAGTGCTTCGGCGACGTCGACTCACCCGCCGTCGCCGCGTTCTGCTCCAGCGAGCCGGAGGCCGGCTCCGACGTCGGCGCGATGCGCACCCGGGCCGTCTACGACGAGGCCACCGACGAGTGGGTGCTCAACGGCCAGAAGGCGTACGCCACGAACGGTGGGATCGCCGGCGTGCACGTCGTCACCGCCTCCGTCGACCCCGCGCTCGGCTCCCGCGGCCAGGCCGCATTCGTCGTACCCCCGGGCACCCCCGGCCTGGCCGCCACCCGCAAGCTGCGCAAACTCGGCCTGCGCGCGTCCCACACCGCCGACGTCTTCCTCGACGGGGTACGTGTGCCCGGCCGCTGCCTGCTCGGCGGACGAGACGCCCTGCTGGCACGCCTCGACCGGGCCCGCTCCGGTCAGCGGGCCACCGGGCAGGCCGCGATGCGCACCTTCGAACTGACCCGACCCACCGTCGGCGCGCAGGCGCTCGGTGTGGCGCGGGCCGCCTACGAGTACGCCCTGGACTACGCGAAGGACCGGGTCCAGTTCGGACGGCCGATCATCGAGAACCAGGCCGTCGCGTTCGCACTCGCCGACATGCGGATGGAGATCGACGCAGCCCGGCTGCTGGTCTGGCGTGCCTCGTGGATGGGCCGCAACAACCGCCCGTTCACGGCGGGCGAGGGATCGATGTCCAAGCTCAAGGCCGGCGAGGTCGCGGTGTCGGTCACCGAGAAGGCGGTGCAGCTACTCGGCGGTGCCGGTTTCCTGCGCGATCACCCGGTGGAGCGCTGGTACCGCGACGCCAAGATCTACACCATCTTCGAGGGCACCTCCGAGATCCAGCGACTGGTCATCTCCCGCGCGATCTCCGGGACGCAGATCCGCTGACTCGGCGGAGGCGGGCGTCGAGGCCGCGGGATTCACATACCGCGGCCGCCACCGGATTCCACGATCTGTGCCGTGTTCGTCACCCCACACGGACGTGAACTGGGCCTTCCGCCGGACCCAGTGCATGATCAAGGACGACGCCCTGACGGACGGGGAAGATCCGCTGCCCTGTCCGCGCACCACCCCGAGGAGGTCTGCGGCATGGACCTGCCGTTCATCATCGCCACGCTGACCCGCCGTGGACTGCTCACCCCCGGCAGCCCCGTCCGGGTCGCCGCGCAGCTCAACGCGTTGCGGACGTGGGGATGGAGCCTGGGCGGCGAGTTGCGCCAGGCAGCCGCCCGGGACCCCGGCCGGACGGCGGTCATCGACGAGAACGGCGTCGAGCTGACGTACCACGATCTGCTCGACCGGGCCGAGCGGATGGCCCGCTCGATGCGGGCGGGCCTCGGCGTCCAGGCCGGTGACCGGATCGGTGTGCTCTGCCGCAACCATCACGGGCTGATCGAGACGATCGTCGCGGCCACCCTGCTCGGCGTCGACGCCGTGCTGGTCAACACCGGGCTCTCCGCCGCCCAACTGGGCACCGTCACCGAGGAGCAGCGGCTGCGGCTGCTGGTGCACGACGACGAGTTCGCCGAGCGGGTCCTCGGCCTCCCCGCCGAACTACCCCGCCTCGACGAACGAGGCCGCGAGGAACTGGTCGCCGGGGCGCTGCCGGGTGACCTACAGCCGCCGGAGCGGGACGGCCGGATCATCGTGCTCACGTCCGGCACGACAGGTGCGCCCAAGGGCGCCCGCCGACCCACGCCGAGCGGCTTCGGCCCGCTGGTGTCCATCATCGACCGCATCCCGCTGCACGCCCGGGACCGGGTGATGATCGCGGCACCGATCTTCCACACCTGGGGGTTCGCCGCCCTCCAGGTCTGTTTCGCGTTGCGGGCCACCATCGTGCTGCACCGGCGCTTCGACCCGGTCGCCACGCTCACCGCCCTGACCGCGCACAGGTGTGACGCGCTGTTCGCCGTACCGGTGATGGTGCAGCGGCTCCTGGAGGTGCCCGCGCCCGACCCGCGCCCCCCGCTCAAGGTCGTCGCGGTCAGCGGTTCCGCCCTGCCCGGCGGGCTCGCTCCGAGGTTCATGGACGTCTACGGCGACGTCCTGTTCAACCTCTACGGCTCCACCGAGGTCTCCTGGGCCTCCCTCGCGGCTCCCCAGGATCTGCGCCAGGCACCCACCACGGCCGGCCGACCACCCCACGGCACCCGGCTGGAGTTGCTCGACGACAACGGGCAGCCGGTGCCGCCCGGCCAGGTCGGGCGGATCTTCGTCGGCAACGAGATGCTCTTCGAGGGGTACACCTCCGGTGCCAGCCGGGAGACCCACGACGGCCTGCTCGACACCGGTGACCTCGGCCGACTCAACCCCGACGGGCTGCTCTTCGTCGACGGACGAGCCGACGACATGATCGTCTCCGGTGGGGAGAACGTCTTCCCGTCCGAGGTGGAGGACCTGCTCGCCCAACTGCCCCAGGTCCGCGAGGCGGCCGTGATCGGCGTGCCGGACGCGGAGTACGGCCAGCGGCTCTCCGCGTTCCTCGCCCTGCACCCGGGTGAGACGCTCGACCCCGAGGCGGTACGCGAGTACGTCCGGCACTACCTGGCCCGATTCTCCGTTCCCCGGGACGTGATCCTCGTGAAATACCTGCCCCGGAACGCCACCGGCAAGGTGCTCAGCCGAGAGCTACGCCGCTACTACGGCTGACCGCCCCGGAACCGCCGGCGAGAACCGGTGAATTCCGGGGCGGTGACCGAGCCCGTCAGTCGACCATCAGCGAGGGCCGCCAGTCCTGCCTGGCCCCGGTGAGGTCGAGGCGCTGGAACAGGCCCTTCGTGCCCTGCTCATCGAGCGTGCCGCGGTGCGCGTCGATGCGGACCACCATCCCCCGCACGTCAATCACATCCAGCCTCTCCAACCCGCTCGGATCAGCGGCAGCGTAGAAGGCCGCCTGATGACCGTCGATGGTGGTGTTCGGCGGCTCGTGCAACAGCTTCCCGTTCAACTCGGCCCGAATCTTGTCGGTCATCTCGACGTACGGGGAGAAGCCGACGTCCAGCGTCTTCGACCACTGCGTACCGGGGCTCGCGGTGGCGGGTTCGGCGCTGTACATGACGTTGGCGTACCACCGCCAGCCGTCCGGGGTCAGTGGCCCCTGAACCGTGGCATTGATCAGCCGCAGGTTCTGCGGCACCCCCCTTACCTGGGCCGGCATCTTCACCCGCTCGGTCGTACTGAACCTGAGCTTCTGCGCCACGTGCAGGGCGATCTCGCGGGCGTCCTGCCCCTCCGCCCAGGGTGCGACATCGACCTCGGCCCAGCCGTCCGGGGCGTACTGCCAGCGGAGGGAGAGCCGGTCAGTGCCGTCGACGTCGTACTGGGTGAAGGTCGCCGCCGCGCCCCGCACATCGGGCGCGGGCGCCGTGCTCACGACGGGTGCCCGTTGGTCAATGCCCATGACCTGCGGCGCCTGCGGCGTCACCCCCTTCGGGTAGAGATCGACCGAAACTCCCGCCCAGTTCTGCGGATCGCCGCCACTCCCGCTCAGAGAGACACCCAGACCAAGAGGCGACACACCCGCCGAGTAACTCAGCCTGGCCAGGCCCGACGGCAACCAACCGAACCGCATGTACTGAACGGTCGGGTCGATCGTCTCCAAGGCGGCCGGGATCCGGGACGTGTCGGGCGACGGCACCTTCCCGGTGTACGGCTCCAGCGGAGCCAGAGCGCCGAACAGGTTCAGTGACGACGGCGTCGCCGACGGCGACCCGTCCGGCGGCGCGACCAGGCCCGGCACCGTGACGGCACCGACGACCACCGCGACCACCGCCAGTGCGGCGCCCGCACTGCGCACGTACCAGCGCTGCCGCCGCCCGGCGGTCATCGCCCGTTCGATGTTCACCACGGCGGACGGTGTCTCGGCCGCCTCGACCTCGGCGCGCATCAAGCGCGCCACATCCATTTCGTCGATCATTGTCAACTCCCGTGGGCCCACGCGTTGGTCGGCGTGCCACTCGCCTTGCCGGTCTGCATGGCGGTCGGCACGTCGTTTCGGACGGGGGCGAGCAGTCCTCGCAGCGTCGCCAACCCCTTGGCGGTCTGGCTCTTGACGGTGCCCGGCGCGCAGCCCAGCGCCTGTGCCGTCTCCTCCACCGTCAGGTCCTGAAAGAACCGCAGCACCAGGACGGCCCGCTGCCGCGGCGCGACCTGGCGCAGCGCCGCAACCAGATCGAGCCGCTCCGTGGCATCCGGGGCGGTCGGTGCGGGCCGCTCCGGTAGCAGGTCGGTGAGCAGCACCCGAGCCCAGCCGCGTCGCCGCTCGTCGATCAACCGCCGCATCAACATCGTTCGAACCAGCGCATTCAGGCTGTCGGCCCGCCGAGCCCGGGGCCAGTTGCGGTACAGCTCGGTGAGCACCCGCTGCACGATGTCGTCGCCCTGATGCCAGTCACCGCACATCAGGTACGCCGTCCGGCGCCACTGCGGCAGACCAGCGCGAACGCACTCGGTGTAGTCCGCGTCGGCCGCGGACCGTTCGACCGATCTCCGGCTCAGCGGCATCCTCGGACCTGTCCTCCCACCGGCCACCAACAGCACGGTGATCGTCCGCAAACCCGCATCTCCACTCCTCCCGTCGCTGTGCCTCCGACACCGCTAAGTCGTGGCCCGAGCAACGCCGGGTTGCCCCACGGGGGCGACAACCTCACCAGACGGGCTCATCCACCCCTTCGGTCGGCACGCTGGACGAGGAGGGTGGTGTTGGACTGTCGGCGGGCCGGGTGGTGGCAGATCGTGCACGGGCTCCGGGTGTCGTGCGGCGGCACCGGAGCGTGGCGAACATCCTGGCCGCGCGCACGCCGATCCGCTCCGCCGGCACGGAGGCATCGAGCTACGGCCCGGAACCGGGGGTCGGATCCTCCATCAGCCCGACCGCCCCTGCGGACGTTCGCGGTGAGAGGCAGGCACCCGCCCACCGATGCGGGGAGTCAGCTCGGGATCGTGATCCGGCCGTCGATCGCGGCGGCGGCGATGTCGGTGCGGTGCTGCGAGCCGGCCAACTCCACGCCGTCCACCAGCGCGTACGCGGCATCCCGCGCGGCGGCCAGGTCGGGGCCGGTGGCCGTACCGCAGAGGACCCGGCCTCCGGCGGAGAGCAACGCGCCGTCGCTGGCCCGGCGGGCGGTGCCCGCGTGGATGATGCCCGGTCGGTCCGCGCCGGTGATCACGTCGCCGGTGTGCGGCGCGGCCGGGTAGCCCGGAGCGGCGAGCACCACGGTGACCGCGCTGCCGTCCCGCCACCGCAGCGGCGGATGCTCGGCAAGCGTGCCGGTGGCCGCCGCGCGCAGCAGCCCGCCCAGCGGGGTCTCCAGGAGCGCGAGCACCACCTGCGTCTCCGGGTCACCGAAGCGCGCGTTGAACTCGATCACCCGAGGGCCGGCTGCGGTGATCGCGAGCCCGACGTAGAGCAGGCCGGCGAACGGGGTGCCCCGACGGCGCATCTCGGCCAGGGTCGGGTGGACCACGTCACGCATGACCTCGTCGACCAGGCCGGCGGGGGTCCAGGCCAGCGGTGCGTACGCGCCCATGCCGCCGGTGTTCGGTCCGGTGTCGCCGTCGCCGAGCCGCTTGAAGTCCTGCGCCGGCAGCAGCGGCAGGGCCGCCTCGCCGTCGGTGACCACGAAGAGGCTGACCTCCGGGCCGTCGAGGAACTCCTCGATCACGACCCGTCCGCAGTCGGCGGCGTGCGCCAGGGCGGCGGACCGGTCGTCGGTCACCACCACACCCTTGCCGGCGGCGAGACCGTCGTCCTTCACCACGTACGGGGCACCGAACGCGTCGAGCGCCCGGGCGGTGCTCTCCGCGTCCGTGCAGACGTACGCTCGGGCGGTCGGCACGCCGGCGGCGGTCATCACGTCCTTGGCGAACGCCTTGGAGCCCTCCAACTGGGCGGCCGCACCGGAGGGGCCGAACACGGCGATCCCCTTGGCGCGTAGCGCGTCGGCGACCCCGGCGACCAGCGGCGCCTCCGGGCCGATCACCACCAGGTCGGCGGCTGTCTCCACGGCCAGCGCCGCGACCGCGGCCGGATCCGTCGGAGTCACGGTCCGCAGCTCAGCCACCGCGCCGATCCCCGGGTTGCCCGGCGCAGCAATCAGCGCCGAAACAGCCGGATCGCGCACCAACCCGAGCGCGAGCGCATGCTCCCGCCCGCCACCACCCACCAAAAGAACGCGCACGACCCCGCATCCTACTGCCCACCGCTCCAACCCCCGCGGACCGCCATCCGCCCACCCCCGACCACCCTCCGCCACCCTCCGCCACCCTCCGCCCGCTGGTGATCAAGAGGTTTGCGTCAGGCATCGACCTGTTTCTGACCCAAACCTCTTGATCACGGACGCGAGAGTCGGGCCGCCGTGATCGCCTGGCGGACGGTCCAGGGGATGTAGTCGGGGCGCAGGGTGTCCTGCCAGGTGAAGCGGAGAATCGTCCGGCCGGCGTTGACCATTCGGTTCTGGCGGCGGCGGTCGGCGAAGGCCGCCTCCGGCGTGCCGTGGGCGTCACGACCGTCGGCCTCCGCAATCACTCTCGGGCCACGCCACCCGAGGTCGCCGACTCCGAGCAGGTATCCGTCGTTGTCACGGACCTCCAACTGCAGCGTGTCTGGCGACACCCGCCCGTCCACGCACCGCAATCGTGTGCGGGTCTCGAGCGGCGACTGGGCACGCCCGTCTGCCTCAGCCAGACAGGATCGTGCCGTGACCGCACCTCGTCGCCCCCGAATCAGGTTCGGGATCACGTCCAGGTGCGCCGGGGTGATGCGGCCCCGGTTCAGCGCCGAGTCGAGGATCGAGACGGCCGAAAAACGATCAACCCGGAGAATGGCGTCCGAGACCGTGCGGAGCGGAGCGGTCACGCGAACGCCCGCGACCTCCCCTATCTCGCCGGGGGCGACGGTCACCTGGTGGACGACCAGCCACGGTGCCAGGACGCGCTGAGGCCGCGGTCGATCGACCGGAACCGAGACATGAACGTCTGGACTCCGGCGAAGACCAGCGATGTCGTGCAACTCCAGCGCGGTGTCCAGGACGGCGAAGGCGCCCGGTCCGAGGCTTACGACCGCCGCCCGAATCCGCGCTCGCCGCAGTGTCGAATCACTCGGCTGCGCGTCCGGCAGGAAGCAGCCGCGCAGAAGCCGTTGCCACCTGCCGGACCGATGCAACTGCCGGACTTGGTCCCTGGTCAGTCCGGCGCGCAACGCCTGCGCCAGAGTGACCATCCCGTCCTGCCGGGCCGCGACGTCGCGCAGTAGCTGGTGTGCTCGCACACCAACACCCTGCCCACCGACCCAACCCCATCAAAGCCCCTGTGGACAACCCCCACCACCCTGTGGATAACCCTAGTACCCGACCCCTCCCCCACTCCCTCCCCGCTGCCCCTCGTGATCAAGAGGTTTGCGTCAATTCCGCGCCGAATACTGACGGAAACTTCTTGATCACCGGCGCCAGGGGGGGGGTGGGGTGGGTGGTGGGTTGGGTTAGGGGAGGAGGGGGTGGAGGACTACGTTTTCTTCTCGGCCTGGGCCTACGCCTACGACGCTCACCCTCGTGTTGCAGAGTTCTTCGACCCTCGCGATGTAGCGGCGGGCGTTCTCCGGGAGGTCGTCGATGGTGCGGGCCTTGGTGATGTCCTCCCACCAGCCGTCGAGCTCCTCGTAGACGGGCGTGGCGTGGTGGAAGTCCGTCTGGCTCATCGGCATGTCGTCGACCCGGACGCCGTTGATCTCGTAGCCGACGCAGAGCGGCACCTTGGGCAGGCCGGTGAGCACGTCCAGCTTGGTGATGACCAGGTCGGTTACACCGTTGAGGCGGCAGGCGTACCGGGCGACGACCGCGTCGAACCACCCGCACCGGCGCTCCCGCCCGGTGGTCGTGCCGTACTCCGCACCGATCTTGCGCAGGTGATCGCCGTTGGCGTCGAACAACTCGGTCGGGAACGGCCCCGCGCCCACCCGGGTGGTGTACGCCTTGCTCACCGCGATCACCTTGTTGATCGCGGTGGGCGGGATGCCGGCACCCACGCAGGCACCACCGGCGGTCGGGTTCGACGAGGTCACGAAGGGGTACGTGCCGTGATCCATGTCGAGCATGGTGGCCTGCGCACCCTCCAGGAGCACCGTGTCGCCGCGGTCCAGGGCGTCCCAGAGCATCGCCCGGGTCTCCGCGATGTACGGCTTGAGCCGCTCGGCGTACGCCAGGTACTCCTCGACGGTCGCCTCGAGGTCGATCGCCTTGCGGTTGTAGACCTTGAACAGGATCTGGTTCTTCTCACGCAGGGCTAGTTCCAGCTTCTTGCGCAGGATGCCCGGGTCGAGCAGGTCCTGCAGCCGGATGCCGATCCGGGCGACCTTGTCGCCGTACGCCGGGCCGATGCCCCGGCCGGTGGTGCCGATGCGCGACGAGCCGAGGTAGCGCTCGATCACCCGGTCCAGTGCCCGGTGGTGCGGCATGATCAGGTGCGCGTCACCGGAGATCCGCAGCCGGGAAACGTCGACGCCGCGCTCGGCCAGGCCGTCGATCTCGGCGAGCAGCACCTTCGGATCGACCACCACACCGTTGCCGATGACGATCATCGCGTTCGGTGAGAGCGCGCCGGACGGCATCAGGTGCAGCGCGTATTTCTGGCCGTCCGGGGTGATCACCGTGTGCCCGGCGTTGTTGCCGCCGGAGTAGCGCACGACGTAGTCGACCCGCTCACCCAGCAGGTCGGTAACCTTGCCCTTGCCCTCGTCGCCCCACTGAGCGCCGATGAGCACGATCGCTGGCATCTTTTCCGCCTCCAGAAGGCTCGGGTGCCAGGTGGCGACCGCTCGGCGAGCCCGGGGTGTCAGGTTAACAAGTAGTGACGGCGTGGCCGGCAGGGGTCGCGTCGAGAGGCAGGAGGCTCCTTCCGTGTACGACGTGGTGCTGCTCACCCTCGGTTCGGAGCGGGACGCTCCCGGGGGCTGTGGCAGCGGTGGGGCCTGCTGCGGCGGCGCGACCGAGTCCGCAACCGACCCGACGAAGCAGACCGACAGCGAGCAGTGCGCCACCGAGCGGCCCCGGGTGCCGGTGCTGGCCTGCTCGGACGCGCTGATCGCCAGGGGTGCCCAGGTGGAGATGGTCACCGCCCGCTCCGACGCGGAGATCGACGCGGTGTTGGCCCGGCTCGACGGTCCGGCCCGCCCGGACGGTCTCACCTGGCCCGACCTGGACGGCAAGACCCGGCTGGTCGTCGCCACGGCGAGCGACGGGCAGTTGCGCGCCGTGCTGCGCCGACTGGTCCGGCGGTACGCGCCGGCGCCGAGCAGAAGACCGGCGGATCTGCCCGGCAACCGGACCCTGCCCGACCTGCCGCCGGTGGCCGTACTCCCGCTCGATCCGGCCCGTGGCGGCACCCACCAGGACCTGGCCGCGCAGCTCGGGCTGCCGCGCGACCCGGCGGCGGTGGCCGAGGCGGTGGTGGACGGCACGGCGCGCCGACTCGATCTGCTGCGCAACGACGGTGGCTCGGTGACCCTGGACGGCGCGTTGCTCGGCGCCGCCGACGACGACGGACGGCCGATGCACTGGCGGGCCCGGGTGGAGGTGGACGACACCGTCCTCACCAACGGCGACGAACCGCTGCTGGCCTGCGTGGTCGGCAACGCCGGCGGGTACGCGACGCTCGACGACGTCGTGCTGCTGACCGCGCCGGACCCGACCGACGGCCAGATCGAGGTCGCGGTGGCCGTGCCGGTGGTCATCCGCTCGGCGTTGGGCCGTAAACGGGTCCGCCTGGAGGTGCGGCGAGCCCGTGGACGGGCCGTTTCGGTGCTGCCCCGGGAGGGGAAGATCCCCTATCTCGACGACGGTGTCGAGGCTGAGCTGACCCGAAAGCGTTCCTGGTGGATCGAGCCGGGTGCCTGGGCGGTCTGGTCGATCTGACCCTGCGGTCGCGCCGAGCGGCGGCGCGGCTGCGCCGACGGCCCCGCCTGGGTGGATGGGCCTATCCTCGCAGGAGGACTGGGAGGGGCCGTAATGGACGAGAATGCCGACCGGGCGCAGGTGCACGGCCAGCAGCCGGTGCCGGAGCGAGACATCGAACCACTCTGGCCACCGGATCCGGCCGACCGCGGCACGGGTAACGCGGTGCCGCCGTGGGCGGCGGGCGCCCAACAGCCGGGCGCGCCGGGGCCGGTGACGCCGCCGGTGGACGTGCCGCCGTTCAGCCGGCCGCCGGTGCCCGGGCAGCCCGGGGCCCCGGCCCAGCCGCCGCCTTCACCGTCCGACTACCCGTCGCTCTCCGGTGCCGTTCCGGCGCCCGGCGGTTGGGGCGCCGGCGGCCCGAACGCCGCCACGTCCGGCTGGGCGCCGCCGCAGCCGGGTTGGCCGCCGCCGGCTGACTCGGCGGCACCGCCGGTCCCGGGCCTTCCACCGAACCCTGGCACGCCGGCGGGACCGGGCACGCCAGTGGCACCCGGCACGCCCGAACCGAGCGCCCCCGGCGCGGCCGGGACGGCGCAGCCGCCGGTCGCACCGCCGATCCCCCCGGGAGGCGTCGACCTGAACCTGCCGTTCACCCTGGATCACTCCACCGCGGCCCCGACGCCCACCGACCGCCCGAACGGCACAACCCGAACCTCGGCCGACCCGCCAGCGGCCGGACCCGCAGCGGCAGGGCCGGCACCCGAGGTCGACGGGGCCGGCGGCGACGGATCCGTTGGCGGGGTGGGACGGCCCACCGAGTCACCCTGGGCCTATCCGCCGCAACGCCCCGCGTCCCACGACGCCACGGCGACGCCGCCGCCTCCCGCGCCGCCCGTACCGCAGCCGCCGCACCCCGGTCCCGGTCCGGCGTACCCGGCCCCGCCGGTGATCCCCGGTCAGGCCGGTCCCGGGTACATCCCGCCGCCGCCGGACCTGACGCAGTTCGGCAACCCGCCGCAGCAGGGCGGGCCGGTGGCCCCACCGCCCGGGCCGTATCCGCCGTCTCCGGGTTGGTACCCACCGCCGTGGCAACAGGGCGCGCCAGGCGTCCAGCCCGGGCAGCCCTATCCGGAGGCCGACGGCGTGACCCGGATGCCCGGCACCGGGTACCCGGACGCGTCCGCGTACCCGGACGCGAGCTGGGCGTCGGAGGACACCGCGGTACCGACCGCCGAGGACTTCAGCCGACGCCGACAGGTCCGGCCCGCCGACCCGATGGCGACGATGGGTGTCCGCGCGGTGGTCAACAAGATGGGGCTGCTCCGGCTCTCTCCCGGCCGGCACGAGCAGGAGCTGAAGCGGGACATCGAGATGGTGCGCCGCAACTTCGGCGGGCTGCGGCAGGTGACCGTGGTCAACCCGAAGGGCGGCGCCGGTAAGACGGTGGCCATCCTGCTGCTCGCCATGACGTTCGGTCAGAAGCGTGGTGGCTACGTGCTGGCCTGGGACAACAACGAGACCCAGGGCACCCTGGGGATGCGGGCCCAGCAGGACTTCCACTCTCGCACCGTGCGGGACATGCTGCGGGATCTCGGGCAGTTCCAGGGCGCGCACGGGCGGGTCGGTGACCTGTCGCAGTACGTCCGCTCGCAGGGCGAGGGCATGTTCGACGTGCTGGCCTCGGACGAGTCGGCCACCGGCGGCGAGATGCTGACCGCTGCCGCGTTCGCCGAGATCCGCGAGGTGGTCAGCCGGTTCTACAAGTTGATCTTTGTGGACACCGGCAACAACGTGCGGGCGCAGAACTGGCAGGCGTCGATGGACGCCACCGACCAGTTGGTGGTCACCATGTCGGCCCGTAACGACTCGGCGGAGACGGCCGCCCGGATGCTCGACCACCTGGAGCAGAGCGGCCGGCAGCGGCTGGTCCGCCAGGCCGTGACCGTGGTGTCGATGCCACCGTCCCGCAAGGAGATCGACCTGCCGGCCATCCAGGAGCACTTCGCGGCCCGCACCCGGGCGGTGCTGCTGGCCCCGTACGAGCGGCTCATCGACACGGGTGAGCCGATCCGGTACGGCGGGCTCTCCGCGGCCACCCGGGACGCCTGGTTGAAGATCGCCGCCTCGGTCGCCGAAGGGCTGTGAACCGCCGACGGCCGGCCCGATGTCGGGCCGGCCGTCGGATCGGGGTCAGGTGCTCGCGAGCGCGTCCGCCGCTTCCGGGTCGCAGTCACGCAGGAACTGGGCGCAGCGGGCCGCCTCGTCGGCCTCGCCGATCTCGTCCGCGGCTCGGGACAGCACGTAGAGGCAGCGGAGGAAGCCCCGGTTGGGCTCGTGTGACCACGGCACCGGGCCGTGCCCCTTCCACCCGCTGCGGCGCAGCTGGTCGAGGCCACGGTGGTAGCCGGTGCGCGCGTACGCGTACGCCGTCACCACCTGGTCCTGTGCGAACGACCGGGCGGCGAGCTCCGCCCAGGCCGCGCTGTAGGTGGGGAAGCCGGCCGCCACGGTGGCGAGCGCCTCCTCGGTGCCGGCCTCCTCGGCGGCAGCCAGGGCGGCGTCGGCCTCGTCGTTCGCGGGCAGGCGGGTGGCCGGTGGCTCTGGCAAAAGGTTCTGCATCGCCCCATTCAACCCGCTGGACAGGGCGACACGCGAGCGGGTCGGCCGACGCGTTCGGCTGAACGGCTGAGGAGTTGGTCACGCCTGCGGCCTATGCCGCTGCCATGTGTTTTCCACTACAACTAATGGTCCGGAGCCTCCCCAGGAACCGGTAACGCAGGAGCCCGGTGGCCACGGTCACCGGGCTCCTGTCGGTCGCACCCCAGGCCCGAGGTTTGCCCGCCCCCGGCGGACGGGCAGGATGGCCGGGTGCCGACCCCACCTCCCGCGGACGTCATCGAGCCGCACCTGCACGCCGACGAGATCCAGACCCGCGACGAGTTCGACAGTCAGTTGGCCACCGGCCGACTGACCGGGCTGACCGTGCAGGGCCTGCGCCTCGACCTGGCGCCGGTGCCCGATCTCACCGGCATCGAGGTCGCCGGCACGCTCTTCGTGGGCTGCCGGTTCGCCTCCCGGGACGTCGGGGCCGACCTGGTCCGGCGCGGCGCGAACGTGGTGCCGCCGTTTTCCGGGTTGCCGTACCCGACCCAGCCGTCGCACCTCTACACCCCGGAGGAGTTGGCCGCCGGCTTCGCCGAGGGCGGGTTCACCGGCATGTACGACACCCGGGTGTACGACCACTACCGGGCGCACGGCGGCGCGATGCCGGACGTCAAGGAGGCGCTGGGTCAGCGGCTGCACGACCACGGCGTGGACAACGCGTTGACCGACGCCACCCGGGCCTGGCTGACCCGACACGGGCCGCAGTCGGTGGTGGGCATCATGGGTGGGCACGCGGTGCGGCGTGGCAGCCCGCCGTACCGGATGGCTGCCGTGCTGGGTTGGGAACTGGCGCGGGCCGACCGGCTGGTGGTGACCGGTGGCGGTCCGGGGGTGATGGAGGCGGCGAATCTCGGCGCCTACCTGGCGGACCGGCCGGCGACCGAGTTGACCGAGGCGATCGACCTGCTGGCCGACGCCCCCGACTTCACCGACCACCACCGCTACACGGCCACGGCGTTGGCGGTGCGGCAGCGCTACGCGGGCGTGCCCCGGCAACGTGGTGACGACCTCGCCTGGGCACGGGCCGGCGGCCTGGCCATCCCGACCTGGCTGTACGGGCACGAGCCGGCGAACCTGTTCGCCGGGCGGATCGCCAAGTACTTCTCCAACGCGATCCGGGAGGACACCATCCTGCGACTCGCCCGTGGTGGGATCGTCTTCGCGCCGGGGCGTGCCGGCACGGTGCAGGAGGTGTTCCAGGCGGCCACCAAGACCTACTACGGCACCGACGGCGCCAGCGGCGCGTACATCTTCCTGGACCGCGGCTACTGGACCACCGAGCTGCCGGTGGAGGCGTTGTTGCGTCCACTGCTGGCCGCGTCGCCGTTCGGTGACCTGTCGTCGACGATCCACCTCACCGACGACGTACGCGAGGCCGTCCGCCTGCTCACCGCGTGAACGACGACGGCCGGCTCCCCGCGAGGGGAAGCCGGCCGTTCGTGGATGCGTCGTTACTTGGTCATCGTGGTGCCGGTCGAGCGCAGGTCCTCGCACGCCTGGACGACACGGGCGGCCAGGCCGGCCTCGGCGGCCTTGCCCCACGCGCGCGGGTCGTACTGCTTCTTGTTGCCGACCTCGCCATCGATCTTCAGCACGCCGTCGTAGTTGCGCAGCATGTGGTCCGCGACGGGGCGGGTGAAGGCGTACTGGGTGTCGGTGTCGATGTTCATCTTCACCACGCCGTAGTCGAGAGCCTCACGGATCTCGCTCAGCAGGGAGCCGGAGCCGCCGTGGAAGACCAGGCTGAGCGGCTTGTCCTTGCCGTACTTGGCGCCGACGGCCTCCTGGATCTGGTTGAGGATCTCCGGACGCAGCTTGACGTTGCCCGGCTTGTAGACGCCGTGCACGTTGCCGAAGGTCAGCGCCGCCATGTAGCGGCCCTTCTCGCCGAGGCCGAGCGCCTCGACCATGGCCAGGCCGTCATCGGTGGTGGTGTAGAGCTTGTCGTTGATGGCGTTCTCGACGCCGTCCTCCTCGCCACCGACGACGCCGACCTCGATCTCAAGGACGATCTTGCCCTTGGCGGCCTCGTCGAGGAGCTGGGCGGCGATCTGGAGGTTCTCCGCGACCGGCACGGCCGAGCCGTCCCACATGTGCGACTGGTACAGCGGCTCCTCGCCGCGCTTCACCCGCTCCTGCGAGATGGCCATCAGCGGACGGACGAACCCGTCCAGCTTGTCCTTCGGGCAGTGGTCGGTGTGCAGGGCGATGTTGACCGAGTACTTCTTGGCCACCTCGTGCGCGTACGCGGCGAACGCCACCGCGCCGGTGACCATGTCCTTGATCGAGGGGCCGGAAAGGTACTCGGCGCCACCGGTGGAGACCTGGATGATGCCGTCGCTCTCCGCGTCGGCGAAGCCCTTGAGCGCCGCGTTCAGCGTCTGCGAGGAGGTCACGTTGATCGCGGGGTACGCGTACCGGCCAGCCTTGGCGCGGTCCAGCATCTCCGCGTAGGCCTCGGGGGAAGCGATGGGCATGTGATGCGCTCCTTACTTACCACTCTCGGCCGTGCTGGCCGCTGTTGTTCACCTGTGCGCCGGACCGCGCTGTCCTCCGCCCGGCAGTATCCCGTAGGTGGGGTGTGCCGGAACAACCGACCCGGGTGCTAGCCGTTCATCGGCGGTCCAGGTTGTCCGGCACGATGACGCTGATCAGCCAGGTGACCACTGTCATCACGATGGCGCCCCAGAACGCCGCCCAGAAACCGTCCACCTCGAACGGCAGGTCGAGCCCCCGGGCGATCCGGTCGGTGAGCAGGAACAGCAGGGCGTTGACCACAAGCGCGAACAGGCCCAGGGTCAACAGGTAGAACACGCAGCCGAGCACCCGGATGATCGGTTTGAGCACCGCGTTGACCACACCGAAGATCAGCGCCACCACGATCAGGGTGAGCACGGTGTTGCCACCCGAGCGGCCGTGCACGTCGACCCCGGGCACGATCAGCGTGGTTATCCACAGAGCGACCGCGGTGATCGCCAGTCGGATGAGAAAGCCCACCGCACCATCCTGGCACCGGGTCGCGTCGCCGAGGGCTGATTCCGCCTACTCCGCTTCCGGGCGCGGTGCCCGCCCACCCCGTACGGTGGGTGGGAACCGTGCCCCGAGACCCCCCGGGAGGGACGATGGGTCAGCCCGTTGAGGACTTCACCCCCGGCGACCACCTCGCCCCGGACGAGCGCAACCCCGAGGCGGAGCCGGCGGACGCCGTCGAGCAGGCCACCTCGGCCGTCCCGCTGGACGGTGACGGAGCGCCGCAGCGCGGCCTGGAAGTCGACGACTGGGACGCGATGGAGCAGGCCCGGGTGGTCACCGGGGACGAGGACGACTACCGCTGAGCGTTCAGCGAGCGCCGTCCACCAGCTTCGGGTGGCGGCCCACCCAGTCGCCGAGCCGATCCTCGCGCAGCGCGGTCAGGAACTCCGGGGCGAGCTTCGGGTCCGCCTCCAGATAGTGGCCGGGCCCGGTCGACTCGTTCGCCGGCAGGCTGAGCCCGACCGGTTCCAACGAGCGCAGCGTCGGGATGAGCCTCATCAGGTCCAGCATGGTGGCCTCACCCGGTGACACGGCGAGGTCCGGCCCGACGGTGCTCAGCAGCTTGGCCAGTCGTACCGGATTGGTCAGCAGGCCCTGGTCGGAGGCCGAACGCACCAGCGCGGTGGCGAAGATCCGGGCATTGCGGTCGCGGTCCTGGCTGCCCTCGGGCAGCCCGTAGCGCTGGCGGAGCAGGTCGACCGCGGCGGCGCCGTCGAGACGCTGACACGCGGCCGGGAACACCCGCCGGGTGTGGGCCGACCGCACCTGCTCAGGCAGGCAGACCGGCACCCCGCCCACCTCGTTGGTCAGCGACCGCAGAGCGGAGTACGTCAACACCACACCGGTGTCGATGCGGACACCGGTCAGGTTCGCCACCGTCTGCCGGGTCAGCTCGTAGCCTTTGGCCAGGTCCGTCGACCCATAGCCTGCGCCGAACGCGAACGCCGCGTTCAGTTTGTCGCTGTCGTGACCGGGGATCGGCACCCTCAGGTCGCGGGGCAGTGAGATCAGGTACGGGCGGCTGCGGTCGGCCGGGAGGTGCAGCAGCAGTACCGAGTCGGCCAGCGGCGGAGCCGACGTGCGACTGTCGATGCCGAGCAGCAGGACGGTCACCGGACCCGTCGCCAATGGCCGATCCGACGCTCCGATCAGGTCGGCGGTCGGCGGCGTTCCGGCGCGTTCCGGGGTGAACAGCGGCACCCCGACGCCGAGTACGCCGAGCACGGCCAGGGCCACGCCACCGGCCTGCCAGCGACGCCGACGCTGCCGGCGACGTGCCGCCAGCCGGTCGATCGCGGCCCGCAGTGGGCCGGTCGGCGGGGTCAGCGGCTCGTGCCTGCCGAAGGCGGCACGCAGGTCGTCCTCAATCATGTTCACGCCTCCACGTACTCGGCCCGGAGCGTGGCCAGGGCCCGGGAGATGGACGAACGTACGGTCCCGACGGCACAGCCGAGGATGTCGGCGATCTCCGCGTCGGGTAGGTCCTCGTAGTAGCGCAGCACCAGGGTGGCCCGCTGCCGGCGCGGCAGCCGGGACAGCCAGGACCAGATCTGGTCCCGGTCCACAGCGGTCTGCGTGTGGTCGGTGGGCACCGGCACCGTCGCGTCGGCCTCCCCGCGCAGCAGCACCCGGCGGACCCAGGAGCCGCGCCGCCAGTCGACGTACTGGTTGGTGAGCATCCGGCGCACGTAGTGCTCGGGCGAGTCCGCCCGGGCGACCCGACGCCAGTTCAGTTGGACCCGGACCATGGTCTCCTGGACCAGATCCTGAGCCTGGTGCGGATCACCGGTGAGCATCACCGCGTACCGCAGTAGCGGGGCCAGCCGCGTGTCCGCGAACTCCTCGTACGTCACTGCACCTCCCGGGGCTCCTACCGCAGATGACGGAAGCGGACGGGCAGAACATTGCAGCGAGCGTGGTCAGCCTTTTGGATGATCTTGTTGGCCAGGTGGTTCCGAGGGGCTGCGTCCAGCCTTAACGGCTCCTTAAAATCCGCAGGCTCCACCTGAACCCCCAACTGGAGGAACCCCCTCATGCTCACCCACTCCGCCCGGCGCTGGCTCGCCGGACTGGGCGTAGCAGGCGCGTTCGTCGCAGCCTCCGCCACCCCGGCAGCCGCCGCCAAGGCTTCCTTCGACATCGTCACTCACGATCTGCTCGTCGCGCCCGGCCACCTGACCTACGGCTCCTTCTACGCCCAGTCGACCGGCAGCGAGTCCGAGCCGACGTTCGGTCGAACCTCGGTGGACGTCGACCTCTCCGCAGTCGCCGGCTTTGCCACGGTGGAGCCGACGTGGGGTTGGACCTGCGACGTTTCGCCAACCAAGCTGCACTGCGAGTCCGACATCGAGGATGGCCAGTCGCCCTCGTTCGACTACCTGGTCACGGCTGAGGACGACGCGAAACCAGGGCAGAAGGGCTCGTTGGCGATCAGCCTCACCGCCGGCGGCAAGACCGCCAAGGCGAAGGCCGACGTCAGCATCGCCGAAGGCGTGGACCTGGTGAGCGACCCGACCGTCGAGGCCAGCGGCGCTCCGGGCGGCAGCGCTGGCCTGCCGGGCATCGTTCGCAACGCCGGTGCGACCCGGGTCAGTGGTGCGGTCCTCGTCGTCCAGGCCGAGTACCTCGCCGCCTACGGCGGGGACTTCTCGAACTGCAGGTCGGACGAGTGGGGGATGACCACCTTCTGCACGTTCGACACGAAGATCGAGCCGGGTAGGTCGTACAAGCTCTCCGGGAACCTTCCCATCAAGGTCGCACCGGAGGCGCGTACCGGGGCCAAGTTCCCGGTCCTGCTGGACTGGTGGACCATTGCCGACTGGGAGTTGGCGTTCAAGGACTGGCACCTGGACGACGTCGCGCCAGGCAAGGGCGGCAGGCTTCGCCTGGTCGAGCAGTCGACGGAGCGCGCGCGGGCGCCGCAGACCGACCTCGAGAGGTGGAACAGCACCACCCTCGGGACCGTTCGGGTGACCGGCGACAACCACGCGGATCTGGCCGCCAACGGCGCGTCCGCGAGCGGCAGGAAGGGTGACGTGGTCACCGTCGCGCCGAGCTTCACCAACCATGGACCGGCCGTCGTCGAGTATCTGGGCCAGAGCACGCCGGGTATCCAACTCGCGGACCTGCCGGTCCGGATTTCCGTCCCGGCCGACACGACGGTGGTCGAGGCAGATTCCGAGTGCGTGCCATTCGCGCCGGAGAAGGAGTGGGATCCGTGGAACGCGGGTTGGGGTGAGCCGGGCGCCAAGGAGTACGCCTGCGCGGTCCTCGAGACCCCGAACGACAAGGACTTCAAGGGCTCGTACTCGTTCGCGCTCCGAATCGACAAGGTCGTCCCGGACGCCACGGGTGCCATCACTACCGTGCTGGCCGGCGACCCGAACAAGAGCAATGACACCGCCAAGATCATCATCAATCCGACCAGCACCGACGGCGGCAACAACGGCGGCGGTAACGGGAACGGCGGCGGCGACAACGGCGGCGGCAGCAACAACGGCACGGGTGGAAACGGCAACGGCGGCTCGGGCAACAACGGCACGGGCGCCGGCGGTAACGGCGGCACGGGCGGCGGCGACAGCGGTGACGGCGGCGGCCTGCCGGTCACCGGTCAGTCCACCGGACTGATCGCCGGCCTCGGCGCGTTGTTGCTCGCCGCGGGCGTCGGTGGCTATCTGGTGGCCAAGCGCCGCCGGACCCGCTTCGTCGCCTGACCGACTCCGCACCACAGGTGCCCCGCCCACCACCCGGTCGGCGGGGCACCGTCGTACGGACTCCACGACGCGGGCGGGTGGTGCGGGCCGGTCCGGCGCGGCTGGGACCTTGGGCTTCGGTACCCTTTGTGGCCGTGGACACAGCTGAGAAGACCCGCGCTCTCGTGGAGAGCGTCGCCCTGAACCCGCTCGATCCCAAGGATCTGTTGCAGACCTTCGGCCTGATCGGTGTGTGGGTGATCCTCTTCGCCGAAACTGGCCTGCTGGTGGGCTTCTTCTTCCCGGGCGACTCACTGCTGTTCCTCGCCGGCGTGGCCTCGTCGCCGGTGGCGGACGCGATCTTCGGTGACGGCACCCGTCTTTCCCTTGCCGGCCTGCTGATCGGCGGCCCGATCTGCGCGATCGTCGGCGCCCAGCTGGGGCACTGGCTCGGTTCCCGCTACGGCCGGCCGATGTTCGAGAAGCCGAACTCCCGGCTCTTCAAGAAGGAGTACGTGGAGAAGGCCGAGTACTACTTCCAGAAGTTCGGCCCGGCGAAGGCCGTGGTGCTGGCGCGCTTCATTCCGATCGTCCGGACGTTCCTCAACCCGGTGGCGGGCGCGCTCGGCATGCCGGCCCGGAAGTTCCTGCTCTGGAACATCGTCGGCGCGGTGCTCTGGGTGGACGGCATCCTGCTGATCGGCTACCTGCTGGCCGAGCAGATCTACGACGCCATCGGTGACAAGATCGACCGCTACATCCTGCCGGTGGTGGCCCTGATCATCCTGATCTCGGTGCTGCCGATCTTCTTCGAGTTCCTCCGCGACCGGCGTGCCCGCAAGCGCGGCGAGGCGGTCGCGGTGGTCGCGGCGGCCAGCGCCGCCGGCGCGGTGGAGGCAGCCCGCGAGGCGTTCGACCACGACCGGCACCAGCACGGCCGGCACCGCCCGGAGCACGGCCAAGACCACTGAGCCCACGTACGACGACGACGGCCGGCCCCTGGTGCGGGGGTCGGCCGTCGGCATGTCGGACCCGGCCTCCGGCGGTGCGGCCGGGGACGAGCACAGGTGTTACCCACCGATGGCGCCACCCCTGGCTCGCCACCGGACGCCGTCCCGGCGCGGGACGGCGTTTGCTGCCTACGTCAGCGGGCCTTCTTGGTGGCCCGCTTACGCGGCGGGGTCAGCAGGTCGGCGATCGTCGCGATCGCACTCGGGACCAGGCTGTAGTACGCCCAGACACCGCGCTTCTCCCGCTGCAGCAAGCCCGCCTCGGTGAGGATACGCAGGTGATGACTGACCGTCGGCTGAGAGAGGCCGAGCGGCGCCGTCAGGTCACAGACGCACGCCTCGCCCTCGGGGGCCGACTGGATCAGGCTGAGCAGCCGCAACCGAGCAGGATCCGCAAGGGCCTTGAGGACCCCGGCGAGACGCTCGGCATCGGCACGTTCGATCGGCTCGCCGTTAAGCGGCGAGATCTGAGGCATAGTCATTTCGGCCAACGCAGTTCCCACGTATTCCATCCTTCCACCAGCAGCATCGATCCGCCTGCATATCAGCAGATCCGAATCGGTAAACTTTTACGCCACAAGGCCAAGGTCAGCCAACGTATAGGCCGCCCGGTAAGGCAATCCGGCGGCTCGCACCGCGTCGCCGGCGCCTCGATCAACAATAACCGCCACGCCCACGACTTCCGCCCCGGCCTCGCGAAGCGCCTCGACAGCGGTCATCACACTTCCGCCCGTCGTGGACGTATCCTCCACCGCCAACACCCGGCGGCCGGCCACCTCCGGTCCCTCGATCCGCCGCTGCAGACCGTGTGCCTTGCCCGCCTTGCGCACCACAAAGGCGTCCAGGGCACGGCCAGTCGGAGCAGCGGCGTGCAGCATCGAGACCGCGACGGGATCCGCGCCCAGGGTGAGGCCGCCAACAGCGGCGAAATCCCAGTCGGCGGTGAGGTCGAGCAACACCCGGCCGACCAGAGGAGCGGCCTGGTGATGGAGCGTGACGCGCCGCAGATCCACGTACCAGTCTGCCTCACGCCCCGAGGAGAGCACGACCCGCCCGTGGACCACGGCCAGGTCGGTAATGAATTTACGCAGGTCGTCGTGGTCCCCCATGGCGATAGAGGTTACTGCGCAAGTCTGAACGGTGTGTGCGGGGTCCACCCTGACCAGCCCGGCGAGGCACCGATGGTTGGCGATGTTCGACTACGCTCAGCGACTGTCCTGACAGCGGCGCGCCAACGTCTCCGCACCGGCCACCGGAGGCCGGCGGGTCGGTCGGGGCTCAGTGGTCGTCGCGACCGATCCGGCCGCGGGTGTCCCGGGCGACCGCCTGGAGCAGCCGACGCGGCGCATGCCGCATGCCGGCGACGGCCACCTTGTACTTCCATGCCGGGACACTGACCATCTTGCCTTTGCGCAGGTCACGCAGGGCTTCGTCGACCACATCCTCGGCCCGCAGCCACAGCCACTCGGGCGTCTTCGACATGTTGATGCCGGCCCGCTGGTGGAACTCGGTGCGGGTGTAGCCGGGGCAGAGGGCCATCACCCGGACCCCGAACGGCCGGGCGGACAGGCCGACGGACTCGCTGAAGTTGGTGACCCACGCCTTGCTGGCCGAGTACGTCGAACCGGGCATCGCCGCACCGAACCCAGCAACCGAAGAGACATTTATCACTGCCCCATTTCGGCGTTCGGTCATCGGTCGCAACGCCGCCAGGGTCAGCCGCATGACCGCGTGCACGTTGAGCCGCAACAGGCGCGCCTCGTCCTCCGCGGTGGACCGCAGGAACGATTTGTTCAGGCTGATCCCGGCGTTGTTGACCAGAAGGTGCACGGGACCGCCGTCGGCGAGCCGTTGCTCCACGATGGCGCACCCGTCGTCGGTGGACAGATCCGCGGGGATCGTCTCCACCTCGCGGCCGTGGGCGGAACCCAACTCGCCGGCCACCTCGGCCAACCGGGCCGCGTCGCGGGCGACGAGCACCAAGTGCCAACCGTCGGCGGCCAGCCGCCGGGCGAACGCCGCGCCGATACCGGCGGTGGCCCCGGTGATCAGAGCCCGACGCTCGGCAGTCGTGGGGTCGAGCGGCACGGGGGCGGTCCTCACCTGGGCGGGTACGGGGGCGCGGGCGGCGCCGATGGCGGGTGGAACGGGGCGGACGTGAACGCGGGTGGCGCGGATGGTGGCGTCGGCGGCGCGGCCGAGCGGCGGTGACCGAACCAGGCGTTCGCCGCCGGCAGGGCCAGCAGCACGGCTACTACAAGGTAACCGAGCACCTGCCCGACGGAAAGCCCGGCGTTGAGCGGGATCCACCAGGACGGGTAGGCGTCCCCGATCAGGCCCAGCAACTCGGCGAGAGCCTGGTCGTCGGCACCCAGTTGCAGTGGCGCGGCTCGTTCACCGATGAGCACCGCCACGCTGCAACAGCCGCCGAGCACACCGAGCCCACTGACCACCCAGGTGGCCACGCGGGCGCCGTTTCGCGCCGCCAGCAACCCGAGGGCCAGGGCGGCGAGCACCGGCGCGGAGAGCGCCGCCACCACCGCCGACAGCACGGCGGACGCGCGCAGCAGGGTCACCACGTCGTCGATCTGCTCCGGGCTGGCCGAGGTGTCCCGGGCGGCGGAACGGAACGCGTCGACAGTCCCGCCCAACACCACCAGGTCGACCACGGTGTAGACGAGCGCGATCACCGCCATCACCCACAGCACGGTTGCGGCCGACAGGACGACGGCGGGCCGGCGGGCCGATGCCGATTCGGGGTACGACACGACGAATCCCTCCGGTAGGCGTCGGGTTGCAACCTACTCGGAGGGATCGTCGACGTCGTGCTTACCGGGCCGTCAACTCGTGGGTGGTGGGTTTGACCCGGGCCGATCCCCGGGCGGCGTGTCGTCCGGCCGGTTCGCCGGCGGCGGGTAGCTCGGCTCGCCACTTGACGGGTAGCCCGGCTCACCGGACGACTGCGGGTAGCCGGGCTGACCCGGGGTCTGCGGGGCACCCGGGTAGCTGGTGCCCGGGGTCGGCGGCTCCCAGGCCGCGGTGGCCTTGCGGAAGAACGGGTGGGCCTTCGGAAGCGCCAGCAGGATCAGCGCGGTGACAAGCGCGATCAGGCTGAGCACACCGAGCAGCAGGCTGACCGGGGTGACCCAGTCGGGCAGGGCCTCGTCCAGGCGGCGCTGGATCTCGTCGGGGCTGGGTCCGTCGCCGGTGTCGCCACCGGTGTTGAAACCGCCGCTCGCGTTGCTGAGCAGGCCACCGCCCACGCAGCAGACCAGGATGCCACCGACGATCCAGGTGGTGATCCGGGCGCCGTTGCGGCCCTGGTTGTTGAACAGGGCCAGGACGCCCAGCACGACCGCGAGCAGCAGCAGCAGGATGCCGCCGCCGATGCCGATGGCGACGAAGACATCGGCCACCTGGTCGCCGTCGACGCTGCTGTCCGCGTACGCGTCACGGAGCGCGTCACGCGTCTTGCCGAAGGTGGTGAGCGAGATGATCAGCGTGATCACCTGGAGCGCCAGGAACAGGTAGATCAGGTAACTGGAGATCGACACAACTGATGGCCGCTGACGGGCCGGCGTGCTCTGGGAATCGACCATGATTCTCCTTCCCTCAGATCGCCCACACCGTATCGGCAACCGGCCGTTTCGGCATGCCGTGGCGGGCCGGCACGCCCACCCGGCCCGGGCTCAGCGCTCGCCGGATCGGGGCAGGATCGTCAGGTCAGCGGGGTCCAGCAGGTCACCGCGGGCCACTCGCCAACCCTCTTCGCCGTACGCCTCGAAGGAGAGCCGCGCCGCGCCGCCGGACTGGTAGTCGTGATAGCGCATCGTCCCTGCCGACGGCAGCCCGACCTCCTCGGTCGCGGTGTAGCGCGCCTGCCCCGTCTCGGCCCAGGTGTAGCGCCGCCGGCCGAGGTCGATGGTCGGGGCACCCGGGGTGACGCTCGCGCCCGGCTCAGCCGTCCAGAGCACCAGCTCCAGTTCGGGGCCGTCCTCCACGGAGAGCCGGTAGCGGGTGCCGGAGTCGTCGTCGAGGAGGTGCTGCACCCAGCTCCAGTCCCCCTCGACGAGGCGGATGGTGCCGCTCACCGCGTACTCCCGATCGCGGATCCGCACGCGGTCGCCCAGGCCCAGGCGAAGGGGGTCGCCGCGCCGCGACTCCGCCGTGGCGTCCGACGACCGCCCGCCCGGCCGGGTCGACCGCCGGGTCCGCACGGCGACGACGATGACGACCGCCGCGAGTACGGCAAGCGCCACCACCAGGTACGTCACTGACCTGCCCACCCGACCATCTCCCCAGGTACCTCGGCGCAGACGGTAACAATCCTCGGCTCCGGTGCGACCCGTACCGTGACCGACAGCTCAGCTACCGACGGCAGTCGCGGCGTCGCCTGTTGTGCACGATCGCACTGTGGACGGCCGGGTGGGCGGTGGTTCGTCCGTGTCCGCAGATGGATCAAGATGTGGCGAGCCGTTGGCTGGCGTAGTTGCCAAGGGTCTCGCGGTCCATCACACAGCCGACGAATGTGGTGAACTCGCTCGGGTCGTCCCGCAGCGAGGTCCAGGCCGCTCGGGCCGCCGCCGGGTCGACCCGCTCCAGCAGCGTGGCCGCGTACGCCCGGCCGGCGGGTGTGCCGTCGGCCAGCACACGGTCGAGCTGCCGGCGGACCTCGTCGGGGTGGTCGTCGACGGCCGCGGAAACCCGCTCGTACGCCAACGTCACCGGCAGCACCTGACCAGCGAGCCCCACGCCACCGAAGGCAAGCGTGTCAGCCGTGACCAACTCGTCGACGGCCGCGTCAAGCTCCCGCTCCCACTTCTTCCCAATCCCAAACATGCCCCAACCCTTTCCCCGTCCACGCCACCGCCACCCAGTTGACCATGAGGTTATTGCCACGACACGCCGGCGCGGCGAGCGACAACCTCATGATCAACGTCGATGGGTGGGGGTTAGGCCGGGGTTACCGAGAGGGTGTTGGGCTGGGTGTTCAGGTCTACCTTGACCGTCTGGCCGTCGCGGATCTGGCCGGACAGCAGGGCCTTTGCCAGTTGGTCGCCGATCGCCGTCTGGACCAGCCTGCGCAGCGGGCGGGCTCCGTAGATCGGGTCGTAGCCGTGCTCGGCGAGCCACTGACGGGCGGACTCGGTGATGTCCAGGCCGAGCCTGCGGTCGGCCAGCCGCCGCCGCATCCGGTCCAGCTGGATGTCGACGATGGTCCGCAGGTCGTCCCCACGCAGCGAGGCGAAGACCACGATGTCGTCCAGCCGGTTGAGGAACTCCGGCTTGAAGTGCGACCGGACCACGGCCAGGACACCCTCCCGACGCTGCTCGTCGGCGAGCGTCAGGTCACCGATCACCGACGACCCGAGGTTGGACGTGAGGATCAGGATCGCGTTGCGGAAGTCCACCGTACGGCCCTGACCGTCGGTGAGCCGGCCGTCGTCGAGCACCTGGAGCAGCACGTCGAAGACGTCCGGGTGGGCCTTCTCCACCTCGTCGAGCAGGATCACCGAGTACGGCCGACGACGCACCGCCTCGGTGAGCTGGCCACCCTCGTTGTAGCCGACGTAGCCGGGCGGGGCACCCACCAGGCGGGCGACCGAGTGCTTCTCGCCGTACTCGCTCATGTCGATGCGGACCATCGCCCGCTCGTCGTCGAAGAGGAACTCGGCGAGCGCCTTGGCCAGCTCCGTCTTGCCGACGCCGGTGGGGCCGAGGAAGAGGAAGCTGCCGGTCGGGCGGTCCGGGTCGGCGATACCGGCCCGGGCACGGCGTACCGCGTCGGAGACCGCGCCGACGGCCTCGCCCTGGCCGACCACCCGGCCGCCCAGCGACTCCTCCATCCGCAGCAGCTTGGCCGTCTCGCCTTCGAGCAGACGGCCGGCGGGGATGCCGGTCCAGGAGGCGACCACCGCGGCGATGTCGTCCGCGCCGACCTCCTCCTTGAGCATCGCGCCGTCGGCCTGAAGCTGGGCCAGCTCCTCCTCGGCCTGCTTCAGCTCGACCTTGAGGGCGGGGATCCGGCCGTAGCGCAGCTCGGCGGCGCGCTCCAACTCACCGTCGCGCTCGGCCCGCTCGGCCTCGCCGCCGAGACGTTCCAGCTCCTCCTTGGCGGTGGAGAGCTTGGTGATGTGGCTCTTCTCCGTCTGCCAGCGCTCGGAGAGCACGGTGAGCTGCTCGCGCTTGTCGGCCAGTTCCTTGCGCAACCGCTCCAACCGCTCGGCTGAGGCCGCGTCCGGCTCCTTGGCCAGCGCCATCTCCTCGATCTCCAGCCGGCGGACCGCCCGCTCGATCTCGTCCACCTCGACCGGCCGGGAGTCGATCTCCATCCGGAGCCGGGACGCGGACTCGTCGACCAGGTCGATCGCCTTGTCCGGCAGGAACCGGTCGGTGATGTAGCGGTCCGACAGGGTGGCGGCGGCGACGAGCGCGGCGTCGGTGATCCGTACGCCGTGGTGCACCTCGTAGCGCTCCTTGAGCCCGCGCAGGATGCCGATGGTGTCCTCGATCGTCGGCTCGCCGACAAGCACCGGCTGGAAACGGCGCTCCAGCGCCGGGTCCTTCTCGATGTGCTCGCGGTACTCGTCGAGCGTGGTCGCGCCCACCATCCGCAGCTCACCACGGGCCAGCATCGGCTTGAGCATGTTGCCGGCGTCCATCGAGCCCTCGCCCTTGCCGGCGCCGACGACCGTGTGCAGCTCGTCGAGGAAGGTGATGACCTGCCCGTTGGAGTTCTTGATCTCCTCCAGGACGGACTTCAGCCGCTCCTCGAACTGGCCGCGGTACTGCGCGCCGGCGACCATCGCGCCGAGGTCCAGCGAGATCAGCTTCTTGTCGCGCAGCGACTCGGGCACGTCGCCGGTGACGATCCGCTGGGCGAGGCCCTCGACGATCGCGGTCTTGCCGACGCCGGGCTCGCCGATCAGCACCGGGTTGTTCTTCGTCCGCCGGGAGAGCACCTGGATGACCCGGCGGATCTCGGCGTCGCGACCGATCACCGGGTCGATCTTGCCGTCCCGGGCGCTGGCGGTGAGGTCGACGCCGTACTTGGTCAGGGCCTGGTAGGTCTGCTCCGGGTCGGCGGTGGTGACCCGGCGGTCGCCACCGCGGACCGTCGGGAACGCCGCGACCAGGGCTTCCTCGGTGGCACCGGCGGTCTTCAGCGCACCGGACACCGCGCCACCCACCCGGGCCAGGCCGGCGAGCAGGTGCTCGGTGGACGTGTACTCGTCGCCCAACGGGCGGGCGATCTGCTCGGCGGCGCCGATGGCGTTGACGAACTCCCGAGCCAACGTGGGCTCGGCGATGCTCGAACCGCGGGCGGCCGGCAGGGCGTCGACCGCGCGCTGGGCGGCCCGGCGCAGCTCGGCGGGGTCGGCCCCGACGGCGCGCAACAGACCGGTGGCGGTCGAGCCATCGGTGTCCAGGAGTGACAGCAGCAGGTGCCAGGGCTCCACGGTGGCGTGGCCACGCTGGTTGGCCAGCGCGACAGCGCCGGTGATGGTCTCGCGGCTCTTGGTGGTGAGTCTTTCGGTGTTCATGGGCTCCCCCGGATCGGCGTTGTCCACTGAGAAGGACACAACCAGAGTTGAGCGTATTCCGCTCAACCTTAGCGCGTGACGCCCATCACCCCCGAGGACGCCACCGCCAGTCGAACTCCCCGGCCGCCGGGGCCGGGCCGGGCAGCGGGTCCGCGTCCGGCACCGACGACAGACCGGCCAGCAGCACCGCGAGCTGACGGCGGCGCAACTGCCCGGTCCGCTCCGGATCGGGTACGCGCACCGCCGCGCACGACTCCAACAGCAACCCCAGATCGTGTACGACCGCGTCGGGGCGCAGCCGCCCGCTGGCGCGGGCCCGTTCGAACAGGGCGGCGGCCAACTCGCCGGCGCGCATCGCGTCCCGACCCATCTCCTCGGTCGGCGTGAAGGTGCCGGCCAGGTGGACGGTGAGCGAGTGCACGTCGGCGTCGACCACCCGGGTCAGGAAGCCGGTGAACGCGGCCCAGCCGTCCGGCTCGGCGAGGGCGGCCTCGGCCTCGGCGACGTACCTGCGCAACCCGTCGTGGCAGAGCTGACGCAGCAGGTCCTCCTTGCCCGCGTACCGCCGGTAGAGCGCGCTGATGCCCACGCCCGCGCGGTCGGCGACGGCGGCGATCGGGGCCTTCGGGTCGTCGAGGAAGACGGCGCGCGCGGCTTCGAGGATGACCTCGTCGTTGCGGGCGGCCTGGGCGCGGCGACCGCCCAGCATCCTGCCGGAAGTCGTTGACATGCCCTCAGCCTAACAGTGGAACGGATCGTTCCGCTCTGCTACTGTGATTGCAGAACGAAACATTCCGTTCCGAAGGAGTTCCGGCATGAGCGACACCGCGATCCGCCCGTTCCGCGTCGAGATCCCGCAGTCCGACCTCGACGACCTGGCCGCCCGGCTCGGCCGCACGATCTGGCCCGCCGAACTGCCCGGCACGGGTGACGCCTACGGGATGAGCACCGACCGGGTGCGCACTCTCGTCGACCGGTGGCGGGGCGGGTTCGACTGGCGGGCCGTCGAGGACCGGCTGAACGCCCACCCCCAATTCGTCACCGAGATCGACGGCGAGCAGATCCACTTCCTGCACGTCCGGTCGTCCCGCCCGGACGCCACAGCGCTGGTGCTCACCCACGGCTGGCCCGGCTCGGTCCTGGAATACCTGGACGTCATCGCCCCGCTCACCGAGCCCAGTGACCCGGCCGCGCCCGCCTTCCACCTGGTCATCCCGTCGCTGCCCGGCTTCGGCTTCTCCGGACCCACCCGCAGCGCCGGCTGGAACCGCTTCCGCACCGCCCGCGCCTGGGCCGAGTTGATGAACCGCCTGGGGTACGACAGCTACGGCGCGGTCGGCAACGACGCCGGCTCGATGGTCGCGCCGGAGGTGGGCCGGATCGACCGCGAACACGTCCTCGGCGTCCACGTCACCCAACTCTTCTCGTTCCCCTCCGGCGACCCGGCCGAGTTCGCCGGCCTCTCCGAGGCGGATCAGGCCGCGCTCGGGCACCTCCAGTGGTTCTACGAGAACAAGTTCTCCTTCAACCAGGTGCACAGCCAGCAGCCGCAGACCCTGGCGTACGCGCTGGCCGACTCCCCGGTGGGGCTGCTCGCCTGGAACGCGCAACTCTTCGACGAGAGCCTGGACGCCGACTTCGTCCTGGCCAACGTGGCCCTCTACTGGTTCACCGGCACGGCCGCCTCGGCGATCCGGCTCTACTGGGAGGACGCGCACGCCGGCGAGCCGCCGACCGAGCCGACCACCGCACCGACCTCGCTCGCCATGTTCCCCGGCGACTTCCAGTCCATCCGCCGCTTCGCCGAGCGGGACCACGCGAACATCGTCAGGTGGACGGCGTACGAGACGGACGTCGAGGGCCGGGGCGACGTCGGCGGTCACTACGCCGCCCACCAGGCCACCGATGTCCTGGTCGCCGACCTCCGCGAGTTCTTCGCCAGCCTCCGCTGACCACGGCGTGCCCAACTGCCCGCGCCCGCGCTGCCGGCGCGGGCACCGGCACGCCTGGCCCCGGCGCCCGGCGCGGTTGATCCACTCGGCTTTCCGGAAGTCGCGGTATCCGGGCCACCAGAACACCGCGACATCATGAAAACCGAGTTGATCACGATCTTGTACGCCCCCTAAGGGCCGATTCGCCGGGGCAACCGGGCGGAGCACGGGGTTTCGTGATCGGCGCGGAGCACGCAACGAGGGCCACCATCCAGCCGCCGGTCGCAGAAGACCCAGTGCCGTACCCCCTGGTCTTCGTCGGCCGAGACGGTGATCCCGCCAAGGTCGATCCGGGCAAGGAAGGCCAGCGACCGACCGGCGGTCCGCCCCAGCATCTTGGCCCGGGCCAGGTCGGGCGCGGATATCGGCAGGTGAATGACGAACCGCTCGCTCATCGCCGCTGCACCAGGTCGGGCATGGCTGGTGATCCTCTCTCACTGCGGGTCGCTGGCACGGCCGTCCACCCGGGGGAGCGCCCGGCCGTGCCAGCACTATGCGGACGACCCAGGCCGAGAGGCCGGTTGCCTACCAGGCTTTCCGCATCCCGAGTGCCCGCCCGGTCAACATACAATGCAAAGCATTGTAGGACAAGTAGTGACCATGCTTAGCACGCGAAGTGTTGGTCGCCCGGCCAACCGCATGGGAGGATCTTGGGGCCTACCAGGAGTTGCCCATGCCCCGAGTTTCGGACCGCCAACGCATCGCGCAGGACATCCGCGACAAGATCGCTTCCGGCGAGTACGCGCCCGGCGACAAGCTGCCGTCGTTGCGCGAGATGATCGCGCACTATGGCGTTTCCGCCGAGCCGGTCCGCTCGGCCCTGTTGATTCTGCAAGCCGAGGGCCTGATCGAAGGCCACCAAGGCAAGGGCACGTACGTGGCCGAGAAGTAGATCTTGGCGCGAAAGTGCCCCTGGAGGGGCCGGATTCCTCCAAGATCTCTGGGGGTCGTCAGGACTTGTCGAGGTTGATCTCCGTCCAGCGGCGCTCGGCGACCTGGCCGACGCCGAGCAGGATGTCACCGTCCCCGCCGGCGGCCACGATCGTGCCGTCGGTGAGCACCGACACGTTTCGGTCGGGGCCGATCGGCCAGAGCAGATTGGTGTAGCGACCGTCCCCGACCGTGCCTGTACCCGTACCCGCCGAGCTGGTCACCGCGAGCAGCCCGCCGCCGATCGGCGCGACGGATTGGATGTGCGGCGGATGCCCCTCGGCGCGGATCGGATCCCACCCTCGGCCCAGTCGCCAGAGCGCCGGAAAGGACCTGCGATCCGGCCGCTCCCCGACCAGCCATGCCGTCCCGTCCCGATCGACCACGGCCCGTAGGACGCCGACCGGCCCGTCGGGTGCCGGCACCGGGGTCTGCTGCCAGCTCCGCCCCCGGTCGAACGAGACCGCCGCGTACGGCTTCCCGTCCTTCTCCCCGGCCGCGACCACCAGCGGGCCGTCGCCCGCGTCGACCGTGTTCATTGCGGGTAGGCGCGGCTGTGTGGCGAGCGGGCGCAGCCGCTGACCGTCCCACTCGCCGACCTGACCACTGCCCTCGATCAACTGGAATCGACCCTGGGCGCCGAGCCACTGCGGCGGTGGCCCGTCCAGCGTGTGCGTGAACGAGGTACCGCCGTCGGTCGAGGTCCACCAGCCGTGCGGCTCACTCCACAGCGTCAGCACCCCCGGGGCGGCGTAGAGCTGGTGGTTCTCCGCCGCCGGATGGGGATGCCGCAACTCCCGCCAGGACCGTCCGCCGTCATCGGTGGCGAAGATCCACGCCGGGCAGTCGTCGCCGGGCGGCGGCTCGCCGCAGTTGGCGAAGAGGGCGTAGCCGTGCTCGGCGTCGACGAACTCGACGTACGGCGGGTCGTACCGTTGCGGGACGGCGACCCGGACGCGGCGGACCTCTGCGACGGCGGCCGATGGGGACGGCGTGGCGACGGCCGCCCGGGACGATGGTTCGGTCGGCGGATTTCGGCGGATGTCGCCGATCGAACACCCAGCCAGCAGGGGTACGAGCAGCAGCCCCACTGCCCGACCCGACCTCCGTCCGATCATCGGCGTCTCCGAAGCGGTAGCCTTGCCCGGGTGCGAGTACGTGTGGAACAGATTGCCCTACCCGGCATCGGAGTGCGTCACGATCTGGTGACCGAATCCGGCCGTCGGCTCGGCGTGGTTTCCCATCGCAACGGTCGTCGTGACCTTGTGCTCTACGACCCCGACGATCCCGACTCCTGCCAGGCGGACATCCCGCTGACCGACGACGAGGCTGAGGCGCTGGCCGACATCCTCGGCGCGTCGCTGATGCTCGGTCAGCTGTCCGGGCTGCGTGAGCAGGCCGCCGGTCTGCTCACCGAGCAGATCGCCATCACGGCCGGCTCGCCGTACGTCAACCGCAAGCTCGGCGACACCAAGGCGCGTACCCGCACCAGCGCCTCCATCGTGGCGGTCCTGCGCGAAGGCGAAGTGATCGTTTCGCCACTCCCCTCCTTCCGCTTCGCGGCCGGCGACGTGGTGGTCGTTGTCGGGACCCGTAGAGGTCTCGACGGCGTCTCCGCCATCCTCGCCGACAGTGACCCGGACGGCTGAGGCGGATGCACGATTTCACCACGCTGCTCATCGAAGTCGGTGCGCTGCTGCTGCTGCTCGGGCTCCTCAGCCGGCTCAGCCGGCGTTTCGGCCTCTCTCCCATCCCCCTCTACCTGCTCGCCGGGCTCGCGTTCGGGCACGGCGGGCTGCTGCCGTTGGACGCCAGCGAGGAGTTCTTCGCCGTCGGCGCCGAGATCGGCGTGATCCTGCTGCTGGTGATGCTCGGCCTGGAGTACTCGGCCAACGAGTTGGTCGGCAACCTGCGCTCGGCGGCACCGGCAGGGCTGATCGACGGCGTGCTCAACGCGCTACCCGGCGCGGGGTTCGCCCTGCTGCTCGGCTGGGACTGGGTCGCCGCCCTGGTGCTCGGCGGCATCACCTGGGTCTCCTCCTCCGGCGTGATCGCGAAGGTCCTCGCCGACCTGGGCCGGCTCGGTAACCGGGAAACCCCGGTGATCCTCTCGGTGCTGGTCATCGAGGACCTGGCGATGGCCCTCTACCTGCCGCTCGTCACCGCCGTACTGGCCGGCACCGGCCTGCTCGGTGGCGGGATCGCGCTCACCGTCGCGGTGGGCACGGTGCTGATCGTCCTGGTGGTCGCCATCAGGTACGGCCACCTGATCTCGTCCGCCCTGTCGGCGAAGGACCCGGAGGCGCTGCTGCTCGGCGTACTCGGTCTGACGTTGCTGATCGCCGGCCTCGCCGCGTCGCTCCAGGTGTCGGCGGCGGTCGGCGCGTTCCTGGTCGGCATCGCCCTCTCCGGCCCGGTGGCGCACCACGCCACCGAATTGCTCTCGCCCCTGCGGGACCTGTTCGCCGCGGTGTTCTTCGTCTTCTTCGGCCTGACCACCGACCCGCAGGACATTCCGCCGGTGCTGCTGCCGGCACTCGCCCTGGCCGTGGTCACCATGGCGACGAAGACGCTCACCGGCTACCTCGCCGCCCGCCGGGTCGGCATCGCGGAACCCGGTCGATGGCGGGCCGGCCTGGCACTCGTCCCTCGCGGCGAGTTCTCCATCGTCATCGCCGGCCTCGCGGTGGCCGCCGGGAGCGTCGAGCCGCGGTTGGCGGCGCTGGCCGCGACGTACGTCCTGATCACGGTGGTGACCGGGCCGATCCTCGCCCGGCTGCCGGACTTCCCGTGGTTCAAGCGGTGGCTGCGTACCCGCGCGGCGGCCCAGCGGCGGGAGTCGACCCCGGTCGTCGACTCACTGCACTGAGCTCCACCTGAACGCCGCGGCCGCGTGGGTCGCTCCTTCGCGGAGGTAGAAGCGATGGGCCTCGGTTCGTGCGAGGCCGGACTCCAGGAAGACGTAGTCGGCACCCTGTTCGTGCGCCCAGGCCCGGGCCGCTGCCAGGAGGCGGGAGCCGACACCCCGGGAACGCCACCCGGGGTGCACGGCGAGATCCTCGATCGACGCCCGACGGCCGAAGCGCACCGAAAGGATGTCCACGTAGACGCTGGCCACGCCGACGAGCTGGCCCTCCTCCGATCGCGCTTCGAGGAGCGCGACGTCGTCGTGGGCGAGTACCTGCGCGGTGCGCTCGACGGCGCGGTCGCGGTCCCAATCAGCGGGACGGCGACCGGGAGGGGCGAAAAGCCACTCCAGCCCCGTGACGAACTCGGCCTCGGCACCCCGCTGTAACCGTCGAACGTGGATTGTCATGCAAGCATCATCGGCAGCGCTGTCGATGCCGTGAACCCGACCATGCCAACGGTTGCGGAATTGCTCCTCGCGGGTACTACCGCAGCAGGCCACGGCGGGTTACCGTTTCGCCCCAGCAGCCACGGTCCGCAGGCAGCGTTGCCACACGCGGCCGAGAGCGGAAGGTTGGCCGGTGAGCGTGCAGGAGTCGACGTTCCACGGCTTCGCCAACCCCGTCGATCCGAGTCCGGCGGAGTTGCGAGCTTGGGCGTACAAGCCCGATTCGGTGCCGTTGGCTTCGATGCCACCCGACTGGGACCTGCTGGTCTCCGGTGACCGGCTGGTGCTGACACTCTTCGAGTTGGCGATGGACCAGACCTGCCCGGCCCGGCGTTTCGCCCTGCACTGCCTCTACATCTATGCGGCCGACGGCATCCGGACGAACTTCCGCGCCCACCCCAAGCGCCGCTTCCGCAAGCTCGTCGAGCAGGCCGAGCGGGACGGCGACGAGCTGATGAAGATCTGGGCGCACAACGGGCGGGTGCTGCTGGCCCGCCCGGACCTCTTCGTCTACCGGGAGTGGTGCGAGGGCGGCCTGGTCCGCGAGAACCGCCGCCTCGGCTGAGCTGCGTCTTCTAAAACGGCGAACGGGCCGGGACCCCCACCCTGGCATCACCGCCTCCCGGCCCGCACTCTGACGGCGAACGGGCCGGGACCCCCCGTGGGTCCCGGCCCGTACGTCGGTCACCGGTCAGTCCTGCTTGCGTTCAGTTTCGGCTCGGCTCCGGTCGCCGCCGTGGTCGCCCTGTTCGGCGAACCGGCCCTCGACGATCCGGTCCCGGTAGGTCCCCTCGGTCACCTTGTCGAACTTCTTGCGGACGGTCTCGGCCAGGTCTTCCAACCGATCTTCCGTCTGCTGGGCGACCTTCTTCGCCGGTTCCGCCATCGCTCCCCCTCGCCATGCCGGTAGGTCCGTATTAAGCCGATTGGACCCGTATCAACAGGCTAACCGAAGCGGCCCGGACCGCGCCGGGGAATCCGGTGCGGTCCGGGCCGAGAAGACAGCTCCGGATGTGCGGCAGGTCAACGATCGGGAGTACGACGGGGTCGCCACACCACAAGCGCGGTGGACGTGCGATTGGTCGGCACGAGATCCCGTCCCGGAAAGCGGGCGAGTGATTCCAGCTCGGCCACCCGTCGGTACGCGGCGTCCAGCTCCGCCTCCAGTCGGGCCACCCGCTGCTGCGCCTGCTCCAACAGCCGCTCCAGCCCGATGATCCGCTTGACGCCGGCCAGGTTGATCCCGTCGTCCTGACTGAGCCGCTGCACCTCGCGCAGCAGCACCACGTCACGGACGCTGTACCGACGTCCGCCACCAGCAGCCCGGCCGGGCTGCACCAGCCCCAGCCGGTCGTACTGGCGCAGGGTCTGCGGGTGCATCCCCGCCATTCGAGCCGCAACCGAGATCATCAGCACCTTGGCCTCGTAGGCAGGGTCACCCGAACCGAGGAACTCGCCCGACATCCCGCTCACCTCCGCGTCCCTTCCACCGGACTAACTGACCCGACGCACCCGAGCCTCGAGATGTTCCCGGGCCGCTGGCGGGCTCTGCTCGGCGAACGCCTCCAGTGCGGTGCGCGCCTCGTCGGACAACCGGGCCGGCACCACCACGTCCAGCGTGACCAGCAGGTCGCCGGCCTGCCCGTCGCGGCGGACCACACCCTTGCCCCGGGCGCGCAGCACCCGCCCGCTGGGCGTCCCGGGCGGGACCCGCAGGGTCACCGCGCCGTCGAGCGTGGGCACCCGCAGGTCCGTGCCGAGCACGGCCTCCGCGAAAGTGATCGGCACGCTCAGCGTCAGGTCGTCACCGGTACGCCCGAACAGCTCGTCCGGCCGAACCTTGACGTGCACGAACAGGTCACCGGCCGGGCCGCCGCGCTCGCCTGGCTCACCGCGCCCGGTCAGCCGGATGCGCTGACCGTCGGCCACGCCGGCCGGGAAGCGCACGTTCATGGTGCGCGTCTTGGTGACCCCACCGCTGCCGTGGCACTCGGGGCACTTCTCCTCGACCACCGTGCCGACACCCTGACAGTTGCGGCACGGTTCGGAGAAACTGAACGACCCCTGGTTGCGGGTGGTCACGCCGGCACCGTGGCAGACCGGGCAGGTCCGTGGCTGGGTGCCGGGCTTGGCCCCGTTGCCGTTGCAGGTCTCGCAGACGCCCGGCGCCCGCAGTGTCAGGGGCAGCGTCACCCCGCGCACCGCGTCGCCGAAGTCCAGTGCCACCTCGGTCTCCACGTCCCGGCCACGGCCCGGACCGCGGGGCGCCGCCTGCCCACCGCCCTGACCGCCACTGAAGATCGAGCTGAACAGGTCCTGGAAGCCGGCGCCGCCGAAGCGACGATCGCCGGCCCCGCCGCCGCCGAACATGTCGGAGACGTCGAAGGGCATGCCGCCCGGCTGACCCGCGCCGCGGGCGTTGCGCCGGAACGCGCCCGAGCCGAACAGCGAGCGCATCTCGTCGTACTCGCGGCGACGGCCGGAGTCCGAGAGCACGTTGTACGCCTCGGACGCGGCCTTGAACCGCTCCTCCGCCTTGGCGTCGCCCGGGTTGTGGTCCGGGTGCGACTCCCGGGCCACCTTGCGGTACGCCTTCTTGATGTCATCCGCGGAGGAGGCCTTGTCCACGCCGAGCACGGCGTAGAAGTCCTTCTCGATCCAGTCCTTGGAACTCACCGGTCCACCCCCTCTCGACCGTCGCGGCCCGGCCGTCCCGCCCACCGCGGTGCGGTGGGCGGGACGGCCCGGTCACTGCTTCGCACTATTCCGGGTCCGCGACCGCGACCAGCGCGGGGCGCAGCAGCCGCTCACCGAGCTGGTAGCCGCGCCGCATGACCTGCACGCAGGTCGGCTCGGTGACCTCGGCCGAGGTCTGGTGCGCGACCGCCTCGTGGCGCGTCGGGTCGAACGGGTCGCCCTGTTCGCCGAAGGCGTTCAGGCCGAACTTGCCCAGCGCGGTGGTGAGCTGTTCCGCCACCGTGCCGAACGGCCCGACCAGGTCGCCGTGTTCCCGAGCCCGGTCCAGGTCGTCGAGGATCGGCAGCAGCGCGGCAAGCACCGAACCGGTCGCCTGCTCCTGCACCAGGTTGCGGTCGCGGTCGACCCGCTTGCGGTAGTTGGCGTACTCCGCCGACACCCGCTGCACGTCCCGGGTCCGCTCGTCCAACTCGGCCCGGAGCGCCTCCATCTCGGCGCCGAGCGACGTGCCCGTGCCGGCGCCGTCAACCGGCTGCGCCGGGGCGTCCACCACCGGCGGACCGGACGGCTCCGGACCATCGGTGGAGTTGACCTCGACCTCGATCTCGTCGACCACGACCTCGGCGTCCTCGACCAGACCCTCGGCCGGCACACCGGTCTCCGCGTCGGCGGCGGTGCCCTCCGGCTCCGCCGTGTCGACGAGCTTGCGCTTGTTGCGGATGACGACCCGCTCCCCGTCGCCGGTGGTCGGCTCCGTGGGCGCGGAGCCACCCGGCGTCGACCCGGTGTCGCCCGGGTCGGCGGCTCGTGGCTTCTGCGTCATGCGGCTACCTCATCCCCTTCGCCGTGAACAGGTGTCGGAGGCTGACGGTCACTTCTTGCCGTCCTCGTCCACGATTTCCGCGTCGACCACGTCGTCGGCACCGCCGGACTGCGGGCCGGGCTGTGCGCCGGTCGCACCCGGGCCGGCCTCGCCACCCGGCTGCTGACCCTGCTCGGCCTGCTGCGAGTAGAGCAGCGAACCGGCCTCCTGGGAGACCTTCGCCAGCTTCTCGTGGGCGGACTTGATCTTCTCGATGTCCTGACCGCCGAGGGCGCCGCGCAGCTCGCCGAGGGCCTCGTTGAGCTGCTCCCGGTTCTCACCGGGCAGCTTGTCGCCGCTCTCGGCGAGGAACTTCTCGGTCTGCCACTGGAGCGCCTCGGCCACGTTGCGAGCCTCGGCGTCGTCGCGGCGACGCTTGTCCTCCTCCGCGTGCTCCTCCGCGTCCCGGCGCATCCGCTCGATGTCGTCCTTCGGCAGCGAGGAGCCACCGGTGATCGTCATCTTCTGTTCCTTGCCGGTGCCCAGGTCCTTGGCGTGCACGTTGACGATGCCGTTGGCGTCGATGTCGAAGGCGACCTCGATCTGCGGCACGCCGCGCGGCGCCGGCGGGAGGCCGGTCAGCTCGAAGGTGCCGAGCTTCTTGTTGTAGGCCGCGATCTCCCGCTCACCCTGGAAGACCTGGATCAGCACCGACGGCTGGTTGTCGTCCGCCGTGGTGAAGACCTCGGAGCGCTTGGTGGGGATGGTGGTGTTGCGCTCGATCAGCTTGGTGAAGATGCCACCCTTGGTCTCGATGCCCAGGCTCAGCGGGGTCACGTCGAGCAGCAGGACGTCCTTGACCTCACCCTTGAGCACACCGGCCTGGAGGGCGGCGCCGACGGCGACGACCTCGTCCGGGTTGACGCCCTTGTTGGGGTCGCGACCGGTGAGCTGCTTGACCAGGTCGGTCACGGCGGGCATCCGGGTCGAACCGCCGACCAGGATGACGTGCTCGACGTCGGAGATCTTGATCCCCGCGTCCTTCACGGCCTGCTCGAACGGACCCTTGCAGCGGTCCAGCAGGTCCTGCGTCATCCGCTGGAACTCGGCGCGGCTGAGCGTCACGTCGAGGTGCAGCGGGCCGGCCGCGCCGGCGGTGATGTACGGCAGGTTGATGTTGGTGGTGGTGGCGGCGGACAGCTCGATCTTGGCCTTCTCGGCAGCCTCACGGAGGCGCTGGAGGGCCATCTTGTCCTGACCGAGGTCGATGCCGTGCTCACCACGGAACGTCTTGACCAGGTGGTCGATGATCCGCTGGTCCCAGTCGTCGCCGCCGAGGTGGTTGTCACCGCTCGTCGACTTGACCTCGATGACGCCCTCGGCCAACTCCAGCAGCGACACGTCGAAGGTGCCGCCGCCGAGGTCGAAGACCAGGACGGTCTGCTCCTTGGAGCCCTTGTCCAGCCCGTACGCCAGGGCGGCCGCGGTCGGCTCGTTGACGATCCGCAGCACGTTGAAGCCGGCGATCTCGCCAGCCTCCTTGGTGGCCTGGCGCTGGCTGTCGTTGAAGTAGGCCGGAACGGTGATCACCGCGTCGGTGATCTGCTCGCCCAGGTACGCCTCGGCGTCCCGCTTGAGCTTCATCAGCGTCCGGGCCGAGATCTCCTGGGGGGTGTACTTCTTGCCGTCGATGTCGACGGACCAGTTCGTGCCGACCTCGCGCTTGACCGAGCGGATCGTCCGGTCCGGGTTGGTCACTGCCTGGCGCTTGGCGACCTCACCGACGAGCACCTCACCGTTGCGGGCGAACGCGACGATCGACGGGGTCGTCCGCGAGCCCTCAGCGTTGGCGATGACGGTGGGCTCACCGCCCTCGAGAACGCTGACGCAGGAGTTCGTCGTGCCGAGGTCGATACCGACCGCACGTGCCATCTTCGCTTCCTCGCTTCATAAGGTTGTGCAGGTGACGGGCGTCGCCCGTGGGCTAATGGCGAGCACCGCCCGCAGCGGGCCCCACCACAAGTTGAGTGAACTTGACTCAATAGTGCCACGCGTTGGCGAATCGTCAAGTCGGGTTGAGTCAACCCGACGCAACCCACCCGTTACTACCGTCCGGTTGTTTTCCCGTGCACCGGTCGGGCACGCTTTAGCGGTGACGACGCACGGCGATTCCGCCACCCGTTCCGGCGCGCCCGCCGTCGCAGCCCGCACCGGTCCGTCGGACGCCGCGGAGGAGCCGCCCGCCACCACCGGGGGCGACGGCCTCCCCGGTGCCCTGTCGGGCCTTCGGGAGGCGATCGGTGCGACCCGGTACCCCCTCGCACTGCCCTCCGCCGGCCCCGCCCGGCACACCGCCACCGCCCTCGCCGACCAGCTCGACGACTACCTGCTGCCCCGGCTCGCCCGGCTGGACGCCCCGCTTCTCGTGGTGGTCGGCGGTTCCACCGGCGCCGGCAAGTCGACACTTGTCAACAGCCTGGTCAAGGCCCGGGTCAGCGCCGCCGGCGTGCTCCGGCCGACCACCCGTTCCCCGGTGCTGGTCTGCAACCCGTCCGACGCGGCATGGTTCCGGCAGGGTGACCTGCTGCCGGGCCTGACCCGCACCACCGAGCCGAGCGACGACCCCCGCGCCCTGCACCTCGTCACCGCCCCCGCCCTCCCCGCCGGGCTGGCTTTCCTCGACGCGCCCGACATCGACTCGGTGGTCGACGCCAACCGGGCGCTCGCCACCCAACTGCTGGCGGCCGCCGATCTCTGGCTCTTCGTCACCACCGCCGCCCGGTACGCCGACGCGGTGCCCTGGGAGCTGCTGCGCAGCGCACGGGCGCGCGGCGCGGTGATCGCCATGGTGTTGGACCGGGTGCCCGCCGAGGCCACCGAGGAGATCGCCGCGCACCTGACCGAGATGCTCGCCGAACAGGATCTCGGCCGGGCGCCGCTGTTCGTGTTGCCGGAGACCTGGGTCGACGGGCAGGGGCTGCTGCCCGAGGGCGCGACCGCGGCACTCGCCGACTGGTTCGCCCGGCTGGCCGGCGACGCGGACGCTCGGGCAGCGGTGGTCCGCCAGACGCTGGACGGTGCGCTGGCCGCGCTGCACCCCACCGTCGAGGAGTTGGCCGACGCCGCCGACGAGCAGGTCACCGCCGCCGACGGACTGGACGACCGGGTCCGTTCCGCGTACCGGGGTGCCGAGCGCACCGTCGAGCAAGGGCTTCAGGACGGCCGACTGCTCCGGGGCGAGGTGCTCGCCCGCTGGCAGGAGTTCGTCGGCACCGGAGAGTTCTTCCGCACGCTGGAGGCACGGATCGGCCGCCTCCGGGACCGGGTCGTCGCCGCCGTCACCGGTCGACCGGCACCCGCCGTCGAGCTGCGCAACGCCATCGAGTCGCAACTGGTCACGCTGCTGCGCGGGGTGGCCTCGGAGGCCGCCGAGTCGGCGTACACGGGTTGGAAGGCGCATCCGGCGGGCAGTGGGCTGCTCGAGCCGGCGCTCGCCCACCCGAGCGACGACCTGCCCGAACGCGCCGAACGGATGGTCCGGGACTGGCAGCGCGGGGTGTTGGAGCTGGTCCGGGTCGAGGGCGGCGACAAGCGGTTCGTGGCCCGCACCGCCGCGTACGCGGTCAACGCCACCGGCCTGGCCGTGATGATCGCCGTCTTCGCCTCCACCGCGTTCATCCCGACCGGGCTGGAGCTGGCCACCGGGGCCGGCACCACGGTCGCCGCGCAGGCCGTACTCCAGGCGATCTTCGGCGACCAGGCGGTGCGTACCCTGGCCGCCAAGGCCCGCACCGACCTGCTGGCCCGGGTGCGGACGCTGCTCGACGCGGAGGCCGACCGGTTCCTCAGCCGCACCGCCGACGCCCGTCCCGCCGCGGACGCCGGCGACGGGCTGCGCCGGGCCGCCGGCCGGGTCGAGCTGGCCCGGCACCGCAGTGGCCTGTCCGCTGGCGGCGACACCCCGCCGGCCCGCGACGAGGAGGGCTTCCGGTGACCAACCTCACCGGCCGGGTACGCGAGGCGTTCCGCGGTGACCAGCGGGTGGACGCCGACGCGCTGATCGCCCGACTGGACGCGGTCCGGCGCTTCCTGACCGCGGTGGACGGCCTGCTGCCCGACGCCGAACTGGTGCCCGCGCACACCCTGGTCGAGCGGGCCGGCACCCGGCTGGCGCTGTCCCGGGACCACACAGTGGTCGCGCTGGCCGGTGCCACCGGCAGCGGCAAGTCGAGCCTCTTCAACGCGTTGGCCCAGTTGGAGCTCTCGCCGGTGGGGGTCCGCCGGCCGACCACCGGCGTCACCCACGCCTGCGTGTGGGGGCCGTTGGCGGGCGCCAACCAGTTGCTCGACTGGATCGGCGTGCTGCCCCGACACCGCTTCGTCCGGGAGAGCGCCCTGGACGCGGACGACGAGACGGCGCTGCACGGGCTGGTCCTGCTCGACCTGCCCGACTTCGACTCGGTGCAGCGTTCCCACCGCCTGGAGGTGGACCGGCTCCTCGGCCTGGTCGACCAGGTGGTCTGGGTGGTCGACCCGCAGAAGTACGCCGATCGGGTCATCCACGACAGCTACCTGCGCGAGTTCCACCGGCACCGCGACGTCACGGTGGTCGTGCTCAACCAGGCCGACCGGCTGTCCCCGGCCGAGGTGCCCCGGGTCCTGGACGACCTGCGTCGACTGCTCGACTCGGACGGGCTGAGCGGGGTGCCGCTGCTGTCCACCACCGCCATCGACCCGGCCGGCATGGTGGGGCTGCGCGGCGCGTTGGAGCGGACCGTCGCCGAGCGGCAGGCCGCGCTGCGCCGACTCGCGGGTGACGTCGACACGGTCGTGGCCGGCCTGGACGAGTTGGTCGGCTCGGCCCGCCCCACGGGTGGACCGGGCAACTCGACTGTCGACGGGCTGAACCGGGCGTTGGCCGGAGCGGCCGGCGTACCCGCGGTCACCACCGCCGTGGAGCAGGCGTACCGGCATCGGGCCGGCGCGGCCACCGGCTGGCCCGTGGTCCGGGGTTGGCGGCGGCTGCGACCCGACCCGCTTCGTCGACTGCACCTGCCCGGCCCGACCGGCGGCCGGGACGACCCGGCGGAGAGCCTGGTCGCGGCCACGTCGGTGCCGGAACCATCGGCCGCCCAGCGCTCGGCGCTGAGCCTCGCGATCCGCGCGGTGGCCGACCGGGCCGCCGCCGACCTGCCCGCCGCCTGGCCCGGAGCGGTGACCTCGGCCGCCCGGTCGCGCCTCGGCGACCTGCCCGACGCGCTGGACCGCACGATCGCCGGCACCGACCTCGGCCTGGATCGTCGACCGCTGTGGTGGCGGGCCGTCGGCGGTGTCCAGTGGCTGGTCACCCTCGCCGCGGTGGTCGGGCTCGGCTGGCTGGCGCTCGGGTACGCGCTGCGGGCACTGGGCCTGCCGGCGCTGGACAACCCGATGGTCGGTCAGGTGCCGCTGCCCACCCTGCTGCTGCTCGGCGGCCTGCTGGCCGGGCTGCTGGTGGCGGGGTTGACCCGCCCGGTGGTGCGCTGGGCCGCGCGGCGTGCCCGAGCCCGAGCCGAGCAGCGGCTGACGGCGAAGGTCGCCCTGGTCGGCGAGGAGTACGTGCTGGCACCGGTGCGGACCGTGCTCGACTCGTACGCGCAGGCGCGCGACGCGCTGCGGGACGCCGCCGGCCGCTGACGCCTCGCACGGCTCGCTACCGCTCTCCATCGGCCCCGGGCGGCGTAGGGTCGGAGCATGGCCACGCCTGAGACCCCCTACGACGCGGTGCTGCACGCCGCACGCGACGTGACCAAGCTGGAGTCCGCCCTCGACGCCGAGATGCTCGGCAGCGCGCTGCTGGGCAGTGTCTACGCCATCGCGGAGACCGACCGCGACACCGCCGTACGGGAGTTCGTCACCGGGTTCCTCGCCGCCACCGCCCGTCGCCGGGTCGCGGCGGCGACCACCATCCGGCAGGTCTTCGCCGCGCTCGTCCCGGACGCCGGGGGCACCGATCGGGTCCGTCCGGGCAGCCAGGCGCCCGCCTGGTCCGGGCAGCTCGGCCGGGTGCACCTCACCGGCACCTGGGCGTACGGCGACGTGTACGGCGACCAGACCTCCTACCTCGCCACCTTCGCCTACGACGACGCGTCGGGCGGCACCGAGCACGCGTTGGTGGCCCTGGTGGACCACAACATCGGGATCACCAAGGACATCTTCGTCGGCGGCCCGGCGGAACGGATCCTGGACCAGGTCCGACAGATGTGCGCCGACGACGAGTTGACCTGGTTCCGTACCGAGAATCCGGCCCGGCTCCGGGGCGAGGTGGCCCGCCATCTCGCGGTGACCGACGACCTCAGTGAGCTGCCCGGCGAGGGTTCCCTCGCGACCGACCGGGCGCTCGTCGGTGCCCGGCTGGCGCTGCTGCCCACCGCGGCCGAGCCGACCGGCCCGGCGGCGGTCGAGCCGCTCTCCGCCGCTGAGCGCACCGACCTGGTCCGGCAGTTCCTCGCCGCGCCGGAGGCCGCCCGCTTCGGGTTGGACGCCGTCGACGGCGCGGAGTTGGCCTCACTGCACTTCTGCCTGAGCCTGGTGCTGGACCACTCGGCGAGCTTCCCGGACGGCGACCCGATGCGCTGGAGCCCGGCGGTGTCGGGGCTGTTCCTGCTCGACTGGGTGCACCGCCGTGCGGTCCTGGACATGGACGACGCGGCGATGCTGCCCCGGGTGCTGCGCGCCTGGGCGCGGTACGCGTCCCGCCAGCGCGGGTTGCCGGAGGCGGCCGCGACGCGCACCGACGAGGCGATCGAGGAGATGGTGCCGGAGTTCGCCCGCCTCTACTCGACGGGTGAGCGGCGCAGCCCGGCGACCGCGGCGGTGGCGCAGCTGATGGCCGACGGGGTGGACCCGGACGATCCGGCCGCTCTGGACGCCTGGATCGAGGCGAACCGGCACCGCCTCGCCGACGACGGCGCCTGACGGTCCACCCGGGGCGGGCGACACCCCGTCCGCCCCGGCTCTCGTCCGCCCCGGCGGCGCGCCTCGGTCGGGAGCAGATCGCGGTCAGCGCAGCGCGCCGAAGACCACCGCGGCGATCAGCGCGCCGAGCACGCCACCGGCGAGCACCTGCGACACCGTGTGGTCCCGGAGCCGCACCCTGGACCAGCCGACCACCACCAGCAGCGGCGCGGCGACGACCAGCCGTGTCCCGAAGGTCAGCATCAGGATGACGAGTGTGCCGGCGGCCACCGCCGAGTGGATCGAGATCTTCCACCAGTGGCTCACCGACACGGTGACCACGAGACCGACGAGCCCGGCCACGGCCAGCGCCAGCACCGGGCGGGGTGCGCCGAGCACGACGAGCAGGGCGAGCCCCGCCGTCACCGAGGCGAGGCCGACCAGCAGCGGCGCGCGGCGCTGCTCCCGGCGGCCGACGTGGTGGTCGGTGAGGCGGCCACGGCGTACCCCGCCGACGACGTAGGCGAACGGAATGCCGATGACGAAGAGCGTGGCGAGCAGACCCCAGACCAGGCCCTGACCCGGGCGCCGCGCGCTGTGCCAGCTCACGGTGACGATCAACAACGACACGAGCACGGCCGGCGCACTCACCTCGGTGACCAACCGGGCGACCCGCAGCCCCGGGCCGGGCCGGGCGATGACCGGGCGGAGTCTCGCACCGCCGCCCACGCCACCCCCTCCGGTACGCGCCTGACGCCGGCACACCGCCGGCACCGGATGGGTCACGCCTGAGGGTCACCGTACCGTCGGGGCGGGAACCGTGGGGTGCGTTGGTCAGGCCACCGGGGAACCACCGACCGGGGGCTTCTGCGGAACGACCGGTGGCGTCGGGACCGCTGGGCCGGGCCGGCTGGTCGGTGACGCGGGAGCGGCGGGTGACCCGGGGGTGGTGACCGGCGCCGACGGTGCCCTGGTCGGCGCGGCGGTCGCGGTGGGGACGTCGGTCGGGCTCGGGTCCAGAGTGGGCGTCGGGTCCAGCGTCGGGCTCGGGTCCGGCGTCGGCGACGGGTCCAGCGTAGGGGTGGGGGCGGGATCCGTCGGGTCCGGTTCGGTGGGGTCCGGGTCGACGGGGTCGGTCGGGTCGGGATCCGGGACGTCGGTCGGGTCGGGATCCGGGACGTCGGTCGGGTCGGGATCCGGGACGTCGGTCGGCGTACCGGTCGTCGGCGCTGGCGGGCCGGCCGGGGGCATGGCGGGCCAGGTGCCGCGGGGGGGCTTCGGCGCCAGCGGCGGGTAGGTCGCCGGCCGTCCGGGTCCCGGGCCGGTCACGGTCTCCGATCCGGGCCTCTCCGAGGTACGCCGGGGAGCGGCGGGCAGCCAGCCGCTGGTCGGGCCGACGCTGGGTGTGCCGGGTGGCGGCAACGCCGGCTGGCTGGTCATCGGCATCGGGATCACCACCGGCCCCATCGACGGGGTCGGGATGAACGGGGTGCTGCTGTCGGGCAGCGCGGTGCTGCCGGGGGTGGCCGAGCCCGCGCTGATCGCGGCGAGAATCGGCATCGACGCGGTGCCGGCCAGCAGTGCGACGGTCAGTAGGTAACCCCGGGAGGGCCCGCCCGCGCCGGGGGCGCGGTGGACGCCGACCACCCGGCGGTAGCCGCCGGCGGACCGATGCCGGCCGAGTGCTGGCGGGCCGGGACCGTCACCTGGCTCGTACACCGCGCACCCCTTGTCGTCGGCCGTCAGTGGACATGGATGGACGCCGCGTCATCGCTTGGCCGCCACCGCCGCCAGGCTCGCCGCCGTCAGCTACAAAACAGGCATATAACCCGATAAAGATGATCCGGCGGGAATCAGCCTGGCCCAGTCACCCTCCGTCAGCCAACCTCCACCGCGTGTCGACACGCCGGGCTGACCGAACCGTGACGAATCGTCGCCGGAACGTCTCGGAACGGCAGGTCGGCAGGAGGGCGACAAACAGCGGCAAAGGGTGGGCGGTCGGAATACGGGGCGGGCGTACTGTGGGCGCGCTCACCTGCTCTGCGAATATGGAGCACGACGGCAACGCAGCCGTGACCTCCGCGCACCCACGCGGCAGGCGCGGCCCGGGGCCGGCGCTCCCGATCCGGGTTCGGCCAGAACCCGGCTCACGCCGTGCGGCAACCCCCACCGGGGCTAGGCGCGGCCGCCAGGAACCGGTCCGGCAAGAGCCGGACAGGCGCACGAGTTGCGTGGCCGGGTGACCCCCCGGTGCCGACGCAGACACGACAGGGAGAGACCGATGGCAAAGGGCGACCCCGGGGGCACCACCCGCGGCAGGCGGGCGGCACCCCGCTCCAAGAAGGGCACGGCCGGCGACCCCGAGCTGGTGCAGCTGCTCACCCCCGACGGCGAGCGGATCGACAGCGCCACCGGGCCGGACGGCACCGAGTACCGCGTCGACTTCACCGACGAGGAATACCGCGGGCTCTACCGCGACCTGGTGCTCGTCCGCAAGCTGGACGCCGAGGCGACCGCTCTCCAGCGCCAGGGCGAGCTGGGTCTCTGGGCCAGCCTGCTCGGCCAGGAGGCCGCGCAGGTCGGCTCCGGGCGCGCGCTGCGGGCGCAGGACATGGCCTTTCCGACCTACCGGGAGCACGGCGTCCTCTACTGCCGGGGCATCGACCCGATCATGCCGCTCGGCCTGTTCCGCGGTGTCGACCAGGGCGGCTGGGACCCGAACGAGTTCAAGTTCAACATGTACACGATCGTCATCGGCGCGCAGACCCTGCACGCGACCGGGTACGCCATGGGCATCACCATGGACGGCAAGGTCGGCACCGACGACGGCGAGGCGGCGATCGCCTACTTCGGCGACGGGGCCACCAGCCAGGGCGACGTGAACGAGGCGTTCGTCTGGGCCAGCGTGTTCAACGCCCCGCTGGTGTTCTTCTGCCAGAACAACCAGTACGCGATCTCCGAGCCGCTGGAGCGGCAGACCCGCGTCCCGCTCTACCAGCGGGCCGCCGGCTTCGGCTTCCCCGGCGTACGGGTGGACGGCAACGACGTGCTGGCCTCGTACGCGGTCACCCGCACGGCGCTGGACAACGCCCGGCACGGGCAGGGCCCGAGCCTGATCGAGGCGTACACCTACCGGATGGGCGCGCACACCACCTCCGACGACCCGACCCGCTACCGCATCGCCAGTGAGGTCGAGGCGTGGCAGGCCAAGGACCCGATCGCCCGGGTCAAGGCCTTCCTGGAGAAGCAGCAGATCGCCGACGCGGCCTTCTTCGCCGAGGTCGACGAGCAGGCCCGCCGCGAGTCGGTGCACCTGCGTGAGCGGGTGCTCGACATGCCCGACCCCGAGCCGGTAACGATGTTCGACCACGTCTACCCGAACGGCTCTCCGTTGCTCGACGAGCAACGTGCGCAGTTCAGCCGCTACATGGAGTCGTTCGAGGGGAGCGCCCACTGATGGCCACGGAGACGCTCACCATCGGCAAGGCCCTCAACACCGGTCTGCGTCGCGCCCTGGAGAACGACCCCAAGGTCATCATCATGGGCGAGGACGTCGGCAAGCTCGGCGGCGTCTTCCGGATCACCGACGGGCTCCAGAAGGACTTCGGCGACCAGCGGGTGATCGACACCCCGCTGGCCGAGTCCGGCATCATCGGCACCGCGGTCGGTCTCGCCATCCGCGGCTACCGGCCGATCTGCGAGATCCAGTTCGACGGCTTCGTCTACCCCGCGTACGACCAGATCGTGTCGCAGGTGGCGAAGATGCACTACCGCTCCGGCGGCCGACTCAGCATCCCGATGGTGATCCGGATCCCGTACGGCGGTGGCATCGGCGCCGTCGAGCACCACTCCGAGTCGCCCGAGGCGTACTTCGCGCACACGGCCGGTCTGAAGGTGGTGACCTGCTCCAACCCGCAGGACGCGTACGTGATGATCCAGCAGGCCATCGCCTCGGATGACCCGATCGTCTTCCTGGAGCCCAAGCGGCGCTACTGGGAGAAGGGGCCTGTCGACCTGGACGCGCCGTTGTCCGAGGCGTACCCGCTGCACTCGGCCCGCGTGGTGCGGCCCGGCACCGACGTGACCGTGCTGGCCTACGGGCCGATGGTGCGGACGTGCCTGGAGGCGGCGACCGCCGCCGCGGAGGACGGCCGGGAGTTGGAGGTCATCGACCTGCGTTCGCTCTCCCCGCTGGACCTGGCGGCGGCGTACGAGTCGGTGAAGCGCACCGGCCGCGCGGTCGTGGTGCACGAGGCGCCGTCGAACATCGGCCTCGGCGCCGAGTTGGCCGCCCGGATCACCGAGGAGTGCTTCTACTCCCTGGAGTCGCCCGTGCTGCGGGTGACCGGCTTCGACACCCCCTACCCGGCCTCCCGGGTGGAAGAGGAATACCTGCCCGACCTCGACCGGGTGCTCGACGCCGTCGACCGCACCTTCGGCTGGTGATCGACATGTCCCGGATCAAGACGTTCAACCTGCCTGACCTGGGCGAGGGGTTGACCGAGGGCGAGATCCTGGCCTGGCTGGTCAAGGTCGGCGACACGATCGAGCTGAACCAGCCGATCGTCGAGGTCGAGACGGCCAAGGCGGCCGTGGAGATCCCGGCGAAGTGGGCCGGCCAGGTGCAGGCGATCCACCACCCGGAGGGCACCACGGTCGAGGTCGGTACGCCGATCATCGCGATCGACACCGACCCGGGTGCCGGCCCGCTGGACGCGCCGTCGACCACGGCCACGCCCAGCGCGGACCTGCCCACCCCGTCGGCGGCTTCGCTGGCGGCGGTGGAGGTGGCACCGGCCGAGGGCATGATCGAGCCGGGCCTGATCGGCGGTGCCGCCCCGGGCGGGCGGACGGCGGTGCTGGTGGGCTACGGCCCGCGTACGACCGCCGCGAAGCGCCGCCCGCGCAAGGGCGGTGTCCCGGCGCAGGCCGCGGCGGCACCCACCGCCCCCGCCGGGGTCGATCATGGAGTTGTGGTGGGTGACAAACCATCCGCGACCTCTACGATTCCGGCACCACAAGTCCATGATCGACGCGGCGAGGCAAGCGGCAGGGCGGCCGGCGGCGTGCTGGCGAAGCCGCCGGTGCGGAAGCTTGCCAAGGATCTTGGGGTCGACCTCGGCACGGTGACCGGGTCGGGGCCGCTCGGCTCGATCACCCGGGAGGACGTGCAGCGGGCGGTGAGCGGCGCCGTCGTGGTGGCGGAACCGCTCGCGGCGACGACGGCTCCCAGCTTCGGCGCGGACCGGGAGCAGCGCATCCCGGTCAAGGGGGTCCGCAAGTTGACCGCCGAGAACATGTCCCGCTCGGCGTTCACCGCCCCGCACGTGACGGAGTTCCTGACCGTCGACGTGACCCGGGCGATGAAGGCACTGGACCGGCTCCGGGGTCGGCGGGAGTGGCGCGACGTGCGCGTCTCGCCGCTGCTGCTGGTGGCGAAGGCGGTGCTGCTGGCGGTACGCCGGCACCCGATGGTCAACTCGACCTGGGCCGGCGACGAGATCGTGGTGAAGGAGTACGTCAACCTCGGCATCGCGGCGGCCACCGAGCGCGGTCTGATCGTGCCGAACGTCAAGGACGCCGGCCGGCTCTCGTTGCGGGAGTTGGCGGACGCGCTGACCGACCTGGTGCAGACGGCGAAGTCCGGGCGTACCTCGCCGGCGGCCATGTCCGGCGGCACCCTGACCATCACCAACGTCGGCGTGTTCGGGGTGGACACCGGCACGCCGATCCTGCCGCCGGGTGAGTCCGCGATCCTGGCCTTCGGCGCGGTGCGCGAGATGCCCTGGGTGCACAAGGGCAAGGTCAAGGTGCGTCAGGTCACCACGCTGGGGCTGAGCTTCGACCACCGGATCATCGATGGTGAGATGGGCTCGAAGTTCCTCCGCGACGTCGGCGACTTCCTCGCGGATCCGGAGGCGGCGCTGCTCGCCTGGACCTGATCGTTCGAGACGCCAGCCACGGCCGGTGTGCCACGGGTTAACGCCCGGCACACCGGCCGTGTCCGTTGGGCGACGTAACCGTTGGTCGGACGGCTTGTTGACCTTCGATTGTTAGGCAGGTGTCTCAGCTCACCTAATAATCGTTGGAAGTTCCCCGGCTTCTGCTGTTGAATAGACACATCAGGGGCTGACAACCGAATAGCTAGGGGGACCCACCAATGAGCATGATCGAGCGAATCCGCAACCACCGCGACGCCACCCGCCGCGCCCGTGCCATCGAGCACGCGCTGCGCTCGGCGAACACGCCGGCAGTTCGCGAGGAACTCCTCGTCATCGCCCAGCGTCACATGAGCTGACGCTCCACGACATTCCGCACCTCCTCCAGATCGATGGCCCACCCGGCCCGCCGGGTGGGCCATCGGCGTTCCCGGCCACCCGCCACCGGGATTCCGCCCTGCCGCAGCGCCCGGTACGGTGGGCTTCGGTCGCCGCCCGCCGACCCGGCTGAGGCCGAGCAAACCGAAGCTGCTCGACACCGACCGGCAACGGGGAGTGACGACCGGGCTCCTTGGACGTGCCGTGCCCGCACCCGATACCGTGCGGGGAGCCGGCACAGCGGTACGCCGGTGACGCCGGCAGCCATGCCGAGGAGACCGATCGGCACCGGCGAGCCGACATGTGATGGAGGAGGCGCACCCATGACGTCCGAGGGCCCGCACCGCACCGGCCAGGAGCCGGACGAGGTGTCACCGGGCGCCGGCGGACCGGCGCCGTACGGCGACCGCCCGGCGCAGCCGGACAACGGCCACAACGCCGCCGGCCCCGACCTGGGCTGGGCACCCCCGCCACCGGCGCGGCCCGACGCGTCGACGCCGGCATGGGCGACTCAGCCCGAGCAACCGCCGGCCCCCGCCTGGGGTGCCGCCGCTGCTCCACAGCCCACCGACCCGCCGCAGCCCGCCTGGGGTGCCGCCCCCGTGGCGCAGCCCAACGACCCGCCGCAGCCGGCGTGGGCGTCCGGCGGTGGCGTGAGCGAGCCGCCGCAACAGCAGCCGATCGCCTGGCCTGGCAGCGAGGGCGCGGCAGCCCCGGCGCAGCCGGCCTGGGCCGCACCGCAACAGCAGGGCTGGACGCCGGCTGAGCAGAGCACGCCCGCACCCACCTGGACCGGAAACGCCGCCGAGCAGCCCGACTGGGTGCAGGCCCAGCCGCCCGCGCGGGGCGCCGCACAGGTGCCGCCCGCCACCACCGCCTGGCCCGCCCAGGAAGACCCGGCCACCTCCGGTGGCTGGGCTGGCGCGGCGCAGACCAACCCGCCCACCGCTGAGTGGCGCGGAACCGAAGCCCCGCAGGCCGAGCCGCCGCAGGCCGCCACCTGGTCCGGCGGCGCCCAGCAGGACGAGGCATCCGGCAGCGGCGGCTGGCCCGCCACCGCAGCGGGACGCGACGACCAGCCCGCGTGGACGCCGGCCGAACAGTCGCCGCCGGCCTGGGGTCAGTCCGCCGAACCGGCCGAGCCCGCCCCCGGGTGGGGTCAGGCCGCACAGCCCACCGCGGCCCGTGGCGCAGCCCAGGTGCCGGCACCGGCGACGAACTGGCCCGGGCAGGACGACCGGGCCCACTCCGGTGGGTGGGCCGCGCAGCAGCAGCAGGCGCAGCCCGCCGGGTGGGGTGACGGCGACGCGCGGCAGGACCAGCCCGCGCAGCCGGCCGCCTGGGGCGATGCCGAGAGCCGCCCGCAGCAGCCCGACTGGGTGCTCTCACCACAGGAGCAGCCCGCCGAGCGGCCGGAGCCGGTCGGGTGGACGCCCCCGGAGCAGAGCGCACTGCCCTCGCGTGCCAGCGCGCCCGGCAAGGACGGCCCGTCGGAGGTCGAGCCCTGGGCACCCGGCGAGGTGTGGGGTCGCGCCGAAGCGGAAGCCTCCGCGCAGGCCCGTGGCGGTTGGGAGGCGGACCGGGGCGACGAGGTTCCGGCCTACCAGCCCGGCCCCGCGCCGGGCATCTCACCGGCGAACGCGGTGCCGCTGCCTCCGCAGGAGCAGCGCGTGCCGGGCGCCAGCCTGGCGGCTGCCCCGCCAGCCGACTACGCGCCCCAGGCCGCCCAGTTCCCCCCGATCCCCGAGCAGCCCGCGTACGCCGAGCGGGAGATTCCGGACGCCGCCGCGCAGTACGAGGCGGACCAGGCCGGTTGGGGCCGCGCTGAGGACGTTCCCGCGAGTGGCGCCGTGGTGCCCGCACCGCGTACCTCTCCGGAGTCCGGAGCGGGCCGCGCGGTGGTGCCGGTGTCGGACGCCGAGTCGGCAGCCGGCGCGGCGGCCCGGGCCACGGCGAGCGCTTCGGTGCCGCTGGCCAGCCGGGTGATGCCCCCGACCGACCAGGCCATCCGTCCGACCGGCACGGCCACACCACAACCCCGCGTGTACGGCCGGCCGGCCCGACCCGAGCCGGAGAACGAGCCGGAGCCGGAGGCGTTCCAGGCCGACCCGGGTGCCGAGCGCCAGGCCGCCCCGGAGTGGCAGAACGACTCCCCGCACCAGGCCGCACCGGAGTGGGCGAACGAACCGTCCCGCCCGGCCACACCGGAGTGGGCGAACGAACCGTCCCGCCCGGCCACACCCGAGTGGCCGAACGACCCGCAGCGCCAGGCCACACCCGAGTGGCCGAACGACCCGCAGCGGCAGGTCGGCCCCGGCTGGGGCGGCGAATCCGCCGCTGAGCCGCGCTTCGACGACCGGCAGCCCGCCCCGAACGCGTTCGGCGAGGCCCAGGCACCGCCGCCGGCGTTCCCGCCCGGCGTGCCGTCGTTCGTCGACGCGCCCGGCAACAACCGGCCGGTGAACGGCACGCGGCCGCACGGCGGTGCCGAGCGCCCGGCCGACCAGTTCGGCGGCCCCGGTTCGCCAGCCGCCGGCACTGCCGCGGTCGGCGGCGCCTCGACCTACGGCGCGCCGAACTTCGGCGGACCGGGCTCCGGCGGCCAGGGCTTCGGCGGGCCGGCCATCGACTCGGGGCCGGGCAACAGCTTCCCGCCGGCCTTCCCGCCACCGCAGCAGCCCGTGCCGTCCTGGGGCCAGGAGCCCGGTAAGTCGGATCACGGTCGGTTCGACGCGTTCAAGCCGGACGCCGAGGAGCCCAAGGCGGAGCTGCCGACGCCGAAGGTACGCAACGGTCGGGTGCTGTCCGCCGTACTGATCGCCGCGGTGCTCATCCTGGCGGTGCCGCTCGGCCTGCTGCTGCTCCTCGGGAAGGTCGGCGAGGACGATCCACCGGCCTTCGACCCGGCGGTCGGCAGCTGCGTGAAGCAGTCCGGTCAGGGTGGCGCCTCGGCGGCGACCTGCGGCGAGGCGGGCTCCTTCAGCGTCGTCTCCAAGGTGGATGCGAAGGAGAAGTGCACCGACACGACGCAGCCGCACGTGGTGCTGCCGGGTAGCGGTGCCAACCGGGTGCTCTGCCTCAAGCCGGCCGCGAAGTAACTCCACCGTCGGCGGGGTCACGGGCAACCGTGACCCCGCCGTCGTCGTACCCTCGCGACGACGACGCGGTCTGTCGTCCGGGTCACGGCGGTCGGGACCGGGGCGTGGCAGGCTGACAGGCATGGGAACGACAGCGCGTGTACGTGCGCCCGAGCTGCGGGGCCGCCAGTGGCTCAACACGGGCGGACGGAACCTGACCTTGCAGGACCTTCGCGGCAAGATCGTGATCGCGGACTTTTGGACGTTCTGCTGCATCAACTGCCTCCACGTGCTGGATGAGCTGCGCCCGCTGGAGGAGAAGTACGGCGACGTGCTCGTCGTGATCGGTGTGCACTCGCCGAAGTTCGAGCACGAGAAGGACGCCGACGCGCTCGTCGCGGCCGTCGAGCGGTACGGGGTGCACCACCCCGTTCTCGACGATCCGGACATGGACATGTGGCAGCAGTACGCGGCCCGCGCCTGGCCGACCCTGTCGGTGATCGACCCCGAGGGTTACGTGGTGGCCACCATGGCGGGCGAGGGTCACGCCGAGGGGTTGGCCCGGTTGATCGACGAGCTGGTCGCCACCCACGAGGCCAAGGGCACCCTGCACCGGGGTGACGGGCCGTACGTTCCGCCGCCGGCCCCGGAGACGGCGCTGCGCTTTCCGGGTAAGGCGGTGCTGCTGCCGAACGGCAACCTGCTGGTCTCGGACTCGGCCCGGCACTCCCTGGTCGAGGTGGCCCCGGACGGCGAGACGCCGGTGCGCCGGATCGGCTCGGGCGAGCGGGGCCGGGCCGACGGGCCGGGTGCCGCGGCGACGTTCTCCGAGCCGCAGGGGGTGTGCCTGCTGCCCACCCATGTCGCCGAGGTCGCCGGCTACGACCTGGTGGTGGCCGACACGGTCAACCACCTGCTGCGGGGCGTACGGCTGGAGTCCGGCGAGGTGGTCACCGTGGCCGGCAGCGGCCGGCAGTGGCGTGCCGAGGTCGACGACCACGCCCACGACGCGCTCGCGGTGGATCTCTCCTCCCCGTGGGATCTGGCCTGGTACGACGACAAACTGATCATCGCGATGGCCGGCATCCACCAGCTCTGGTGGTTCGACCCGATCAAGCGGACCGCGGGCATGTACGCCGGCACCACGGTCGAGGCGCTGCGGGACGGCCCGTTGGCCGAGGCGTGGATGGCGCAGCCGTCGGGGCTGTCCGTCTCCACCGACGGCGCCCGGCTCTGGATCGCCGACAGCGAGACCAGCGCCCTCCGGTACGTGGAAAACGGCGTGCTGGGCACCGCCGTCGGGCAGGGCCTGTTCGACTTCGGGCACGTGGACGGTCCGGCGGAGTCGGCGCTGCTGCAACACCCGCTGGGTGTGTGCGCGTTGCCGGACGGCTCGGTGCTGATCGCGGACACGTACAACGGCGCGGTTCGTCGCTTCGACCCGGCCACCAACCAGGTCTCCACCGTGGCGGACGGGTTGGCGGAGCCGAGCGACCTGGTGCTCAGCCCGGCCGGCGAGGTGCTGGTGGTGGAGTCCGCCGCCCACCGGCTGACCCGGCTCGCCCCGGGTGCCCTGTCGGCGGCGGGTGCCAGCACGGTCGACGGTCCCCGGCACCGCACCGAGCGCAAGCCGACCGACGTCGCGGCCGGTGAGGTCACCCTGGACATCGTCTTCACCCCGGCGCCGGGGCAGAAGCTGGACGAGACGTTCGGGCCGTCGACCCGGTTGGTGGTCTCCGCGTCACCGCCGGAGCTGCTGGTGGATGGTGCCGGCACGGGCACCGAGCTGACCCGTCGGCTGGTGCTCAACGGCGACGTCACCGCCGGGGTGCTCCAGGTGACCGCCCAGGCGGCGACCTGCGACGCGGACGTCGAACACGCGGCGTGTCACCTGACCCGGCAGGACTGGGGCGTACCGGTGCGGGTCGTCGACGGCGCCGTGACCCGCCTGCCGCTGGTGCTGCGCGGCCTGGACGCCTGAGGTGATCGGAGGGGTCCGCCCGGACCCCTCCGATCTCACGCGAAGGGTGCCAGGGTGATGTCGGCGTCGATCAGGCTGGCCCGGACCAGTTCGGCGGCGGAGACCGCTCCCGGGGTGTCGCCGTGCACGCAGATCGAATCGACCGAGCAGGGAATGACGGTGCCGTCCACCGCCACCACGATCCGTTCGGTGGCCATCCGCGCCGCGCGTTCGGCCACCTGCTCCGGGTCGGTGATGACCGCGCCGGGTGTGCCGCGCGGCACCAGCGCCCCGTTGGGCAGGTAGGCACGGTCGGCGAAGGCCTCCGCGACGACCGGCAGGCCCGCGCCGACGGCGAGTTGGGCGAGCATCGAGCCGGGTAGGCAGAGGATGGGCAGCTCAGGGTCGTAGCCGGTGACCGCCGCGACCACCGCCGCCGCCTGGGACTCGTTGGTGCTGGCCGCGTGGTAGAGCGCGCCGTGCGGTTTGAGGTAGCGGACCCGGGTGCCGAACAGCCGGCAGAACGCGTCCAGCGCCCCCATCTGGTAGGTCACCTCGTCGCGCAGCTCGGCGAAGTCGTACGCGATGTGCCGTCGACCGAAGCCGGCCAGGTCCCGGTAGCCGACCTGCGCGCCCACCGCGACCCCGCGTCGCGCGGCGCCCTCGCAGACCCGCCGCATGGTGGACGGGTCGCCACCGTGGAAGCCGCAGGCGACGTTGGCGGAGGTGACGAGGCTCAGCAGCGCCTCGTCGTCGCCGAGACGCCAGATGCCGAATCCCTCGCCCAGGTCAGCGTTGAGGTCCATGAAATCTGACGGTAGTACCTGGCCGGGCCTGCGCGAGCGGGGTCACGTCGGTGACCACCCCGATGACGGGGTATCCGCCGGTGGTCGGATGGTCGGCGAGGAAGATCAGCGGCTGTCCGTTCGCGGGCACCTGCACCGCGCCGAGCACGATGCCCTCGCTTGGCAGTTCGCCGGCCACCGCGCGGGGCAGGGTGGCGCCGGCAAGCCGCGCGCCGACCCGGTTGCTCACCGGACTGACGGTGTACGAGGTGCCGAACAGCCGGTCGAACGCGGTAGGCGTGAACCAGTCCTCCCGAGGACCGGGACCCACCATCAGGTGCAGCTCCGACTCCGCCGCGGAGCAGACGGTCAGGTCCACCGGCGCGGGTGGGCCATGCGGCTCGCCGAGGGGCAGCCGGTCGCCGTCGCGCAAGGGAGCCGGGCCGAGCCCGGACAGGGTGTCGGTGGCCCGACTGCCGAGCACCGGCGACACGTCGATGCCACCCGCCACCGCCAACCAACTCCGTACGCCCCGACGGGCCGGGCCGATCCGCAGCACCGTCCCGGCCGGCACGGTGAGCGGTCGTCCGGTGTCACCGGGCCGATCGCCCGCCCGGACCGTCACCTCGGCCCCGGTGACCGCCACCGTGGTGGCCCGGGTCAGCCGCAGCGTGCAGCCGGACAGGGTGACCTCCAGGCCGGCGGCGTGCTCCGGGTTGCCGACCAGCCGATTGGCCAGCCGCAGAGCAGCCGGGTCGAGGGCGCCGGAGCGGGGTACGCCCAGGTGCGCCCAACCGGGCCGGCCCAGGTCCTGCACGGTGGTGAGCGCGCCGGCGCGTAGGACCTCGACGGCGGCCGGACGGGTCATGCCGCCACCATCCGCACCCGGGCACCCGGTCCGAGTCGGGCCGGCGAGTCGGCGTCCACGTCGAAGAGGACCAGCTCGGTCCGGCCGACCAGTAGCCAACCTCCGGGGGACGCGCTGGGGTAGATGCCGGCGTACGGGCCCGCCAGGGCGACCGACCCGGGCGGCACCCGGGGGCGGGGGGTGGCCAGCCGGGGCAACGCCAGCTCGGCGGGCAGCCCGGTCAGGTAGGGGAACCCGGGGGCGAAGCCGCAGAACGCGACCCGGAACCGGGTGCCGGTCAGCCGGCGCAGCACGGCGGGCACGTCCCCGCCCCAGTGCTCGGCCACCACCGGCAGGTCCGGCCCGTCGAAGGTGACCGGTACGACCACGTCCGCCGCGTCGTCGGCTCGGTCGTCCGCAGGGGCGTCGTGGTCTCCGGCTTCGCCATCGGCGTGGTCGGGGCCGGCGGTCGCGGCGGCGACGCCGGATGCCCATCGGGTCAGCTGCTCGGCCGCGGCGGTCGGGTCGGGCAGCCCGTCGAGCAGGATCGTGCTGGCCGCTGGCACGATCTCCACGGCGGTCAGGTCACCCCGCTCCCGACGCCGCCACAGCTCGGCGCGCCACGCTTCCACGAGCGCGGCTTCGGACGTGTCGGCGGGGGCGGTGCAGTCGAGTAGCAGGGCGTGCGCCCCGACCTGTCGGATCCGCATCCGCTCATCTTCGCCGATGTCGTGCCGGTACGGAGTTCACGAGGACGGTGCCGGGCGTCACCAACACCACTACTTGCAAGTAACCTACGGTGCCGTAACCTGACTGCGTGAGTACCTCCGCCCCGCTTCGCCTGAAGCCGGTCGACATCGGTAAGCCCCGGATGCGCGGCTGGCTGCACACGTACGCCTTCTTCGTGGCCCTGATCTGCGGCGTCGTGCTGTGCTCGATCGCCGCGACCCGGCCGGGGTGGGCACCCCTGGTCAGCTGCCTGATCTACAGCGTCACGGTGTGCGGGCTCTTCGGCACCAGCGCGCTCTACCACCGTCGGGTGTGGTCGGAGCGCGGCTACCAGGTCATGCGCCGGATGGACCATTCGATGATCTTCGTGTTCATCGCCGGCACGTACACACCCCTCTGCACGATGCTGCTCACGCCCCGGCCGGCCACGGTGATGCTGGCCCTGGTCTGGGGCGGCGCGCTGGCCGGTGTGGCAGTCAAGGTGGTGTGGCCGCACGCGCCACGCTGGGTGTCCGCGCCGCTCTACCTGGCGCTGGGCTGGGTGGCCGTGGCCATGTTGCCGGACATCCTGCACGGCGGCGGCGTCGCGGCACTGGTGCTGCTGATCGTCGGCGGCGCGATCTACAGCGTCGGGGCGGTCTTCTACGCGCTGCGCCGGCCCAACCCGTGGCCGACCGTCTTCGGTCACCACGAGTTCTTTCACGCCTGCACGCTGCTGGCGGCACTCTGCCACCACATCGCGATCTACTTCGCGCTGTTCGCCTGACCCAGACGGCGCGGCCGAAACGCCACGGGTGGCAGCCGCCATGATCGTGCTGGAAACGCGAGCCGGGGTCCCGAGACGCTGCGGGACCCCGGAGTTCGCGAGCGAGGATCAGACTGGCCGGCCCGGCCGACGCACCTCGCGGTACTCCTGCACGACCTGGTTGTCCTGGACCGGCACGACCCGGTCAGCCACCACGCGCTCTTCGCGGACCGGCGCGGCGACCACGGTGCGACGGCGGCTGTTCCAGAAGTAGAGAGTGGTGATCAGGCCGGCGACACCGGCCAACATCAGCACCCAGCCGACCACGGACAGGTCCAGCCAGCCCAGATCGGCTTCCACGGCGAATGCGAGGATCGCGCCCAGCGCGATCAAGAAGATGCTGCCACCAATGCCCATGTCTCGCTCCTCGGCTCTAACCTGGCGTACGACGCGCCGCGGCCGTCGGTAGGGGTGCGGCATCCATCGACTTACCCAGGCACGGAGATCGCCAATCGGGCAAGCTGGGGGCATGACGGACGCCGACTCCGAGACGCGGACACTTGTGTTGCTCCGGCACGCGAAGGCCGAGCAGGGGAGTGACGCGGCCGATGATGCCCAGCGCCCGCTCAGTGCCCGCGGGACCGCGGACGCGGCAGCGGCTGGCGCCTGGTTGGCGCACCACGGGTTGCTGCCCGACGTGGTGATCTGCTCGACGGCGAGACGTACCCGGCAGACCTGGCACGGCGTGGCGATGGGGATGACCGGCACACCGCCGGAGGGCGGCCCGACCGGTCCCCGGCCGACGGTGCGTTACGAGCCCGGTGCGTACGACGCCCATCCGGAGGAGTTGTTGGCGCTGGTCCGTACGGTTGACGCGGCGGCCGGCACGGCACTGCTGATTGCCCACAACCCGGGCATCTCCCTGCTCGCGGCCCTTCTCGACCCGGAGGGTGCGTCCGACGAGGGGTTACGGACCGCCGAACTGTCGGTGCACCGTGGCCGGTTCGCCTGGACGGAGTTGGGGCGGGCGGGAGCTCCGATCACGGCACGGCACATCGCACGCGGCTGAGCCACCCGTCGATAAGCGACGGGTGGCTCAGGGGCACGTCCCGGCGTCAGGACGGCGGCGCGGTTGGTGGCGGTGGGTCTGGCGGTGGCGGCATCATCGCCGTCGGATGGGAGAGCCGGTTCTCCTCCACGATGAGGGTCCGGGCCCGCTTGCGTCGGTCCTGCCAGAACCAGACCGTGGTCAGCAGTACGGCCAGCCCGGCCAGGATGAACACCCAGCCGACCGCCCGTACGTCGATCCACCAGACGTTGGCCCTCAGTGCGAAGGTCAGGATCGCGCCGATCGCGATGAGAAAAATGCCGCTTCCTACACCCATGTGCGCTGCACTCCCCCGTGCGGTGGCTCTGGGCGTTCCCTTTCGAGGTCACGCGACGGTTACCCGCCACGCCAGCGGCATACCCGACCGGCCCCGCCCAATACGCGGCGACGGCCGGCGGGGCAGCGCCCCACCGGCCGTCGGTGTGTCCGGTCCCGGGTGGTGCGACCCGGAAGGTCAGCCGTGCCGTGGCACGGTCAGAAGGCCTCCTCCGGGAGGTCCATGATGTCGAGGTCGGTGCTCTCGATGATCCGTCGGTCGGCGCCGATGCGGGGCAGCACCTCGCGGGCGAAGAAACGGGCGGCGGCCACCTTACCGGTGTAGAACGCCTTGTCACTGACGGTGACCTCGCCGGCCAGCGCCTTCAGCGCCACCTCGGCCTGCCGCTGGAGCAGCCAGCCGACCACCAGGTCGCCGATCGCGAGCAGGAAGCGCCGGCTGCTCAGCCCGACCTTGTAGAGCGCGCGGGTGTCGCCACCCTGCGCCTCGCCCAGCCAGCCGGTCAGCGCACCGAGGATGGTCTGCACCTCGACGAGCGCCTTGCCGAGCGCCTGCCGTTCCTCCTTGAGCTGGCCGTTGCCCGCCTCGGAGGAGATGAACTCCTGGATCTCGCCGGCGACCGCCATCAGCGCCTTGCCGTTGTCCCGGACGATCTTGCGGAAGATCAGGTCCAGGCTCTGGATGGCGGTGGTGCCCTCGTACAGGGTGTCGATCTTGGCGTCGCGGACGTACTGCTCCAGCGGGTAGTCCTGGAGGAACCCGGAGCCACCGAAGGTCTGTAGTGCCTCGTGCCCGAGCATCTCGTACGCCCGCTCCGAACCGACGCCCTTGACCAGCGGCAACAGCAGGTCGTTGACCCGCTTGGCCAGCTTGGTGGCCTTCTCGTCGCCGGCGGCCTCGGCGATGGCGACCTTGTCCTGCCAGGTGGCGGTGTAGAGGACAAGGGCACGAAGACCCTCGGCGTACGACTTCTGCAGCAGCAGCGAGCGGCGGACGTCCGGGTGGTGGGTGATGGTGACCCGCGGGGCGGTCTTGTCCGCCTGCTGGATCAGGTCGGCGCCCTGCACCCGGCTCTTCGCGTACTCCAGGGCGTTGAGGTAGCCGGTGGAGAGGGTCGCGATGGCCTTGGTGCCGACCAACATCCGGGCGTACTCGATGATCATGAACATCTGCCGGATGCCGTCGTGCTTGTCGCCCAGCAGCCAGCCCTGGGCCGGTACACCGTGCTCGCCGAAGGTCAGCTCGCAGGTGTTGGAGACCTTCAGGCCCATCTTGTGCTCGACGTTCGTGGTGTAGACGCCGTTGCGCTCACCCAGCTCGCCGGTGGTCTCGTCGAAGTGGAACTTCGGCACCACGAAGAGCGACAGGCCCTTGGTGCCGGGGCCACCGACGCCCTCCACGCCGACCGGACGGGCCAGCACGTAGTGCACGATGTTGTCGCTCAGGTCGTGCTCGCCCGAGGTGATGAAGCGCTTCACGCCCTCGATGTGCCAGGAGCCGTCGGGCTGCTGGGTCGCGCGGGCGCGGCCGGCGCCCACGTCCGAGCCGGCGTCCGGCTCGGTGAGGACCATCGTCGAGCCCCACTGCTTGTCGATGAAGAGCTTGGCCCACTTCTTCTGCCGCTCGGTGCCCTCGACGTGCAGCACGTGCGCGAAGGACGGGCCGGAGGCGTACATCCAGATCGGGGCGTTCGAGCCGAGCACCAGCTCGGCCATCGCCCACCAGAGGGCGCGCGGCGCGTTCGTCCCGCCCAGAGCCGGCGGGAGGTCGAGCCGCCAGAACTCGGAGTCCATGAACGCCTGGTAGGACTTCTTGAACGACGCCGGCAGCGGCGCGGTGTGCGTGGCCGGGTCGAACACCGGCGGGTTGCGGTCACTGTCGGTGTAGCTGGCGGCCAGGTCCTCGCGCGCGAGGCGGTCGAGCTCGGCGAGGAAGCTGCGGGCGGTGTCGGTGTCGAGATCCGAGTACGGCTCCTGGCCGAACGACCGGTCGGCACCGAAGACCTCGAACAGGTTGAACTCAAGGTCCCGCAGGTTGCTCTTGTAGTGGGTCATGCTCACTGGCCCCGCTTCCGGACAGGTGTTACCGATCAGTAACCCTGACTGTATTACTCGCGGGTAGGCAGCGACAAGCGGATCACCCAAGTGACAGCGATTACACACAACTCCGTAACCCAGCCCGGTCAGCTCTCGGCGGCACCGACCTCCCAACTCGGGACGGCCGCCGCCGCGCCGGCACGGGCACCGACGTACTCCATCAGGACCAGGGCGATGTCGTCGTCGAGGTGGCCGTGCACCCACTCGGCCAGGGCGGTCTCCAGGGAGGCCAGCCCGTCGGCGACCGTGCCGTGACCGAGCAGCCGCCAGGCGCGGTCGGCGGTGGGGAAGAACTCACCATCCCGCCGCGCCTCGCCGAGGCCGTCGGTGAACAGCAGCAGCCGGTCTCCCGGCTCCAGGCGCTCGACCCGGGGGCGGACCACCGGCATGAACCCGAGCGGGGGTGCCGGCGCCGGCGGTTCCAGCGGGATCACCGCACCCCGGCGCAGCAGCAGCGGTGCCGGATGCCCGCAGTTGACGATGGTGAGCGTGCCGCCGCGCTCCTCGACGAGCGCCGCGGTCACGAAGTCCTCGTCGCCGACGTTGCGGGCCACCGCGCGGTCCAGATCGGCGACGACGGCGCGCAGGTCCGCACGCTCGTAGGCCACGTGCCGGTAGGAGCCGAGAACGATGCTCGCCAGCCGAACCGCGTCCAGGCCCTTGCCGCGCACGTCACCGATGATCATGCGGACGCCGTAGGGCGTGTCGATCGCCTCGTACAGGTCACCACCGATCTCGGCAGTCGCGGTGGAGGAGATGTAGCGTCCCGCGACCGAGAGCGTCCCGACCTGTGGCCCGAGTGGACGCAGTACCGCCTGCTGGGCCACCGAGGCGAGCTTGGTCAGCTCGACGATCTGCTCCGCCTGCCGCTGCCGGACCGACGCCACCGTCACCGCCAGTCCGGTGACGACCGCGACCGAGACCACGCTGACCGGCGTGATCATTGACATCTTCGGCTCGGTCAGGGCGAAGCCGGCCCCGGTCAGGGTCGCCACGACACCCACACCCAGCACCACCGGCCACGACGCCACGGCGGCGGCCAGCAACGGTACGGCCGACAACAGCGCGACGTAGTGGGCGAAACGGCCATCCGCCGCCTCCACCGCCGACACGATCGCGAGCAGGACAAGGGCCGCGCCGAGGCCGGCGCGGGATCCGGGGCTCAGCGGGCGACGGCCCGACTGGAGGAGTCGCGTGGGTACGACTGACAGTTTGCCTGATCCACGTGAACCGGTGAATGAACCTGACCCGTCGTCCGAGAAGGTTCTGTCCGGCCGGCCCGGTCGACCGGCCGAATCGGCGCGACCCGACCCGGTCAGCCGAGGACCTCGTAGCGGACGGTGAGCGCGCCCACGTCGACCGAGGCGATGGTGGCGAACGCCGCCCGGGAGAGGTCGAGGCAGCGGCCGTCGATGAACGGGCCGCGGTCGTTGATCCGCACCACGACCGACTTGCCGTTGGCCGGGTTGGTCACCCGGACCTTGGTGTTGAACGGCAGCGTCTTGTGCGCGGCGGTCAGCGCGCTCGGGTTGAACGACTCACCGTTGGCCGTCAACTGCCCGTCGGAGTAGAACGACGCGCCACACGAGCCGCTCTCCACCACCTTCGGCGCCGGGGTGGTCTTCTTCGCGGTCGGCTTGGGCTTCGGCGGCGCGGTACGGGCCTTGCCCCGGGAGGCCGCCTGCTGCGACCGGATGGCCGACGGGCTGGCGGACACGCTCGGCGAAGGGCTGGCGGTCGGGGAGGTGGCCGGGGAACTGGGGGTGAGGCTGCTCGCCGCGGTGGTCGGGGTGAAGTCGAGGGTCGTCTGCCCCGACTGAGCGGAGCCGGAGGTCAGCTGAACGGCACCGACCGTGCCCCCGACCGCGAGGGCGACGCCGACCGCCGCGGTGGCCACGATGCCCGCCGGGGAGGAGAAGATGCGGGTACGGGAGTGCTTGGCTGCCACCGGCCCGGTCCTTTCGTCGTCTGAACAAACCGGGTCGGACCGTAACGAGAGAAGCACTTCCGACGTCAACGTGATCATGGTGGTATGCCCGTATTTGCACAGGTACGTGTAGCCGATCATCCGACCCCGGGTGGGCCGGCCGGCCCGGGTGCCGACCGGCCGGCCTTGGGTGTCGCAGGATGAGCGGATGCCCGCCGACCTGACCGCACGCCTGGCCGCCCTGTTCCAGTGGATCGACCCCGGGCCGGGCACCAGCCACCTGGTCAGCGACATCTCCGGCTGGTGGCGGGACCCGACGGTGCTGGCGGAGCTGGGACCGGCCCTGGTCGCGCCGTACCGCTCCGCCCGGCCGACGGTGGTGCTCGCCCCAGCGGTCACCGGGTTGCTGCTCGGGCCGTTGGCCGCCACCGCCCTCGGGGTCGGCTTCGTGGCCGCCCACAAGCCCGCCGACGGGCGGTTGCCGGCCGGGCCGCTCACCTGGGCGCAGAGCCCGCCGGACTACCGGGGCCGGCGAGTCGACCTGGCCGTACGGGACCGACACCTCGGCCCCGGCGACCGGGTCCTGGTGGTCGACGACTGGGTGCGTACCGGCGCTCAACTCCACGCCCTGTACGACATCTGTGCCGCACGCGGCGCCGAGGTGCTGGGCACCGCCGTGGTGGCGGTCGACTGCCCACCGGAGGTCGCGGCTGAGCTGCGCGTCACCGGCCTGATCAACGCGGCCGATCTGCCCACGTGACGGCGGTTTGCGGCGGCGGTACGGGGCGCACTGGCCTAGCCTCGGCAGGATGTGGCCTCGGATCGGTGGACTGCGCACCCTCGCCCTCGGCACTCCCGGTGAGCTGCGGGCGACCCTCAACACCCTGGTACTCGCCGGCGTGAAGACCGCGACGGCCGGACGGCTCGCCTACTACGCGGAAGAAGGCGAGGAGTTGGAGCACGTCGGCGAACGGCTGGCGCTTGTCGACGACGACGACGCGCTGGCCGGCGTGGTGGAGGTCACCGGGCTGGAGGTGGTCCGCTTCGCGGACGTGTCCTGGGACTTCGCCCACTCCGAGGGCGAGGGTGACCGGTCGATCGAGGAGTGGCGGGCCGGGCACTCGGCCTACTGGGCGCGGCTTGGCACCCCGGTCGATGACGACACCCCGATCGTCTGCATCCGCCTGCGGCTGGTCTCCGGCGGGGAGGGCGGCGTGGCCAGCGGCGACCTCGGCACCTGAGCCGGTCGCGGCGGCGGCGCGGTCCCTACCGGGGATGCGTGTTCAGCCGCGCAACTGCGGGAGCAGTCGGGTCGCCACGTCCGCCAGGACGGCCTCGTCGCCCGCGTACCAACTGCTGGCCCGCGGCCAGTGCGCCACCACGTCGGTGAAGCCGAGGTCGGCGGCCCGGCCGACCTGATCGGCGAAGAACTGCGCGCTGCTGAGCGAGAAGACCGGTGCGGCGTCCAGCGAGAGATAACGGTCCAGGGTTGCCGGATCGCGGCCGGCCTCGTCCAACGTCCGGTCCATCCGCGCGGACAGGGCGGCCACGCTGTCCCACCAGCCGGCCAGGTCGTTGTCGTCACCGGTGCCGGTGGTCACCCAGCCCTGGCCGAAGCGGGCCACCAGCCGCATCGACCGTGGCCCGTTGGCGGCCACCACGAACGGCACCCGGGGCTGCTGAACGCAGGCGGGGTTGTTGCGGGCGTCCACGGCGGCGAACCAGTCACCACGCCAGGTGGTGCCGTCCTCGCGGAGGATCAGATCCAGCAGCTCGGTGAACTCGGCGAACCGTTCGACCCGCTGGCGCGGCGGCAGCGTCTCGCCGCCCAGCACCGCCGAGTCGAAACCGATGCCGCCCGCGCCGAGGCCGAGGACCAACCGACCAGCGGAGACGTCATCCACGGTGGTGATCTGCCGGACGAACGCGGCCGGGTGCCGGAAGTTCGGCGACGCGACGAGGGTGCCCAGCCGGATGCGGGAGGTCACCGTGGCGGCGGCGGTCAGCGTGGCCATCGAGTCGAACCACGGGCCGTCGACAAGGTCCCGCCAGCCCAGGTGGTCGTACGTCCAGGCGTGGTCGAAGCCCCACTCCTCAACCTGCCGCCAGCGATGCCGCGACTCCGCCCACCGCTGGTCGGGCAGAATCACGATGCCAATCCTCATGATCACCAGCCTAGTCGTGCCCGCCGGAGCTGCCCTAACATCGTGGTGATGCGGAGGATCGGGCCGACGGTACGACCGGCGGGACTGTCAGATGTGCCGGCACTCGTGGATCTGCGCCTGGCGAACGCCGAAGCTCACCTCTCCCTGGCCCCCGACGTCTACCGGCTGCCGCAGCGCGAGGCGGTCGCCCACCATTTCACGGCAGTGCTGACCAAGGGGGCTGGCGGGGACGCGATTCTCGTCGCGGAGTTGGACGGGCAGGTGGTCGGAATGGTCGAGCTGCTGCGCCTGCCCGAGCCGCCGGCGCACCAGATCCTGCGTCCCGAGCCGTCGGCACAGATCCACACGGTGGTGTCCGGCACGGCCCGGGGACGCGGGGTCGGTTCGGCCCTGGTCGACGCTGCCGGCCGATGGGCGGCCGAGAACGGGATCACCAGCCTGTCGGCGGGCATCCACCACCGCAACGACGGTGCGGTGCGCTTCTACCGCCGCCACGGCTACGCCCCCTCGGGCACCTTGCTGAACCGGCAACTCGAGGGCTAGCCAAGCCTGCCCGATGTGTCGAGTGCTGCCGAGGAGGTCACCGACGTCGACCGCGCAGGGCACCGCGCGGCGCTGGTTCCCGCTACCGTTCCGGCGTGGACCTACCGGCGCAGCGGGTCGAGACCGTACGAGCACTCGGCACGGTGTCGCTGGTTGCCGGGTTCATGATCTCGCTCATCACCATGGCGTCCGACTACAGCGGGCTTGATCCGCACATCCTCGCCACCTTCCTCATCCTGACCGGCCTCGGTCTGCGGATCGAGGCGGCGATCCGCAACCGCAGGTCGTAGCCGTCCCGGCCGGAGCAACAGGTGACGCGCGTCACACTTCGGCTCGGTAGGGCGCCGGCGTTCGGCTCCGACCCCTCGGGGAGCGACACCCGGGTCGAGGTGTCAGCCGAGGAGAGGACCAGGCGCGATGACGAAGGTGACCGCACAACTGTCCGTGTCGATGGACGGCTTCTACGCCGGCCCCCAGTTCGACGGGAACGGCAACTGGATGGACTCGGCGGAGAGCGCCGGGTTCTTCCGGGTGACCCGCTGGGCGACCGAGGTCGCGGCGTGGCGTGAACGACAGGGCTTCGCCGGCGGGGAGCGGGACGCCAACTCCGAGGTCGTCGCCGAGTCGTTCGGGGCCGCCGGGGCGTACGTGATGGGGCGCCGGATGGCCGACGGCGGTGAGGTGCCGTGGGGCGAGGAGCCGCCGTTTCGCGCGCCGGTCTTCGTCGTCACGCACCGCCCCCGTCCGACTCTGCTGCGCGGCGGAGGCACCAGCTTCACCTACGTCACCGAGGGCGTGGCCAGCGCCGTCGAGCAGGCGCGCGCCGCGGCCGGCGGTAAGAACGTCGCCGTGGCCGGAGGCGGCGCCCTGGTGCGGCAGGTGCTCAGGGCCGGCCTGCTCGACGAGTTGGAGCTGCACGTCGTACCCGTCGTTCTCGGCACCGGACTCCGGCTGTTCGACGCGGACCTCGACCTCGGCGAGAAGGAGGCGATCGAGCTGACGCCGACCCGGGTCATCCACACGCCGCAGGTCACCCACATCCGGTACGAGGTGAACGGTCGGGCGCCCCTCGTGCTCGACGATCGGGGCAGCGGCGGTGGCCCGACGGCGACCACCAACTGAATCCGACACGTCGAACCGAGAGGAGATGGCCATGCCGCAGCTGCTGCGGGTGCAGTGCTTCAACGTTTCGCGGGACGGATTCGGCACCGGAGAGGGACAGAGCCTGGAACGGCCCTTCGGCCACGCGGACCCCACCCCGCTGTTCTCCTGGCGGGCCGCCACCGCCAGCTTCGTGTATCGCACCGAGCCGGGCGGCACTCGCGGCCTGGACGACTACCTGACCCGCGACGCCGAGTGCAACATCGGCGCGGAGATCATGGGTCGCAACAAGTTCGGCCCCCAGCGTGGCCCCTGGGAGAACCATGACTGGCAGGGCTGGTGGGGCGACAACCCGCCGTTCCACACGCCGGTCTTCGTGCTCACCCACCACGAGCGCCCGTCGTTCAGCCTCTCCGACACCACGTTCCACTTCCTCGACGCCAGCCCGGCCGAGGCCCTGGCCCAGGCGAAACAGGCAGCCGACGGTCGGGACGTACGCCTCGGTGGTGGGGTCGACACCATCCGCCAGTTCATCGAGGCCGACCTGGTCGACACGATGCACATCGTGGTCGCGCCCGTCGATCTCGACCGGGGCGAGCGGTTGTGGGACAGCCCGGACGACCTTCTCGACCGCTTCCACCGTGAGTCGGTGCCCAGCCCGAGCGGGGTCACCCACCTGCTGTTCTGGCGACGGTGACGGCAGCCGATCCTAGGACAGGCGGGACAGCACCAGCATGCGGTTGCCGTCGGGGTCGGTGACCCGGGCGGACCGCTCACCCCACGGTTGGTCGACCGGCTCCTCGACGACCGTCGCGCCGGCCGAGCGCAGAGCGGTCACGGCGGCGTCGCAGTCATCGGCGTAGACGCACAACTCCCAGCGGTTCGCATCGGCCGGCCCGCCAGCCTCCGGGTTGGCGGCCAGGCCGAGCTCGCTGTTGCCCAGGCGGAGGGCGACGAACTCCGGAACGCCGTCGGCGGGGAACCGGTACGTCAGCTCGAAGCCGACCACGTCCCGGTAGAACCCGATCAGTCGTGGCAGGTCAGGTGTCGTCACGATCGGAAAGGCTTCGGTGAACACGGACCACCTCCACGCCGGACCCTAGCCGCGCCGAGGCTCCGGTGGAACCACCACTGTCGATACCGGTGGATGGCGTTGTTCGGTGGCCTTCTTGCGCAAAATGGTTTGCGATGCAAACCTATTGGTGATGCAGCAGCGCCAAGCGGCCTGGAGGTCACCGTGTCGGAGCAATCGAGCACCGCGCCGAACAGCAGAGACAACCCCGCGGAACTCCTCGCGACGGTGGCCGCGCTCCGCCGGCGCGCCCGGGTCGCCCGGCACGCCTACTGGTTGCCGCTCCTGCTGTTCGGTCTCCTGATCGCGGCAGCGGCACCCCTGTACGTGGAGTCGGCCGACCCGCTCGCCATGCGCGGGCCGCAGGACAATCCCGCGCTGACCGGCCTCGGTGGGGACTTCCTCGAACGCTCGGCGGGCCTCGGGTGGTACTGGTTGGTGGCACTCGTCGGCGGCTACCTGCTCACCCTCGGGTGGTACCGATGGCACGGCGCGCGGGTGGGCGTACGGACCCCGACCCGGACGTACGTCCTGGCCGGCATCATCGGCACGCTGGGCGGGCTGGTGCTGCCGATCGTGCTGCGGTTCCTGTTGCTCAACTCGGCGAACTCGGTGTCGAGCGCGACCAGCTGGGTGACCACACCACTGTTGGGCGTCTCCAATCGCGGCATGTTTCCGCATCTGGTCATCGCGGTGGGTCTGCTGGTCCTGGCCCGACTGGAACGCAGTCGCGGGCTGACGGTCGTGACCGTCTGCTACGTCGCCGCGGTCGTCCTGGTGAACGTCTACTTCCAGACCGCGGACTTCCAGCCGGGTGACCTGAACCGCTACAGCGTCCTGCTGGCGGCCCTGCTGCCGGCGCCGATCCTGCTCGTCGGTGGCATCATCGCTCTTTTCACCACGGGTAAGAGGTCGACATGAGCACCGGCACCGGCCCCGGCGGGCACCCGACCAACGGGCTCAGCGACACCGTCCACCAGCGCAACCGGCTCGGCATCCTCACCATCGCCGCCGAGGCCGAGCAGGTGGAGGTCGCCTACCTGCGCGAGGCACTCGAACTCACCGCAGGCAACCTCTCCCGACACCTCGCCGTGCTGGAAGAGGCCGACCTGATCCACATCGAGAGGGGCTACCACGGACGCAGGCCCAAGACCTGGATCAGGATCACCGAGCAGGGGCAGGCCGCGTTGACTGCCGAGATCAACGCGCTGCGGGAACTCCTCCAACGCCACCAACAGTCGGGCGGTGCCTCACCATCGGGCGGGCACGAGCAGTGACCTGTCGTACGGGTGGCATAGGTTGCCGGCCATGAATGCGTCGATGCCCGCACCGGATCCGATCACCCGGCGCGTCGAGCGCCAGGAGACACCCGTCCTGTTCATCTCGACCGCCGACGAACAGGACGCGATCACCGAGGCGTGGGATCGCCTGGAGGCGATCGTCGGGTCACTCCACGGGCGGAAGTTCTTCGGGGTCTTCGGCCCGCCCGACGGGTCATACCGGGTCTGTGTGCAGGTCCAGGACGACGACGTTGCCGCGCTGAACGGGCTTGAGTCCGGGTCGATCCCCGGGGGTCACTACCTGTCGACGACCGTGCGGGGCGAGCCGCCCGCGGTCTACTCGCACATCCCCACCCGGTACGCGGAGCTGAAGCAGGTCGCCGACCACGACTCGACGCGTCCCAGCATCGAGTTCTACCGCCGGCGCGACGAGATCGACCTGCTGATCCCGGTGAACGCCCGATAGCGACGCGGCGGTTCACCGGGCTCGCCTATCGCCCCCAGGGCTCGGCGGGTCGGCAGTCCGTTCCCGGCTTGCCGTAGACGATGGTGCCGGCGGGGTCCACGTAACAGTGGTCTGACTCGTCGGACGGCGGAAACAGCGGACGGCGGTCGATCTCGGCCCCGGTGCTGTCATAGCTGACCAACTCGGCGTCCCTGGTGACCTCTGCGTGATCGGTGAGCAGGCCGAACACCCCGTGCGCCAAGCGCGCCGTGGTCGTCTGCCCGTCGCCGTGTTCCAGCACCAGCCGTTGCACCCGAGCGGCGACCCGGCCGCTCACCGCGACGTCGCCCCCGTCGACTTCGGTCGACATGAGCAGGAGCCGCTGGATCGAGCCAGGCAACCAGGCCCGTTGCGGCCAGACGCGTTCACCGGTGGCACCCCCACTGATCTCCTCACCCGGCCGCATCGAGACATTGCAGGTGAAATAGCCGGTGTCCGTGATGAACAGCGCCACGCCGTCGTGGTCCTGTTCGGCGGCCACGGCCAGATCGTCTATTGACAGTGGAATCCGCTCCATCTGCCCGTTCCACTCCAGGCACTTCTCCACCGCCCGGTGCAGCGTCGGGGACAGCTCACCCGAACCCATCGCCAGATGCCGCACCTCGTCTCCCCTCGGCACCGTCGCCACCCCGACCACCACCGCGGCAGCCGTCGCCACGGTGGCGATCCCGAGTCGCACCGCCCTGCGGCGTCGAGGCCGGCGGATCGACGTCATCAGGTCCGCTCGCATCCGCACCGCCCTGCCCGGCGGCAGATCGCGCTCGGCGGGCGGGTCGAGAATCTCCTTCATCGTTCCTCCTTGTTGCCGTCGGTAACCATCCGTGCCAGCCGAGCCCGTGCACGACTCACGCGCGAACGGAGCGCGCCCTCGCTGATGCCGAGGACCGTCGCCGCCTCGCCGTACGGCACGCCGGACCACAGACACAGGGCCACCGCCTCGCGTTCCGCGCGAGGTAATCGGCGGACCACCGCCAAGACGTCGGTCATCTGCCGTTCGTCATCGAGCCGCGCGACGATGTCGCCGGCCGGGTCCGTGGTCGCCTCCCGCTCCGGTGGCAACCTCCGCAGGGCCGCCAACCACCGGCGGGCCGAGCGCCACTCGGTACGGGTCGTATTGGTGGCGACCACCAGCAGCCACGGCAACGCCGACCCGTCCACCAGGACCGCCGCTTCGCCGCGTCTACGCCACGCGACCAGGAAGGTCGCCTGCGTGACGTCCTCAGCGAGCGCCCACGAGCCGGTGAGCCGGAACACGTGGTTGTAGACCGCCCGGGCGTACCTGTCGAAGAGCCGGCCGAAGGCGACCTCGTCACCGGCCGCGATGGTCGACCACAGATCCTGGTCGGACGGTTGTATCTGGCTCGTCACACCTGACTATTGCCGGTCGCGGTGGATCCGTTGCAGTCCTGTTCGAAGTCGCGGGGCGGGACGAGGTGGGACACCGTGTCAGTGGCCGTGTCACGGTCGCGTCAGGGCGGTGACAGGCCGGCCGCCGATGGTAGCCACATGACGAGTTCAGCGATTGCGGTCTCCGGGCTGCGAAAGGCCTACAAGGACAAGGTCGTGCTCGACGGCATCGATCTGGATGTCCCCGCGGGCACGATCTTCTCCCTGCTCGGCCCGAACGGGGCGGGCAAGACGACGACAGTGAACGTGCTGACCACACTGGTGAAGGCCGACGGCGGGACCGTACGCGTCGCCGGACACGACGCCGCCACCCAGGCCAAGGCGGTACGCGCCGCGATCGGGGTCACCGGTCAGTTCGCGGCCGTGGACGAGCTGCTGACCGGACGCGAGAACCTGCAACTGATGGTGGACCTGAGCCAGGTGCCCGCCAAGGACGGCAGGAGGGTCGTCACGGAACTGCTGGAGCGGTTCGATCTGACGGAGTCCGCGCAGAAGCCGGTGTCGACCTATTCCGGCGGTATGCGCCGCAAGCTGGACCTGGCGATGACGCTCGTCGGCGAGCCGCGGATCATCTTCCTCGACGAGCCGACGACGGGCCTTGATCCGCGCAGCCGCCGCACGATGTGGTCGATCATCCGGGACCTGGTGGCCGACGGTGTGACGATCTTCCTCACGACCCAGTACCTCGAGGAAGCCGACCAGCTCGCCGACCGGATCGCCGTCCTCGACCAGGGGCGCGTTGTCGCCCAGGGCACGCCCGACGAGCTCAAGCGCCAGATCCCCGGCACCCACGTCCGACTCCGCTTCACCACCGTCGCCGAACTCGACACCGCCGCCCGGGTGCTCGGCGACGCCACCCGGGACGACGAGGCGCTGACCCTGCGGGTACCCAGTGACGGCGGAACCGCCTCGCTGCGGGCCCTGCTGGACCGGCTCGACGAGTACGCGATCAGCGCCGAAGGGTTCTCCGTGCAGACGCCGGACCTCGATGACGTCTTCCTCGCCCTGACGGGCACCCGCACCCCGGAGGTTTCCGCGAAATGAGCACCAAGTCCCACTCGATCGTCATGCTGCGTCGCAACTTCACGCACCTCACCCGCAACCCGACCTCGGTGTTCAACGCGGTCCTGATGCCGATCGTGATCATGTTGATGTTCGTCTACATGTTCGGCGACGCCTTCAACGTCGGCGTCGACTACATCGACTACGCCACTCCGGGACTGATGCTGTTGGCAGTCTGCTACGGGCTGGGGGCCACCGCGACGGCGGTGAACTCCGACATGACGAAGGGCATCATCAACCGGTTCAAAGTCATGCACGTCTCCCGGGGCGCGGTGCTGACCGGTCACGTCGTCGGCAGCGTACTGACCAACCTGGTCGCCATCGCGGCCCTGGTCGGGGTGGCCTTCCTGCTCGGATTCAGTCCGTCGGCGAGCCTCCTCGGCTGGCTCGGCGTGCTCGGCGTCATCGTGCTGCTCGGCTTCGCCGCCGGCTGGCTCACGGTCGCCCTGGGGCTCTCGGCGAAGTCTCCGGAAACGGCGGGGCTGGCTTCCGTACCGTTGGTCATGCTTCCGTTCTTCAGCAGCGCGATCGTCCCGGCGGACAAGATGGGACCCGGGCTGCGGCAGTTCGCGGAATACCAGCCCTTCACGCCGATCATCGAAACGCTGCGCGGCTTCCTCAACGGCACGCCGTCCAGCGGTGACGTGATCCCCGCCCTCGCCTGGTGCGTCGGGATCGCTCTCGTCGGATACCTGTGGGCACGTTCCACGTTCACGAAGCGAGCGTGACCGCGACCAACCGATTCCACTCCGTCCGACCGCCTTCTCGCGCCGCCTCTGCGAATCTCACTTCGCCGAGGCGGCGCCGTACTTCCCGCTCGATCCGGGGAACATCCGGCTGGGAATGATCCTGCCGTCCCCGCACGCCGGCGCTCGCGGCGAGCAGCCGCGCGGCCAGCTCATGCTGGTCACGGCGCAGCGCCAGGTCCGCGACACCGACGAGTACCCGCGCGATCGAGGGTGCGTGCCCCGTCGCGGCTGCCGCCTCGCAGGCCAGGGAATGGTGTCTGCGCGCCGCCTCGAGATCGTCCGCGACATAGCCGAGCAGGTCGTGTGTCAGCACGCGGATGTGCGCCTGTGTCGCCTCGTCGCGCAACAGGCTGGTCGCGACACCGACCTGGTGGGCGACCTCTTCGGCCTGGCCACACCAGCGAGCGAGTTCCGCCTGGGACAGGGCCAGCATGGCCAACGCACCGGGCCACGTGACCCGCGCCGCGCATCGCCGTGCCTCGGCCATGGCAGCCGCACTGGACTTCTCATCGCCGAGCAACCAGTACAGCTGAGCCTGCCGGGACCGCATCCGGATGATGTCCTCGACGGTGCCGACCTCGGTGACGACCGCGGTCGCCTCCTCGTAGAGCTCGCACGCACGGGCGAACTCCCCGCGTACGGCAATCAGCTCCGCCAACTCGGTCAGGGCGAACGAGATCCCGAACCGTTCGCCGAGTGCCCGGAACTCGGCGAGCGCCGCCACGAGATGCGCTTCCACATCCCGACCGTCCTGGCCGAAGATGTTCCGCATCTTGCCCAGCTGCAACCGGGCCAGCGCGCGTACCCAGGGATCCTCGTCGTCCAGCAGCGGTTCCCACGCTTGCAGGATCGCGTCCGGGGCTCGCAGCATGCGTTCCAGCGGGACGACGAGCGCCGTCCCCGGGTGGCTGCCGTTACCACGTTGGCTGAACTCGTACGCCTTGTGGATCCACTCCGCCGCCTGGTGTTCGTCACCCGGTCCCGAGTTGATGAAGAGCACGACGAGCGCGTACACCGTGGCCCGGATCTCGTCGCTGACCTCGCCAGGCGTCTCGGTGGCCGCCGTGATCAACTCCATGCCTTCGGTCCGGTGACCACCCAGCCACCAGTACCAGCCGGCACCCGCGGCCAGCCGCATGGCCGCGTGCGCCTCGCCCGCGGCGAGCGCACCGCGCATCGCGGATCCGATGTTGTCATGTTCGAGCTCGAGAGTGGCGAGCCAGGTCACCTGGTCCGCGCGACGAAGCTGCGGCTCCGCGGTCGCGGTCAGTTCGATGAAGTACGTCAGGTGCGCATGGCGCGCCAGGTCCGATTCCCCCGCCTCAGCGAGGCGGTGTGCGGCGTACTCCTTGATCGTGCCGAGCATCCGGTAGCGCGGAGCCTCATCGCCCTCGGCGACCACCAGCGACTTCTCGGCCAGTGCGGTGACCAACTCGAGCACATCCTCCGGCTCGACCTCGTCGCCGGCGCAGACCCGTTCGGCCGCTTCCAGGCTCGCCCCGCCCGAGAACACCGAGAGCCGGCGCAGGACCGCCCGCTCCGCGTCGGTCAGCAGCTCCCAACTCCAGTCGACCACCGCGCGCAGCGTCCGGTGCCGGGGCAACGCGGTACGGCTGCCGCCGGTCAGCAGGCGGAACCGGTCGTCGAGCCGCCTGGCGAGCTGGTCGATGGACATGGTGCGCAACCTGGCGGCGGCCAGTTCGATGGCCAGCGGCATCCCGTCCAGCGCCCGACAGATCCGCGCCATCGTGGACAGCGTGAGATCGTCGACCGCCAGATCCCTGCGCACCGCGCCCGCTCGGTCCCGCAGCAACCGGACAGCGGGAGAGGTCTCGATCTCACCGGGGCCGGCATCGACGTCCGGCAGGGCCAGCGGCGCGACCGGCCAGAGCGCCTCGCCGGTGATGCCGAGCGGTTCCCTGCTCGTCGCGATGATCCGCAGCCGCCGACACTCCCCGAGCAGCCGGTCCGCGAGCACCGCCGCCGGCTCGATGACGTGCTCGCAGTTGTCCAGGATCAGCAACGCCTCCCGCTCGCGGATCGCGGCGACGAGCCGGTCGATCAACTCCATGCTCGGTGGCTCACCGAGCAGGGCGTCCCGGAGTCCGAGCCCCGCGAGCGTCGCCTGCACCACGTCACCGTCCGCACCGATGGCGGCGAACTCGACGAGCCAGGCGCCGTCCGGCAGGTCGTCGAGCATTCTGCGCGCGGTTTCGGTGGCCAACCGGGTCTTCCCGGAGCCACCCGGCCCGATCAGGGTCGTGAGCCGGTGCTCGGCGACGAGCGCGCCGACCTCGGCGACGGCCTCGTCCTTGCCGACGAAGCTGCTCAACTCGGCACGAAGGTTGGTCTTCCGGTGCTCCTCGCGCCGCTGCTGCACCTCACCCCGCAGGAGCGCGACGTGCAACGCCGAGAGTTCCGGCGAGGGGTCGACGCCCAGCGCGTCGGCCAGCGCCGCACTCGTGCGCTGATACACGAGCAGCGCCTCGTTGTCTCGGCCGCTCGCGGCGAGCGCCCGCATCAACGAGAGGACCAGCCGCTCCCGTACCGGGTGCGCGGCCACCAGATCGGTCAGCTCCGCGATCAACTCCGGACCGTGGCCGACGCCGACCTCCACGTCGAAGCGATCCTCGAGGGCGGTCAGCCGCAGCCTGTCGAACCGGGTGACCGCCGCGTCGAGCGCCGCGCTGTCGGCCAGGCCGACGTCCTGCATCGCCGCACCGCGCCACAGATCGAGGGCCTCGCGCAGCCGCCGTCCCCGCTGCGCGCCCTCGTCATCGCGAGCCAGGCCGACGAGCCGTTCGAACCGTACGGCGTCCACGTCATCGGGTTCGACGATCAACCGGTAGCCGTCCGCCTGCCCCTCGATCGACCCCTCCGGCAGCGCCTTCCGCAACCGGGAAACCAGGCGGTGCAGGGCGTTTGCCGCATCGGAGGGCGGATGTTCACCCCAGATCCAGTCGACGAGGGTCCCCTTCGGGACCACGCGACCCGGGTTGAGCGCGAGGGCGGTCAGCAGCCCGCGCAGCCGCGCGCCCGGCACGTCGATGACGGTGCCGACGTCCGCGCGAACCTCGAATGGACCAAGCATCCTGACCTGCACCTGGCAGATCCTGCCACGAACGTGAGAAGCATCCGTGTCGCCGTGGTGCTCTGCCAACGGCTCTCCGGGCCGAGGTCGACCACGCATTCCTGGTCCTGTGCCACGCCGGTGGCACGCGGGGTCACCCAGCGCGGTTGCGCCGGGTGGCGTTGTCGTACGACTCTCGGGCGTCGAGCAACTGGTCCCAATGCTGCTCGGTCCAGGCGCAGGCAACCGCGATCGGTTCGAGCATGCTGCGGCCCACCGGCGTCAGCTCGTACTCCACGTGCCGGGTGGCCTCGGCCAGGACGGTGCGCTTGACCAGCCCGTCCCGTTCGAGGGAACGCAGCGACTGGGTGAGCACCTTGGGGGTGACGCGGCGCAGCGGCACGCGCAGCTCGGAGAACCGACGAGGCCCCTGCTCAAGACAGCGGACGATCAGCGCCGCCCATTTGTCGCCGAATCGGATCGGGGTGAGCGAGGACGGGCACAGCTCGTCGAACATGTCGGCGGGCAGAGGTTGCCTCATCACCAAACGATAACTGGTATCCCGGTGGTAACCACGACCCTCGATAGCGTCGGCACACCGGCCGGGCGCACGGGCTCCGGCCTCTGGTGAGAGGCGTGACCCATGAGGATCGTGGTCTTCGGCGCGGGCGGTCGGGCCGGACGGCAGGCCGTCGCCGAGGCGCGACGACGCGGCCACCAGGTCACCGCCCTGGTGCGCAACCCCGCTGACCACGGCGACCTGACCGACGTACGGGTGGTGGCAGGCGACGTCACCGACGCCGGAAGCATCGCCCAGGCAGCCGCCGGGCACGACGCCGCCATCAGCGCTGCCGTCGACCTGTCCGTACCGCCGCACGACTTCTTCACCGCATCGGCACGCGCCCTGGCCGCCGGCCTGACCACGGCAGGTGTACGTCGCCTGGTGGTGGTCGGCCTCGCCTCGATCATGCCCGGCGCATCCGGCGCCGCCCTGATGGACCACCCCGGCTACCCGAACGAGTACCGGCCCTTCTACCTGGGGCACGCAGCGGGCCTTGACGAGCTTCGGACCTCCGACCTCGACTGGGCCTACCTGGCCCCCGCCGGTGACTTCGACCACGGCGGCACACGCACCGGCCACTACCGGATCGCCGAACATGGCGACCCGGCCAGTCGGATCAGCTGTGCGGACTTCGCGATCGCACTTGTCGACGAGATCGAGGCACCCCGCCACCACCGCGCCGCCGCAAGTGTCCGGGAGGTGTGATGACCGAGGTCCACGACAGCCCGACGGCCTGGATCGCCGAGCACATCCGCCGGTTCGAGGAAACCGGCGGCCGGCCCCGGCCCGGCGTGAACGACCTGCTCCTGACGACCCGAGGCCGAAAGACCGGTCAACTGCGCCGCACCGCGCTCGTCTACGAACGCGATGGCGACCACTACGTGCTGGCCGCCTCGAACCGCGGCGCGGACCAGCACCCCGCGTGGTACCTCAACCTGCTCGCCGACCCGTACGTCACGGTGCAGGTCGGTACGGAGACCTTCGGCGCGTACGCGCGCCCCGCCGCAGCCGGGGAGCGTCCGCATCTGTGGCGCTTGATGGTTTCGGCCAGGTCGGAGTACGCCGCCTACCAAGAACGGACCACGCGGGAGATCCCCGTGATCCTCCTGGAACCGGTAACGAAATGAGATGCGTACGGACTGGCGTACCTGTTGGATCTCGGCATGACGCATGAGCTTGTTCGTCCTCGGAAGGCCCGACCCGGGGACAAGATCGCGGTTCTCTCGCCGTCCTTCGCCGCGGCCGGCGCCTTTCCCGAAATCCACGAGCAGGCCCTGCGACGGCTCGCCGACCTGACCGGCCTCGTACCGGTCGAGTACCCCACCACCCGGCAGGTCGGTGCGACCGCGGCGGCGCGGGCGGCGGACATCAATGCCGCCTTCGCAGACCCTGAGGTACGCGGCATCCTCGCCGTCGTCGGCGGCGAGGACCAGATCACGGTCATCCCGCACCTGGACGCGGACCTCGCCCGAGCCGATCCCAAGCCGTTCCTCGGCACCAGCGACAACACCAACCTGCACCACTGGCTCTGGGGCCTCGGCGTCGCCAGCTTCTACGGCGGGTCGTCCCAGGTACACCTCGGCCCCGGGCCGGCCGTGGACGACATCCACGTCCAGTCGCTGCGAGCGGCGCTACTCACCGGCGAGCGGTTGGAGATCACCGACCCGGGCGAGTCCGAGGATGTCGGGTTCGACTGGGCCGATCCGCGGGCGTTGACGTCCTTCGGAGAACGCGAACCGACGGAGCCGTGGAGCTGGCACGGGCCGCGTCGCGCGGTTACCGGCCCCACCTGGGGTGGATGCCTGGAAGTCATCCAGTGGATCCTGACGGCGGGACGTTTCCCGTTCACTCCGGAGGCTCTGCGGGGCGGGGTGCTGGTCATCGAGACGTCGGAGGAACTCCTTCCCGCGCGCGAGGTCGGCTGGATCGTCCGCTCCCTGGGTGAACGCGGCCTCCTCAGCGCCGTCGACGCGGTGCTGGTAGCCCGTCCGGCGGTCTCCGACCACACCCGGCGGCCCGCTACCGCGGATCGGGCACGGCTACGCGAGCAGCAACGCGACACGGTCGTCGACGTGGTGGCCCGCTACAACCCGGAGGCAGTCGTCTGCGTCGGCATCCCCTTCGGCCACACCCGACCGCAGTGGATCCTTCCCCACGGCGGCCAGGTCACCGTTGACGGCGTGGAACGGCGAGTGTTCGCCGACTATCGATAGAGCACGCTTACTCGACACGTCTTTGGCTACCGCTGCCCGCTCCTGCATCGAGCGCGCCACGGGCACCTGTCCGCACCCGGATGATTGCTGCCGCCGACAGTTCGGGTCGCACCGGGCATCGCCACCATCAACCCATAAATCAGCCTGAATGAGTGTGGAATTCATTCCTCATCACTCGGACTCTTCCCCGGTCCGGCGCCTTCCGGCTCGTGCCCGAAGCAGCAGCACGGCTGAAACCAGGTGGCCAACGGCAAGCAGTGCTGCCAGCGCGGCGATGAATATCGACCAACTGATCGGCCTCCTGATGGAAAACACCACGTACGTCACGACAAGAAGGAGCCAGACACCTCCCAGGAGGAAACCCTGCTTGGGCGTCTTCGCTGTCTGCCACCACGGGCTCCCGGCCGTTCCCATCTATGCGATCCTGCCATCGTCGGAGGAAAATCAGACTCGCGTGGCTCACCGATTGGATGGCCAGATGAGGATTCCGCCGTTCGCGTTCAGGCTGCTGTATCACCTGCGTCGGGCGTACTGGCGGATCGTCAAGCCGACCATCTACGGCGTGAAGGCGCTGATCATCCACCCGGTCGACGCCGATCGAGTCCTCCTCGTCCGACACAGCTACGGTGACCAGTCCCTCTGGAGGCTGCCCGGAGGCGGATACCGGCCGGCCCGAGAGACACCTCAGCAGGCAGCCAGGCGCGAGTGCATCGAGGAGCTGGGCGTTCAATTGGACTCGTCCGCTCTTGTGCTCGAGGAACGCGTGACCACCAACGGCGGCAAACGGGGCTACCTGACGGTTGTCCGCCTGCACGCGACCTCGACCGAACTCAACCCAAACGGGGAGATCTCCCAGGCCCGGTGGGTAGCCGTGGACCTTACGGACCTACCCAACGCCTCGGCGGTCTCCACGGGTGTGCATTCGGCCCTGGAAAGGCACCGAAGCTGAACTGGTGGCCCCATGCCCTGTTCAGCATGGCCTAGAACCACGGAAGCCCCGGCAGGACGTGAGTCCTGACCAGGGCTTCCGTGCGTGGAGCGGGTGACGGGAATCGAACCCGCACTGTCAGCTTGGGAAGCTGATGTTCTGCCATTGAACTACACCCGCAAGCGGCACCACTGTACCCGAGTCGTCGAGCCCGTGCACCCAGGTACCCCGCCCGCCGCTCGGCCCGGGTTGATCCACTCGGTGTCTTGGAAGTCGGGGTATCCGAGCGGCGGGACACCGCGACATCACCGAAACCGAGTTGGTCATGCCGGGCGACCGCCGGCCGGACGCGGGGCGGACAGCCGAATGCCGGCTCCGTCAGCACGGAGCCGGCATTCGCTGTCGCTGGGCCGTGGTCTAGGCGGCCGTGCACTGGACGTCGCGGCTGCGGCGGGTCGGGCGGGTCTGCGGCACGCTGAGCGGCGCGGGCGCCATCGCCGATGGCGCCTGCGGGTCGAGCCAGACCCGAACGGCCGGCCGGCCCGGCGCGAGGCCTGGGACGCCGGTGATGTGCTGCTCGCGGCGGGTCAGCATCGCCACGTCGATGGTGAACTCGAACAGCTGCCAGTCGACCTGCGGCTCGGCGCGGGCGCCCTGCGCCAACCGGGCGACTCGCGCCGGATCGGTCACCGGGCGGGCATGACCCGCCACGTACGCCTCGTCGTCGCTCTCCTCCGGCGGGAACGAGTGCAGCGCGTAGCGGCCGTCGCGTTCGAGGTCACGGCGCTTCGGGGAGTCGATGATGAAGCAGAACAGACCCTCGTCGGTGATGACCGGGGAGACCGGATGGACCCGGGGCCCGCCGTCGGCACGGACCGTGGCCAGATAGCCGAAGCCCGGCCCGTACTGCTGGAGGAGAACGCGGATCCCGTCGGCGAGTCGGGGCTCGTCGGCGGCGAATTCGGACCAGGAAGCCATGTGGGCATTCTATCGAACAAATGTACGAGCGGCGACCTCGACGCGCTGGTCACCGGCACCGAATTCGGGGGTTTTGAGGCCCGCGGCTAAGGTGGTCCGATGCTGCTCTCCGACCGCGACCTGGTCTCCGAGATCAAGGCCGGCACGCTGGGCCTGGAGCCGTTCGAGCCCACCCTGGTCCAACCTTCCAGCATCGACGTACGGCTGGACCGGCTTTTCCGGGTCTTCAACAACCACCTCTACACCCACATTGACCCGGCGATGCAGCAGGACGACCTGACGTCGGCGGTCGAGGTGCCCGACGGGGAGCCGTTCGTGCTGCACCCCGGGGAGTTCGTGCTCGCCTCGACGCTTGAGGTCATCTCGCTGGGCGACCAGCTCGCCGGCCGGCTGGAGGGCAAGAGTTCACTGGGGCGGCTCGGGCTGCTGACGCACTCCACCGCCGGCTTCATCGACCCCGGCTTCTCCGGTCACGTCACGCTCGAACTCTCGAACGTGGCGAACCTGCCCATCACTCTCTGGCCGGGCATGAAGATCGGGCAGCTCTGCATCTTCCGGCTCTCCTCGCCGGCCGAGCACCCGTACGGCTCGGCGGTCTACGGCTCGCGCTACCAGGGGCAGCGGGGGCCGACGCCCAGCCGCGCCTGGCAGCACTGGCGCACCTGGCCCACCCGCTGACCCCGTGAACGACAAGGGCCCGCCGCGACGAGTCGCGGCGGGCCCTTCGGTCAGTACCCCTGATCAGCCTGGACGGCCGTAGCTGTGGATCGGGCCGTCGTCGACCTTCTTCATCTTGACCGGTTGACCGGCCTGCGAGGCGTGCACCACCCAGCCGCCACCGACGTACATGCCGACGTGGTGGATGTCGCTGTAGTAGAAGACCAGGTCGCCGGGGCGCAGGTCGGCCTTGCTGACGTTCTTGGTGACGCGGCTCTGCGCGGCGGCGTTGTGCGGCAGGGACACACCGGCCTTCGCCCAGGCGGCCAGCATCAGCCCGGAGCAGTCGTACGAGTTCGGGCCCTCGGCACCCCAGACGTAGGGCTTGCCGATCTGCGCGCAGGCGAACTTGACCGCCGTGCCCGCGGCGCCGCCGGGATAGCTGCCGGGGCAGGGAGCTGGGCGCAACGGACCGCCGCCACCGCTGCCGTACACCTTGAGGCGCAGCTTCTGCAGCTTGTCGATCTCGTCGTTGATCTGCTTCTTCTTCGCCGCCAACTGAGCCTCGGTACGGGTCAGCTGGGTCACCATCTCGTCGAGTGGCGCCTTCTGCCTGGCCAGCTCGTCGCGCAGGTCGGCCACCTCGCGGACGTCCTGCTGCTGGTTGTGCGCGAAGCGGTCGAGCATTTCGAGCTGGCCGACCACCTCGCTGGGTGACTGGCTGCCCAGCACCGCGTTGACGGTCAGCACGTTCTCGCCCTTGTAGGCGCGTACGGCCAGGGCACTGACCTTGTCCATGGCGGCGTCGACCTGACGCTCCAGCGGGGCGATCCGGGCGGCCAGCGCCTGGGCCTGCCTGCGCTTGTTGGCGAGGTCGATGCGGGTGGCGTTGTGCTGTTCGATGACCGGTTCGAGTTTGTTCCAGTCGGCGTCGATCTGGCGTTCGATCTCGGCGACGGACGGGTCGGCGTGGGCCGCCGTGGCGCTGCCGGTCAGGACGACGGCGACGCCGGCCAGGGCGGCGAGCGCGGTGGTGAAGCGGGACCAGCGTGGGCGCGGCGCGATCGACGGCGGGCCGGCTGCTGCCGACCGCTCGGACGACGGCCGCGGGGCATGGAGTGCCACCGGGGTTCCGTACTCCTTCTTCCTGACCGCCTACCGGGTTAGCTGACGGGTTCGGGCGGGAAGTGGGCGCCCTACCGCAGTGACTGCGGATTCACCCCGGGGGACATGGGTCCCCGGTTCGTTCGGAAACGACTCGGCGGTGTCGGACCGTTACCGCCCGGGCTGGACGGAGCTGCTATCGGGCCGACGAATGACCAGAGTAGAGACGCTTGTTACCACTCCGCAACCCGTGCGGCCGTGACACTCCGTACCGATCGGAAAGGATCACCGGCCGTAGGTGAAGAATTCTTTCCCAACGAGTCGACACATAGAAAGGTATTGACGCGGACTCCCGGACGGCGCGAGGGTGACCTCACCTTCATCCGTGAAATCTAGGGGGTTCGATGCACCATCCAACCCTGCTCCTCGGCCGGCGTGCGCTGCTCGCCGCCGCCGTGGTCGCCGCCGCGACCGCGGTCCCACCACCCGCAACCGCCGCCGCACCCACGGCCGACCGCCAGCAGCGGTACGCCGCCGCGGCGGCCGAGTACGGCGTACCGACCGACGTGCTGCTCGGCGTCTCCTACCTGGAGTCCCGCTGGGACAGCAACGCCGGCACACCCAGCACCAGTGGCGGCTACGGCCCCATGCACCTGACCGACGCCCGACACGTGACCGCCCTGCCCGTGGGCGGCCACCACGACACCGGCACCGAGGACCCGCGTGGCGACAACTCCCGCACCGCGCTGGCACCCGCGCCCCGGCCGGCCGAGGACCCGGCGCCACCCGCCGCCGCCTTGCAGACCGTGGATGCCGCCGCCGCGCTGACCGGCGCGACCCCCGACGCGCTGCGCACCGACGCCGACGTCAACATCCGGGGCGGGGCCGCGCTGCTGGCCTCGTACCAGCGGGAGTTGGGCGCGCCGGTCGGTGCCGGCACCGACCCGGCCAGCTGGTACGGCGCGGTGGCCCGCTACGCCGGCGCGGACAGCGCCGACGCCGCGGCGGCCTTCGCCGACGAGGTCTTCACCACCATCGGCAGCGGCGAGTCGCGGGTGACCGACGACGGCCAGCGGATCACGCTGCCGGCCCGGACGATCCGGCCGCAGCGATCGTGGCTGGACCGGCTGGGTCTGCGTCGGCTCGCCCGCCCGGACGGGCTGGAATGCCCCCGGACCATCTCCTGCGAGTGGATCCCGGCGCCCTACGCGGCGTTCGGCGACGGGGACTACGGCAACCACGACCTGTCCGACCGGCCCGCCCGGCAGAAGATCGAGTACATCGTCATCCACGACACCGAGGGAAGCTGGGCCACCACCCTGCGACTCGTCCAAGACCCGACCTACGTGAGCTGGCACTACACGCTGCGCTCGGTGGACGGGCACATCGCCCAGCACGTCAAGACCAAGGATGTCGCCTGGCACGCCGGCAACTGGTACGTCAACGCCAAGGCGGTCGGGCTGGAGCACGAGGGCTTCGCGGCGCAGGGCACCTGGTACACCGAGGCGATGTACCGGACCTCGGCGAAGTTGGTCCGACACCTCGCGCTGCGGCTGGGCGTCCCGCTGGACCGCCAGCACATCATCGGCCACGACAACGTGCCCGGCACCATCGCCGCGAACGTCCGTGGAATGCACTGGGACACCGGCCCGTACTGGGACTGGAACCACTACTTCGAGCTGCTGCACGCGCCCCGGTTGGACACCGGCACCCCCGCCACCGGTCTGGTCCGGATCGACCCGGACTTCGCCACCAACCAGCCGGCGTTCGTCGGCTGCGTCACCGCCGGCGTGCCGTGCGCGCCACGCGGCTCCTCGGCGGTGGTGCTGCGCTCCGCGCCGGCCGCGGACGCGCCACTGGTGAACGACGTCGCGCTCCGCCCCGACGGCACCCCGAACACCATGGAGGTGTCGGATCACGGCGCCCGCGCCTCCGCCGGCCAGACGTACGCGCTGGCCGGCCGGCAGGGCGACTGGACGGCGATCTGGTATCTCGGGCAACGCGCCTGGTTCCACAACCCGGCGTCCGCGCCCACCGCCAGCTGGACGGTCGGCCTGGTGGCCACTCCGAAGCCCGGCCGGACCACCATCCCGGTGTACGGACGGGCCTACCCGGAACAGGCGGCCTACCCGGCCGGCGTGCCCTACCAGACGATCTCGCCACTGCAGTACACCCTTGCCGCCGGGCAGCGGTACGCCGTCGGCGCGGTGCTGCCGGGCGAGTACTACCGGGCCAGCACTGTCGACGGCTCCTCGCCCGGTGACTGGACGGTGATCCGCGGCAAGAACAGGTACGCGCAGATCCAGTTCGGCCACCGCATCATGTACGTCGACCTGGCCGACGTGCAGCTCCTGCCGTCCCCGGTGGGCGCACCCCGCTGACAACGACGACGGCCCCCGGTCGGTGACCGGGGGCCGTCGTGTCGCACGGGGTGGATCAGCCAGGTCTGCGGAACCCGGCGACGGGCATCGTGTTGATGCTGGACACCTGCACCGGTTTACCGGCTCGTGGTGCGTGCACCATCTGGTTGTTACCCAGATACAGCCCGACATGACTCAGGCCCGAGTAGAAGAAGACCAGGTCACCAGGACGAGCCTCGGATCGCGGCACGGCCTTGCCCTCGTTCCACTGGTCTCCGGTGTGGTGGGTGAGGGAGATCCCGGCCGACCGGTAGGCGTACTGGGTCAGCCCCGAGCAGTCGAACGAGTTCGGGCCGGTGGCACCCCAGACGTACGGGTCGCCGACCTGCTGGCAGGCGGTTTTGATCGCCTTCTGGGCGGCCACGGCGAGCACACCGTTGATGGTCGGGCAGCCGGCGGTCTTGACCGTGGTCTTCGGCATCGACGCCTCAAGCTGCTTGATCTCGGCGTCGATCTGCTTCTTCTTGGCCGCCAGCTCGTTCTGCTGCTTGGTCTGCGTGGCGATCAGGGTGTCCAGCTTCTGCTTCTCGCCGTCGTACTTGGCCCGCACGGCGAGGACGCCCTCGACCTCCTTGCGCTCCTGCGCGGCCAGCCGGTCGAGGATGGTGAGCTGCTCGGTGAGCGTGTCCGGCTTGGCGCTGACAAGTAGTGCGCCAATGTCGTGCGACGGGCCCGAGATGTAGTAGCGGGAGGCGAGATCGCCGACCCGGTTGAGCGCCAACTCGCTCTGCAACGCCAGCGGCTCGATCTTCTTCTGCAGGTCCGCCGACTTCTGCCGATTGACCTTCAGCTGCGCCCTGACCTTGTTGTACTGCTCGATAGTGGGCTCCAACTGCTCCCACTTCTTGTCGATCTGCGCCTCAATCTCGTCGACCGTGGGCGCGGCGTGCACCGGGGCGGCAAGCAGGCCCGCGCCGACCACCGCGGCGGCGACCAGGACGAGCAGACGACGACCGGCCCGGCGCAGACCACCCGGCCGAGCAGACGCGGACAGGTCGTGACGATGAGGGGGCATGGTTGCCACCGGCACCGACTCCTTTGCAACCGACCGCCGGGCGCCTCGCGTGAGGGAAGGGCCGAGGCAGACGACCCACAGCGGTCGGTGCCCCACATTAGGGAAGCGCGAGGCGGTAATCAAGGCGAGTGGAGTAACCGTCACTGTCGTGCAACCGCTTGCACACCAAGGGTATTGGCGCGTCAGCCAACGATTGCCGTCAATACATCGTCGAGAGTGACGACACCGAGCGGGCGCCGGCCGTCGCTGACCAGCACCATGTGCCGCCGTTCGCGGCGCATCGCCAGCAGCAGGTCCGCCAGCGTACGCTCCGGCGGCACCACCGCCAGCGGCCGGTAGACCTGGGCCGGCACCGGCGACCGGCGACCCTGCCCCGCGTATCCGAGCACGTCCTTGACGTGCACGAAGCCGAGCACCCGCCGGGTCGACCGCTGCACCACCGGGAACCGGGACCGGCCGGTCCGGGTCGCCAACACCTCCAACGACGCCGGCGAGACGTCCTCGGCGACCGTCACCACCGTCGACCACGGCTGCAGGGCGTCCGCCGCCGTACGGCTGTGCAGGGCCAGCGCGCCGGTGATCCGGGCGTGCTGCTCCGCGTCGAGCAACCCCTCGGTGCGGGCCTGCGAGACGAGCCCGGCCAACTCCTCGGCGGTGAACACCGTCTTCACCGCCTCGGACGCCTCGATCCGCCAGATCGCGAGCACCCGGCGGGCCGCCCACTTCATCGCCAGCAGCAGCGGCTTCGTGGCCACGCAGAACGCCAGCATCGCCGGGCCGAGCCACAGCGCGGAGACCTCCGGACCGGCCAGCGTGATGTTCTTCGGCACCATCTCACCGACGACCGTGTGCAGGAAGACCACCACACCCAGGGCCAGCACGAAGGCCACCGGGTGCACCGCCCGCTCCGGCAGGCCGGCCGCGTGGAACGGTGGCTCCAGCAGGTGCGCCAACGCCGGCTCGGCGATCGCGCCCAGTCCCAGCGAGCAGACCGTGATGCCGAGCTGCGCGCCGGCGATCATCAACGGGATCTGGTTCATCGCCGACAACGCCCACCGGGCGCGTTTCGACCCGGCGGCCAGCGGCTCGATCACCGTCCGGCGGGACGCGATGAGCGCGAACTCACTGCCCACGAAGAAACCGTTGCCGAGCAGCAGCAGGACGGTCACCAGCAGCTCAGTCATCGTCGTCCGGTTCCGCCGGGCGCAGCACCCGGACCTGCTCGATCCGGTGCCGCTCCACCTCGACCACGGTGAACTCCCAGCCGCTCGCCTCGACCGTCTCGCCGGCCAGCGGGATGTGCCCGAGCTGGGCCATCAGGAACCCGGCCAGCGTCTCGTACGGCCCCTCGGGCAGCCGGAAGCCGGTCTGCTCGGCCACCTCGTCGGAGCGGAGCACCCCGTCCACGAGCACGGTGCGCTCGCCGCCGGGCACTCTCAACTCGACCGGCTCGGCGTCGTCCACACTCGCCGGGTCGAACTCGTCGGCGATCTCCCCGACCAACTCCTCGACGAGGTCCTCGATCGTCACCACGCCGTCCGTGCCGCCGTACTCGTCGACCACGATGGCCAGGTCGGCCCCGGCCGCCTTCAACGCGGCCAGCACGCCGTCCAGGTTGAGGCTCTCCGGCACGTAGACCGGCTCCCGGGCCACCGAGCCGACCATGGTCGACGCCCGGTCGGCAAGCGGTACGCCCAGCGCGTCGGGCACCCCGGCCACACCGGTCACCAGGTCCAGGGTCTCCTCGTACACGGGGAACCGGGTCCGCCCGGTCTGCCGGGACTGTTCGAGCAGCTCGGCCACGGTGGCCGTGGCACGCAGCGCGACCACGTCCACCCGGGGGGTCATCGCCTCGGCGGCCCGCTTGTCACCGAAGCGGATGGTGCGGCGCAGCAGCATCGCGGTGTCGGTCGGCAGCGCGCCGGCCCGAGCCGAGATGGCCGCCAGCAGACCCAGTTCCTCCGGCGAGCGGGCGCTGGCCAACTCCTCCTGCGGTTCCACACCGAGCGCCCGGACCAGTCGGTTCGCAGAGCCGTTCAAGCCCCGGATCAGCCAGCCGAACGTCCGGGAGAAGGTGTGCATCGGCCCGGCCGTGGCCAGCGCCGCCGGCATGGGCCGGGCCAGCGCCGCGTTCTTCGGCACCAGCTCACCGAAGAGCATGGAGAGCAACGTGGCCAGTGCCAACGCCAGGAACGGGGTGTAGCGCTCGGTGCTCTCCCCGGCCAGGGGGCGCAACAGCGGGGTGAAGAGCCGCGCCAGGGCCGGCTCGGCCAGGTAGCCGGTGAGCAGCGCGGTGATGGTGATGCCGAGCTGTGCGCCGGAGAGCTGGAAGGAGAGTTCGCGCAGCGCGGTGCGTACCGTCAGGGCGGCCTGGTCGCCGGCGGCGGCCCGCCTGTCGATCTCCGCGCGGTCGACCGTGACCAGGGCGAACTCGGCCGCGACGAAGAACGCGTTGCCCGCGGTCAGCGTAACGAAGCCGACCAGGGGCAACAGCGTCATCAAGAGCAGGCCGTCGATGTCGCCTCACCTCGGCGAGATTCTTGCACGACGGCGGCGGACCCTGAGGGCCGCCGCCGTCGATCTGCGCACCGCGGGGGGGGGTACGGCCTCAGCCGCCGACCGGCGCCGTCTCCCTGCCGCCCTGCGGCTGCTCCGGCTTGACCGAACGGAGCAGCACACTCGCCACGTCGATCACCTCGACCTGCTCGCCAGCGCCCTTGCCGTTGACGCCGTCGCTGAGCATCGTCGAGCAGAACGGGCAACCGACCGCGACCGTCTTCGCCCCGGTGGCCATGGCCTCCTCGACCCGGTCCACGTTGATCCGCTTGCCGATCTTCTCTTCCATCCACATCCGGGCGCCGCCAGCGCCGCAGCAGAAGGAACGCTCGCTGTTGCGTGGCATCTCGGTCAACTCGCCCGCGATGGCGTCGCCGAGGACCTCCCGGGGGGCCGCGAAGACCCGGTTGTGCCGGCCCAGGTAGCAGGGGTCGTGGTAGGTGACCCCACCGTCGACCGGCTGCACCGGGGTGAGCTTGCCGGTGGCGACCAGGTGGGCCAGCAACTGGGTGTGGTGGACCACCTCGAACTCGCCGCCGAGCTGGCCGTACTCGTTGCCCAGGGTGTTGAAGCAGTGCGGGCAGGTCGCGACGATCTTTCGCTTGGCCTTCTCCCGACCCTCGAACGCCTCGTTCAGCGTCTCCACGTTCTGCTGGGCGAGCATCTGGAAGACGAACTCGTTGCCGATCCGCCGCGCCGGGTCGCCGGAGCAGGTCTCGCCCTCGCCCAGGATCGCGAACGACACCCCGGCCTCGTTGAGCAGCGTGGCCACCGCGCGGGTGGTCTTCTTGGCCCGGTCCTCGAACGCGCCGGCGCAGCCGACCCAGAACAGGTACTCGAAGTCGTCCACCTCGCCGACCCGGGGCACCTCGAAGTCGAGACCCTTCGTCCAGTCCTCGCGGGTGTTCTGCGGGGCGCCCCACGGGTTGCCCTTGTTCTCCAGGTTGCGCAGCATCACGCCGGCCTCGGAGGGGAAACTCGACTCGATCAGCACCTGGTAGCGGCGCATGTCGACGATGTGGTCCACGTGCTCGATGTCCACCGGGCACTGCTCCACGCAGGCGCCGCAGGTGGTGCAGGACCAGAGCACGTCCGGGTCGATGACACCGCCCTCCTCGGCGGTGCCGATCAACGGCTTGTCCGCCTCGGCCAGGGCCAGCACGTCCAGGTGCGCGAGCTGCGCCTGGGTGGCCTTCTCCTCGCCGGTCAGGTCCTTGCCGCCGCCGGCCAGCAGGTAGGGCGCCTTGGCGTACGCGTGGTCGCGCAGGCTCAGGATGAGCAGCTTGGGCGACAGGGGCTTGCCGGTGTTCCAGGCCGGGCACTGCGACTGGCAGCGGCCGCACTCGGTGCAGGTGCTGAAGTCCAGCAGACCCTTCCAGCTGAACTGCTCGACCTGGGCGACGCCGAACTGGTCCTTCTCCGGGTCGGCCTCCTCGAAGTCGAGCGGCTTGCCCTGGCTCGTCATCGGGCGCAGCGCGCCGAGGCCGGAGCCGGCCGGCCGGGCCGGCTCACGCTTGAAGAAGATGTTGGGGAACGCCAGGAAGCGGTGCCAGGCGACACCCATGGTGACGTTCAGCGAGATGACGATCAGCCAGGTCATCGAAATGATGATCTTGATGGCGGCGGCGACGCTGACGCCGTCCGCCCAGTCGGGAAGCACCGCGCCGACCGCGTGACTGACCGGGGTGGCCCAGAACGGGAACTCGAAGTGGTCGGTGGCGACCTTGAAGCCCCGGATCACGAACCCGAAGATCAGGACCAGCAGCACGATCCACTCGACGAAGTAGCCCTGCCACATGGTCGAGCCGGTGAACCGGGACCGCCCGCCCGGCCGCGTCGGCCTGTTGCGCAGCCGAATCGCCATCAGCACCAGGATGCCGACCAGGCCCAGCACCCCGATGACCTCGGTGACCAGGCCGAAGATCGTCCAGTGCCCGATGATCGGCAGGCCACCGTCGGTGGTGACCACCTCGAAGTACGCCTCGAGCACCAGCAGCGACAGGACGACGAAGCCGACCATCACGAACCAGTGCGCGGCACCCACCACGCCCCACTTGAGCATCCGGGTGTGGCCGGCCGTCTCGACCAGCATGGTCCTGGCGCGGGTGACCTTGTCGGTGAACCGTTCCGGTGCCGGCTGCCCGAGCCGGATGACTGCCACCATCTTCAGGACCGCACGCACCGCAAGCCACACCGCCACGGCGGTGATGGCGGCCGCGAGGATCGTGGTGACGATCTGGACGCTGCCCATCGAGTTGGCCTCCCCGGTCTGCTGCCTGATGACCTCGCTTAGCTCGGTCATGCAGTGCAGCCTACGCGAAGGTTACCCAGCGGTAACGTGAGTCATCTCGCAGTAGGCCACGCTGCCTGCGGACACCATAGGGGTCCCCACCCGCGCCTGCCGGACAGGGGCGCGGTGGGTTGACGTGGGACCGCCGACACGACGGCCCCCGAGCCGGCTCAGCGCCAGCGGGAGAGCAGCCCCAGCGAGGCGACCATCGCGCCGAAGCCGACCGCGAGGTTCCAATAACCCCACGCGGCGACCGGGTACTCCTGCTCGGACAGGTAATAGAGCACCAGCCAGCCGATGCCGACGACGATCAGGGCGACGGCGGTGGCCGGCAACCACACCGGGCTAGGCTTGCGCGTCGACGCCGCCGTCGCCGGACGAACGTCCGTCGGCGGGGTGTACACCTTCTTCTTGCGGACCTGAGACTTGGGCACGACGCTCTCCAGAGGGGTGACGACCTCGTCCGGCCTGACAACCGGGCGCGGGGGCGACGGTCCATGGCCAATAATGTTCGACAGCTAGCGTAGTCCCGATTGCCCGTCCGGACCATGAATGGGGTCAGGCCGGTGCACGGAGTGACCGAAAAAGGCGGGACTGTTCGCATCACCGGCCCGGCCGGGGCGGACCGATCCCCGACACGCGGAAGGAACGCTCGGTGGAGTACACATCCGGCGCAACCTCCTGGCAGAAGGTCCTCCGACGGGCCGCCGCCGGGCTACTGCCCCGGCGACCGCGTCAACGCCGACCGGGCTGGTCGATCGGGGTGCCCCTGATCGCCGCCGCGGCGGGGCTGCTCTTCACCACCACCGCGACCACCGCCGGTGGCACCGCGCTGCGTGAGGACCGACGGCCCCAGCTCAACCAGTTCATCGAGGACCGGCGCGAGCAGGTGGCGGCGAGCGAACGCCGGGCCGCCACGCTGCGCGACGAGGTCCAGCAACGCACCAACATGCTGGCCGGGTCGGACGCCCCGATCAAGGATCAGCAGGATCGCGCCCAGGGCAGCCTCCAGGCCGCCGGATTCACCGCCCTCGGCGGACCCGGGGTCACGGTCGAGCTGAACGACGCGCCGCAGCTCGACCAGACCCAGTCGGACGCCGACAACGACGACCTGGTGGTGCACCAGGCGGATGTGCAGGCCGTGGTCAACGCGCTCTGGGCCGGCGGAGCGGAGGCCATGTCAATCATGAACGTCCGCGTCCTCGCAACCAGCGCGGTACGCTGCGTCGGTAACACCCTGCTGCTCCACGGCCGGGTGTACTCCCCACCGTTCAAGATCGTAGCGATCGGCGATCCCGCTGCCCTCCAGCAGGCCCTCGCCAGCTCTGAGGGAGTCCAGTGGTTCAAGGACGCGGTCGACGACTACCAGCTCGGCTACAACGAAACGGCTTCCACGGTGCGAGTCCCGGCATTCGAAGATTCGACCTCCCTACGCTCGGCCACGGTGCCTAAGTGAGCGCGCCGGACGAGCGTCGGGACGGGCGACACCGGAACCAGACCGACGATCCGACCGCCTTCCTGCCCAAGGTCGACCGGCCCGAGCCGGCGCCGGTCCGCCCGACCCCGGCCGGCAACTGGCCCGAGCCGATGCTGCCCGCCCGACCCGGCACGTCGCGTCCGCCGGCCCCGCCGGAGCCCCCCCGCCCGGCCGACCCGACCCCCGCCCCCCGGGCTGTCGACGCACCCCCGCCGTGGCCAGGCAGCCCCGCCCCCCGATCCGGCTCGCACGGAGGGTCCGAGGGTCCGACCGCGCCCGGCCAGCCGGCCGTGGCCAATCCGGGCCCGATCCGGCCCGCTGCCCCGGACGACGCCCCGACCCGGGCGACGACCTCCGGCACACCGGGTCAGCAGGCCCCGTCCGGCCCGTCCACCCCACCGGTGGCCGACTCACCGACCGCGTTCATCCCCCAGATCGCCGCCCGACCCACGCGCCCGACCGGCTCCCCGGTCGCTCCGTCCGCGCCCGGCCCTGGCCCGGATGCCTCCTCTTCCGCCGGCCCGGGCCGTGTCCCGCCCACCGGGCCGGATCGCGTCGCCGACCCGGCCGCCACCGCGTTGATTCCCGCCGTGCCCGGCACCACCGCCACCCGGCCACCAACCCTGGACTCGACCGCGCTGATGGGTGCCGTCCCCCGCACGGCGGGCCCCCAGGAGCCGACCGACGGCGGCGACAACCCCGGCGAGCCGCCCCGGCCCCGGCGCGGCGAGCGCGTGGTCCAACTCCGGCCCCACCAGACCGGCGAGGGCTACAAGAGCGTCTACTCCGAGCTCACCCGCCCGTCGCTCGGCTCCCGAATCCGCACCGGTGTCCGCGTCACCGGCGAAGTCCTGATCACCTTCGGCCTGGTGGTGCTGCTCTTCGCCGGCTACGAGGTGTGGGGCAAGTCGGCAATCGTCGACGCCCACCAGAACGACCTCAACAAGGCCCTGGCCCAGGAGTGGGGCCCGTCCGACGACCCGACTGTCGCTCCGTCGGCCGGCCCGAGCGTCAAACCGACGCCCCCGGTACGCGGCAAGCCGCTCGCCGGCCTCTACATCCCCAAGCTCGACAAGAACTGGGTCGTGGTCGAAGGCGTCACCCAGCAGGACATCCGCTACGCCCCGGGCCACTACCCGGCTAGCGCCCTGCCCGGCCAGGTGGGCAACTTCTCCGTCGCCGGCCACCGCAACCGGGCGACCTTCTGGCGGCTGGACGAGCTCGACGAGGGCGACGCGATCGTGGTCGAGAGCAAGACCGACTGGTACGTCTACCTGGTGTCGCGGTCACAGATCGTCCGGCCCACCCAGGTCGAGGTGGTGGCACCGGTGCCCGGCGAGCCGAACAAGAAGCCGACCAAGCGGATGCTCACCCTGACCACGTGCAACCCGAAGTTCGACAACTACCAACGCCTGATCATCCACGCCGAACTGGAACGCACCCAACCCAAGACGGCGGGCCGCCCGGCGGAGCTGGGAGGCTGACCCGATGTATTCGTTCATCTGGCGGAAGCTTCCCTTCGGCCTGGCCGGAAAGCTGATCGGCTCGGTGCTGCTGGTGGCCGCCACGGTGGCCCTGCTCTGGTATGTCGCCTTCCCCTGGGCCGAGCCCCTGCTGCCCTTCGACGACGTGCAGGTCGAGTCCCCCGCGGAATCGGGCGGCGGCGGCCCGGCGACCGGCGACGCCCCGGCCGGCGACGAGCACGAACTTCCGTACGACACCGATCAGAACAACCCCGCGCCACCCTCCCCAAGCAGGTGACAATGCGCATCCTGGTGATCGACAACTACGACTCGTTCGTCTTCAACCTCGTGCAGTATCTGGGTCAGCTCGGCGTGACCTGCGAGGTCCGCCGCAACGACGAGATCGACGTCGACGCGGTGGGCAGGGTGGGCGCGGCCGGCATCCTGCTCTCCCCGGGGCCGGGCAGCCCGGACCGGGCCGGCATCTGCCTGGACGTCATCCGGCAGTACGCGGGCGAGCTGCCGATCTTCGGTGTCTGCCTCGGTCACCAGGCGATCGGTGAGGCGTTCGGGGCGACCGTGACGCGAGCGCCCGAACTGTTGCACGGCAAGACCTCCGAGGTACGGCACGAGTCGGTGGGCGTACTCGCCGGCCTGCCCGACCCGTTCACCGCCACCCGGTACCACTCGCTCGCCGTGCTGCCCGACACGCTCCCGGACGAGCTGGAGGTCACCGGCTGGACCGGCTCCGGCGTGGTGATGGCGATGCGGCACCGGACCCTTCCCATCGAGGGCGTCCAGTTCCACCCGGAGTCGGTGCTCACCCAGGGCGGTCACCTGATGCTGGCCAACTGGCTGGCCGGCTGCGGTCACCAGGAGGCGTTGGAGCGTGCGCCCGCACTGGCCGCCGAGGTCGACGCCCGCCGCCGGTCGGCCTTCGTCACCACCTGAGGCCGCGCCGCCCGATCAGCGGGCCGGTGGACGGCACGTAGGCCGGATCAGCCGCGCAGCGCGTCCCGCACCGCCGGATCCGCGGGCGAGCGGACCGCGGGCGGGCGACCACGGACCGCGTCCCACGCCGCTTTGCCGCTGGCGAAGTAGTCCCGGACCGACTTCTCGGCCAGCAGGAACGGGCCGCAGTCGTCACATCGTGCGGTGACCCCGTCGACGTCGAGGCCGAGATGCCGGCACAGCGTCACCGCCCGGGACAGATGGTAGGACTGGGTCACGATCAGAGCCCGCTGGACGCCGTACACCTCGCGCGCTCGGGCGCAACTGTCGTACGTGTCCAGGCCGAACGGGTCGGCCACCACACGACGGGCGTCGACACCGAGCCCGGTGAGATACGCCGTCATCACCGCGGGCTCGTCACCCGACGTGCCGCCCCCGTCGCCCGAGACGAGCACGACCTCGGCCCGCCCGCTGGTCACCAACTCGGCGGCGGTCTCCAGGCGGCCGGCGAGCCGTTCACCGGGCCGCTGCCGATCGGTCGCCACGGCGGTACCGAGGACGATCACCACGTCGGCGGCCGGCGCGTCGGCCTCGGCGTACACGTGGCCGCGAGCGGCGAGCGTCGTCCACAGCCACGGAAGACTGGCGAGCAGCAGCACGGCGACCCCGAGGATCACCAGACGTCTGCGGCGTCGAGGACGTCGACGCACCACCGACCCGCCGCCGGCCACCTCGGCGTCACTCACACCGCCGCCTGGAGCGGCCACCGGCCAGCCAGGGGCTTCGACACGCCCTAGTCCTCGGGGAGCCGGCTCGGCGGGGGCGGGAACGGCAGACCGACGCCGCCCCCGGTGCCGGGCGTGGTCGGCGTGGCCGACGGCGTGCTGGTCGGTGTGCCGGAGGGCGGCGGTTCGACGACCTTCTCCGGTACGCCGACCTCGATGGTCACGGTCCGGTCCTTGGCCAGTGTGGTGCCCGCGCTCGGACTCTGCTTCTCGACCCGACCGGCCCGGTCCGCCGGCACCTCGTCACCGTCGCGGACCTCGACGTTGTAACCCGCCTCGCGAAGCTCCGCGGTGGCCTCTTCCCGCGTCGAGTTGAGCACGTTTGGCACCTTGCTGACGTTGCCCTTGGAGACCTCGACGACCACCGTGCTGTCCTGCTCGACGGTGGTCCCCGACGACGGAGTCAACTTGATTACGGTGCCCTTCGTCGCCGGATTGTCCACCGGCTTTTCCTGGACCTTCAACCCCTGGGCCTCAAGCTGGGACTTGACCAGCTCGAACTGGGAGTTGGCCAGGTTGGGGGGGATCTTCACGTCGGGCTTGCCGTCGCAGAGCTGGATGGTCACCGTGCTGGACTGCGCCCGCCGAGTACCCGGCGCCGGATCCTGCTTGGCGACCGTGCCCTTCGTGCAGTCGTTGTCCTGGACCGGGTCACCCAGCTTCGGCTGCAGGTTGGCCTTCTGGATCTCGGTGACCGCGACCGCCTGGGTCTTGCCGGTGACGTTCGGTACCGCCTTGTTGGCCTTCTCCTGCTGCTGGTTCCAGAGGAGGGCGACGACCAGGGCGATCACCGCCAGCACGCCGACCGCGCTGAACGTCGCGATCAACCAGGAGGACGCCTTGCGCTGGCGCGGATCGCCCACCCGGGCCATCTGCCCGGTCTGCGGCCCACCGGCGGGAGCGGGGTAACCGCCCCGGCCGCCGGCCGGGGCCATCGCCACCGTCTCCGCCTCGCGCAGCACCGGGGTGGCCAACACGGGCCGGCCGGCGGCGGCGCGGAGCAGGTCGGCACGCATCTCGCCGGCGCTCTGGTAGCGGTTGAGCGGATTCTTCGACAACGCCTTCAGCACGATCGCGTCGACCGCCGGGGTGACGTCCGGGTTGATGTCGCTCGGCGTCGGCGGCGTCTCCCGTACGTGCTGGTAGGCAACGCTGACCGGGCTGTCCCCGACGAACGGCGGGTGCCCACACACCAGCTCGAAGAGCACGCAGCCGGCCGCGTACACATCGGAGCGGGCGTCGACGGCCTCTCCCCGCGCCTGCTCCGGGGACAGGTACTGCGCCGTGCCGATCACCGCGCTGGTCTGCGTCATGGTGGTCGCGCCGCTGGCCAACGCGCGGGCGATGCCGAAGTCCATCACCTTGACCTGGCCGGTCTGGGTGAGCATCACGTTGCCGGGCTTGATGTCCCGGTGGATGATCCCGTGCCGGTGGCTGAACTCCAGCGCGGCACACATGTCGGCGCAGATCTCCAGCGCCCGGCGCGGCTGCAGCCGACCCTCGGCTCCGAGGACCTCCTTCAGGGTCCGCCCGTTGACGAACTCCATCACGATGAACGGCAGTGTCTCGCCGGTCGGCGCGGTCTCCTCGCCGGTGTCGTAGACCGCCACGATCGCCGGGTGGTTGAGTGAGGCGGCGTTCTGCGCCTCCCGGCGGAACCGCATCTGGAACGTCGCGTCCCGGGCGAGGTCGGTCCGGAGCATCTTGATCGCGACGTCCCGACCAAGCCGGAGATCGCGACCGCGGTGCACCTCGGCCATGCCGCCGTAGCCGAGCAGCTCGCCGACCTGATACCTGCCACCGAGCAGGCGGGCCTGCGCTGTCATCGCGTCTGTCGTCCTTCGCTCGTCGTCGTCCCGCCGTCGCTCGGCTGGAGTCGTATCTCCCGACGGTACGACGTCTGGGTCGGATCGTCGCGTCCGTCGAGTCGCAGCGCGCCGGACGTCGCGGTGCGCCCACTCGTCCCGACGGGTTCGGCGGCCTGCGACTGCTTGTTCAGGTAGTAGGAAATCACGCCGGAGCAGAGCAGGACCAGCACGGCCAGGAAGATGGCGAGGAGCACCAGGCCAGGCCGGGACCGCCGGGGCTCGGGGGACGGCGCCGACGGTACGGCCTGCCGGGCGTACGCCGCCGGTTGCTGCTGCCGGGGCGGTGCCGACGGCACCGACGCGGCACCGCGCGGGTACCCGTTCGGTGCGGCCGGCGGCCGGGCGGACGGGACGGACGGCGCGACGGCGGTGGGGCGCGGCTGTTGGACGGGCGCGATCGCTGTCGGCCTCGGCCCGGCCACCGGCGGGCGGGCGGTCGGCGGACGCATCTGGTGCGCCTGCGGCACCTGGGCTCGGCCGGGCGCGGCCGGCGAGGCGGGCGCCGCGGAGACCGGCCCGGAGTTGGCGCCGGCCCGGGCCTGCTGGGAGAGCGCGGCCTTGAGCTGACGGGCCACCCCGGCGAGAGCGGCGGCGCTCGGCCAGCGGGCGGCCGGGTCCTTGGCCAGCGCCCGTTCCACCACCGAGCGGACCTGCGGGGGGATGTCGGCGGGCAGCGGTCGGGGCGTCTCCCGCACGTGCCGCATCGCGATGTCGAGCGGGTTGTCACCCTCGAACGGACGCCGCCCGGCGAGACACTGGTAGGCGACCACGCCGAGCGCGTACACATCCGAGGCCGGGGTGGCCACGCCTCCGGTGGCCTGCTCGGGTGAGATGTACGAGGCGGTGCCGAGCACCGAACCAGCGGCGGTGAGCTGGCCGACCAGGTCGGAGCGGGCGATGCCGAAGTCGGTGAGCACAAGCGTGCCGTTCGGCCGGACGAGCAGGTTGCCCGGCTTCACGTCGCGATGCACGATGCCCTTCTCGTGCGCCGCGTGCAACGCGTCCGCGGCCTGCGCGACGAGGGCCATCGTCCGGGCCGGGGTGAGCCGGCCGACCCGGCTCAGCGTGGACGACAGGGCGTCGCCCTCGACGTACTCCATGACCAGGAACGCGATCTGCTGGTCGTTGCCGAAGTCGTAGACGTCCACCACGCCCGGGTGGTTGATCGTGGCCATGGTGCGGGCCTCACCACGGAACCGCTCGGCGAAGTCCGGGTCGTCGAGCAGGGCGGGAAGCAGGCTCTTGACCGCGACCGTCCGGCCGAGCACCTGGTCGGTGCCGCGCCAGACGTCGCCCATGCCGCCGCTGGCGATCCGCTCGTCGAGACGGTAGCGGTTGCCGAGCTGGACGCCGGGGCTGAGCATGTCAGCGGCCCCCGGGGTCGGCGATGGCGGCCTTCATGATCTGGCCGGCGATCCGGGCTGCCTCGCCGCTGCCACCGGAACCGGCCTGCTCGAGCATCACGCAGACCGCGGAGACCGGAGTGCCGTTCTTGTCCAACGCGAAGCCGATGAACCAGCCGTGGTCGGGCCGGTCCGGCGCGGACTGGGCGGTGCCGGTCTTGCCACCGACCGTGTAGCCGGGGATCGCGGCCCTCCGTCCGGTGCCGTTCTGGACGACGCTGACCATCATCTCGCGCAGGTCGGCGGCGACCTGCGGTTCGATGGGCTGACGCAGCTCACGCGGCTTCGCGGTGTGGTAACTGGTGGTCCGGTCCGGGGCGAGCAGCTGCTGCACCAGGTACGGCCGCATCTGGCTGCCGTTGTTGGCGATCGCGCTGACGATCATGGCGCCTTCGAGCGGAGTCATCCGGACGTTGTTCTGGCCGATCGAGGACTGGGCCAGTGCGGCCTGGTCGGGGGTGCCGTCCGGGTTCTGGATGTCTCCGGTCCGGCTGGCCGCCGTGGGCAGACCGTCCTCGCCGAGGTGACCGACGGTGAGGTCCTCCTGCTCGAAACCGAACTGGCGGGCCTTCTCCTTGATCGTGTCGGCGCCGAGCCGTACGCCGAGCTGGGCGAAGCCGGTGTTGCACGAGTCGGTGACCGCGGTCAGCAGGGTGACCTTCGGCTGCGGGCAGATCGACGGATCGGCGTTGCGGATCGGGGTGCCGGAGGTGGGCGGAGTCCAACTGGGGCCGGCCGGGATCTGGGTGGTCTTGGTGACGCCGTTCTCCAGCGCCGCCGCGGCGACCACGATCTTGAACGTGGAGCCCGGCGGCAGCGTCTCGGAGAGCGCCCGGTTCTTCAACGGACCCGCCGGGTCCTGATCCAGCTTGTTGAACGCCGCGGCCGCCTCCTTGTCGGTGTGGCTGGCCAGCGGGTTCGGGTCGAAGCTGGGCATGGAGACAAGCGCCTGCACCGCCCCGGTACGCGGGTCGATGGCGATGGCCGCGCCCCGCTTCGCCCCCACCTGGTTGTTCCGCAGCTGGTTGTACGCCGCGTCCTGGGCCTTCTTGGAGAGGCTGAGCAGCACGTTGCCGCCACCGCTCTCGTCGCCGGTGAACATGTCCTTGATCCGGTCGCCGATCAGCTGGTCGCTGGTGCCGGCCAGGAAGTCGTTCTCCACCCGCTCGATGCCCGTGTCGGCCAGGCTGACCGGCTTGTAGCCGAGCACGTGGGCGTACTCCGCGCCGCCCGGGTAGGTGCGCTGGAACTTCAGCTTGCCCGTGGTCTCCTTGCTGGTCGCCACCGCCGTGCCGCCGGCCTCAATGTTGCCGCGCTTGCGCTTGTAGTCGGCGACCTGGACCCGACCGTTGTAGTCGCTGGTGCGGTACTCGTCGGCCTTCTGGAACTGCACCCAGTTGAGGTTGGCGAAGAGCAGACCGAACAGGACCATGACGACGACGCCGACGCGGCGCAGTGGTGCGTTCACGGCTTGATCACCTCCGTGGGAGCACCGTGCAGCTGCTCCGGGGCACCACCGGTGGGTCGGGCGGCCTTGCTGACGCTCCCGCCGACCGGCCGGCGGGCGCCGTCGGAGACCCGCAGCAGCACCGCGATGAGCAACCAGTTGGCCATCAACGACGAGCCACCGGCGGACAGGAACGGGGTGGTCTGACCGGTCAGCGGGATGAGCTTGCTGATCCCGCCGACGATCACGAAGACCTGGAGGCCGAGAGTGAACGCGAGACCGCCGGCGAGGAGCTTGCCGAACGAGTCCCGGACCGCGAGCGCAGCCCGCAGCCCACGCTCCACGATCAACAGGTAGACGACGAGCAGGGCGGAGAGGCCGAAGAGGCCGAGCTCCTCGCCCATGCCGGCGAAGATGAAGTCGTTCTGCACCTCGGGCAGAATGTCCGGCTGGCCGCCGCCCGGCCCGGCGCCGAAGAGCCCGCCCGTGCCCAGGGCGAGCAGGCCCTGGACAAGCTGGTAGCCCTTGTCGGTCGGGTCGGCGAACGGGTCGAGCCAGATCTCCGCCCGGACGTAGAAGTTGGCGAACGGGCCGCCGACCGTCGAGCCGAGGACGTAGGCGAGGTAGGCCCCGCCGAAGAAGAGGACGAGACCGATCAGCAGCCAGCTGACCCGTTCGGTGGCGATGTAGAGCGTCACCACGAACATGCCGAAGTACAGCAGCGAGGTGCCCAGGTCCTTCTCGAACACGAGCACCAGGAGGCTGACCAGCCAGACGCCGACCACCGGGCCGAGGTCGCGCCCGCGCGGGAAGTCGATGCCGAGGAAGCGTCGGCTCGCCAGCGAGAGCACCTCACGCTTGCGGACCAGGTAGTAGGCGAAGAAGACAAGCAGCGCCAGCTTGGCGAACTCACCCGGCTGGATGGAGAAGGCGCCGAGATCGATCCACAGCTTCGCGCCGTTTCTCTCCGAGATGCTCGCCGGCAGTACCGCCGGGAGCATCACCAGCACGATGCCGGCCAACCCCAGGGTGTACGCGTATCGCGAGATCGACCGGTGGTCGCGCATGATGGCGAGCAGGCCGGCGGCGAGGATCACCGCACCGAGCGTCCAGGCCAACTGGCGCCCGCCCTGCCCCGCGAAGACGGCCAGGCTCTCCCGCTCGGCCACCGGGGCGTCGCCCAGGTCGATCCGGCGGAGGAAGCCCACCCCGAGCCCGTTGAGCAGGGCCACCGCCGGCAACAGCGCCGGGTCGGCGAACGGGGCGAGGAATCGGATGACCAGATGCAGACCGAGGAAGACCGCGCCGAGCACGGCCGCGGGTATCCAGAAGTCCGGGGTGACGGTGTCCAGCAGGTTCGCCTCGACGGTCGCCCCGTACGCGGCCACCAACGCCATGGCGAGCAGCAGCAGGGACAGCTCGGCGTTGCGGCGCGACCGCGCCAGGCGTACGCCGGACTGCTCGCCCGCGGTGGCGGGCGAGGGTGCCGGTGTGGCCGCTACGGTCACAGGTGGAGTCCTTGGGATCTCAGCCGACGCTCACTCAGGAGACCGGCAGGTGGCCGGGTCGAGCGCCGGCGTGGCCGAGTCGGAGGGCGTGTTGTCGGGCGTGGTGGACGAACCGGTCGCACCGACAGCGGCGGTGGCACCGACGGTCGGGCTCGCGCTGGCAACTCCGTTGGAGGTTGGCGACGCGATGGTGCTCGGACTGCCGTTCGGGCTCGGCGACGGATCGGCCGGTGTCGGCGTACCGCTCGCCGCGGCGGTCGGATCGAGCGCGCAGAGCGGCTTCAGGTTGGGATTGCTCGGGGTGTCGCTGGTCAGCTCGGCGAGCTGGCGTTCGGCGTCCGGCTCGCTCTTGGCCCGGATGCCGACCTTGACGGTGTCCTGCGCCGCGACCGTGAGGTCGTCCAACCGGGTGCCGCTGCGGCGGTGCACGGTGGAGAGGTCCATCCCGGCGATCTGACCCTGGACGCCACGGAAGACGGCGACCTGGCCCTCCTCGGTGGCTCCCACGTAGTACTGCCGCTGGGTGTACGTCCAGCCCCCGAACGCCGCGCCGCCGATGATCACCAGCAGGGCGACCGCCATGGCGGCGGTCCGCACCGGGCGGCGCTTCGGCCGGTCCGGTTCGTCGTCCGAGGCCGCCGGCTCCTCCGGGACGGCCGGACGCGGCGCGGCGAGAGCCGAGGCTCGGGCGGCCGGAGTGGAGTCGTCCGCCGAGGTCGCCATACCCCGGTCCCGGGCGGCGGCACCGCCGACGATCGGGCTCGCCTCGACGATGTCCTGATCCGTGGCATCGGCGATGATCACGGTGATGTTGTCCGGTCCGCCGCCGCGCAGCGCGAGCTGCACCAGCCGCTCGACGCACTTCTGCGGGTCGGTGTACTCCCGCAGGGTCTCGCCGATGGTCTCGGCGCTGACCACACCCGACAGGCCGTCGCTGCAGATCAGGTAACGGTCGCCGGGCAGCACCTGGCGCACCGAGTATTCCGGGTCGATGTCCCGGCCGTCGAGGGCCCGGGTGAGCAGCGATCGCTGCGGGTGGCTGCTCGCCTCCTCGGCGCTGATCCGACCCTCGTCGACGAGCATCTGGACGTACGTGTCGTCCTTGGTGATCTGCGCGAACTCACCGTTGCGCAGCAGGTAGGCCCGCGAGTCACCGATGTGGACCATCCCCAGCTTGCTGCCGGTGAAGAGGGTCGCCGTCAGTGTGGTGCCCATCCCCTCCAACTGCGGGTTGGCGTCCACCGTGTCGCGGAGTTGTTGGTTGGCGGTGCCGACGGCCGAACGCAACGCGTCGACGAGAGCGTCCCCGGGGACGTCCTCGTCGAGCGGCGCCATGGCACCGATGACGATGTTGCTGGCGACGTCACCGGCGGCCATGCCGCCCATGCCGTCGGCAACGGCGAGTAGCCGCGGCCCGGCGTAGACGGAGTCTTGATTGCCGTCTCGGATCAGACCGCGGTCGCTGTGGGCCGCATAGCGCAGGGTCAGAGTCATGGCCGTAATTCGAGGGAAGTGCGGCCGATCCGGATCGGCACGCCGAGGGGGACGGGGGTTGGTCCGGTGACCTTAGCGCGATCGAGGTACGTGCCGTTAGTCGAGCCGAGGTCCTCGACGAACCACTGCCCGTCACGCGCCATGAGCCGGGCGTGTCGCGCGGAGGCGTAGTCGTCGGTGATGACCAGGGTGGAGTCCTCAGCTCGCCCAATGGTGATCTGCGCGTCACCGAGAGTGATCTTGGTGCCGGCCAGCTGACCGGCTGTCACTACCAGCTGGTGCGCCGCCCTGCCCCGTTTCACCTTCGCCGGCTTCGCCGCCTGACCGGTCGAGGCGCCAACCGCGCGTGGCGCGGCCACCAGACGACCGGAGCGGGCGCCCGCGAAGAGATCCCTTCGGATCACGCCCACCACGGTGAACACGAAGATCCACAGCAGGATCAGGAACCCGAACCGGGCAACGGTGATGACCAGTTCCGGCAAGGCGGGTCAGCCGTCCACGCGGAAGGTCAGCGTCGTCGTCCCGAGCTGGACCATGTCACCAGGGTTCAGTGCGACAGCGGAGACCCGCTGCCCGTTGACCATGGTGCCGTTGGTCGACCCCAGATCGGTCAGCACGACCTGGCCCCCGTCGAAATCCAACCGGGCGTGTCGCCGGGAGATGCCGACGTCGGGCAGACGCAGGTTGGCCTGATCGCCGCGACCGATCACCGTCGACCCCATCTGGAGGGGGTAGGTGCGACCGTCACCGGAGACCAGCCGCACGTTGCGACCGCCACCGTGCCCGGGCGGAGGGCCGTAGCCACCACCCTGGTCGTACGCCGGGTAGGCGGGCGGGCCGGCGTCGTAGCCGGGCGCCGACACCGGGGCGACCTCGCCACCGGTGTAGACCTCGGCTGTGACACGGAACATGCCCGTGTCCAGGCCCTCGCCTCGCTCGATCTCGACGATCACGTCGCCGTAGACAGTCCAGGCCTGCTCGCCGATGAACTCCGCCTGCGACTGGGCCAACTCCTGGGCCAGCGCAGCGGCGTACGGCGCCAGCCGACTGTGGTCGAACGGCGAGAGATCGATCACGTAGCGGTTGGGCACCAACGTGCGCCCACCGGCCAGGATCGCCTTGTGCGCCTCGGCCTCCCGCTGCATGGCGTTGAGGATCTCCACGGGGTGGACCACCCCTTTGAAGACCTTGGCGAAGGCCCCTTCGACCAGGCCTTCCAGACGCTTCTCGAAGCGTTGCAGCACGCTCACCGGCTCCTCCTCGGGTCCCGAGGACATGATGGTATCCGGCCGGCGCGCGCGCAGCTCACACGCCGCTCGGCCACCTGCTCCCGACCCGTTCGGAAGGGTCGGGACTGCCGTGCTAATCTTTCGTCCGCCACGAACGGTAACCGCTCGTGGCGAGCACCTGGGACAGCGTAGTATTCCCGAGGCCGTTGGAGACAGCGGGGCCGGGGCGGCTACAGTGTTCCGGGTTGTGCCACGGGGATGTGGCGGAATGGCAGACGCGCACGGTTCAGGTCCGTGTGCCCGAAAGGGCGTGGGGGTTCAACTCCCCCCATCCCCACCAGCGACGAGGGCTCCGCTTACCGCGGGGCCCTTCCGTCATATCGGGGCGTGTCGGACGCCAGGCTATGCTGCGATGGATTCTGTCTCCGATGGACCAGGAGTGGCGTGTGAGTGTCGCGTTGGTGACAGGGTCGGGTGGCCTGATCGGCTCCGAGGCGGTCCGGCACTTCGCCGGCCTCGGTCTGGACGTCGTCGGCATCGACAACGACATGCGCCGGTATTTCTTCGGCGAGGACGGCTCCACATCCTGGAGCCTGGATCGGCTCACCCGTGACCTGGGCGGGGCGTACACCCATTTCGCGGTGGACATCCGGGACCGGGACGGCTTGGAGCAGGTGTTCAAGAAGTACGGCTCGGACATCGCCGTGGTGATCCACAGCGCGGCTCAGCCGAGCCACGACTGGGCGGCCAAGGAGCCGTACACGGACTTCGACGTGAACGCCGGCGGCACGCTCAACATCCTGGAGAACACCCGCCGGCACGCGATCGACGCGCCGTTCATCCACTGCTCGACGAACAAGGTCTACGGCGACCGGCCGAACACCCTGCCGCTCGTCGAGCTGGAGACACGGTACGAGCTGCCCGAGGACCACCGCTGGTACCAGGGCATCACCGAAGAGATGTCGATCGACCACTCGCTGCACTCGGTCTTCGGCGCCTCGAAGGTCGCGGCGGACGTGATGGTTCAGGAGTACGGGCGCTACTTCGACATGAAGACCGCCTGCTTCCGGGGTGGCACGCTCACCGGTCCGGCGCACTCGGCGGCCGAGTTGCACGGGTTCCTGGCGTACCTGATGCGCTGCGTGATGGAGGGCCGGACATACAACCTGTTCGGTTACAAGGGCAAGATGGTCCGGGACGCGATCCACTCCCGGGACGTACTGACCGCCTTCGAGGCGTTCTTCCGGGCCCCGCGCTCCGCGGAGGTCTACAACCTCGGCGGCGGCCGGCACTCCAACACCTCGCACATCGAGGCGTTCCGCATCGCGGAGGAGATCACCGGCCGCGAGGCGCGGATCAACTACGTCGAGCAGGCCCGCACCGGCGACCACCAGTGGTATGTCAGCAGCATGGCCCGGTTCGAGGAGCAGTACCCGGACTGGAAGATCACTTACGACGTGCCGATGATCCTGCGGGAGATCTACGAGGCCAACGTGGGTAAGTGGGTAGTCAAGGCATGACCGCGCGAACCAAGCGCAACGTACTCGGCGTCCTGGTCGACGCCACCGACTACGCGACGGCGACCGATGCGGTGGTGACCGCGGCACATGAGCGGCGTCCGCTCGCGCTCACCGCGTTGGCCGTGCACGGCGTGATGACCGGGGTGCTCGATCCGGCGCACAACGCGCGGCTCAACTCCTTCGACGTGGTCACCCCGGACGGGCAGCCGGTGCGGTGGGCGCTCAACCTGCTGCACCACGCCGGGCTCTCCGACCGGGTCTACGGGCCGACGTTGACCCTGCACGTGCTGTCGCGCTTCGCCGACGAGGGGCTGCCGATCTACCTGTACGGGTCGACCGAGGAGACCCTCTCCCGGTTGATTCCGGCGCTGGAGCGGATGTTCCCGGCCCTGAAGATCGCCGGGGTGGAGCCGTCCAAGTTCCGGGCCGCCCAGCCGGGCGAGGACGCCGAGATCGCCGACCGCATCCGATCCAGCGGTGCCCGGCTGGTCCTGGTCGGGCTGGGTTGCCCGCGCCAGGAGGTCTTCGCGTACGCCATGCGACCGCTGCTGGACATGCCGTTGATGGCGGTCGGCGCGGCCTTCGACTACCACGCCGGCTTGCTCCGTCAGCCCCCGCGCTGGATGCAGCGTGCCGGTCTGGAGTGGTTCTGGCGTCTCGGTCTGGAGCCGAAGCGGCTCTGGCGGCGCTACGTCATCCTCAACCCGGCCTACCTGAGCCGGCTCGCCGCCCAGAAGCTCGGCCTGTGGAAGGCCCGCCCGCCGGCGCCGGCCAGCGAGCGGCCGGCGACCTTCTCGGTCTGATCGATCCGTACGGCACGAGGCCCCACCCGGTCCACCGGATGGGGCCTCGGCCGTCAGAAACCGTCAGACGGTCAGGGTCCAGGTGTTGATGTAGCCGGTGTCGGCCGAGTAGGTGTCCCGCACCTGAAGCCGCCAGATGCCGTCGGCGGCCTCACCGGAGACGTTCACCGTGTATGTGGCGTTCACGTTGTCGGCGCTGTCCGAGGTGCTGCTGTTCTTCAGCCGGTACGCGCTGCCGTCCGGCGCGAGCAGGTCGATGACCAGGTCACCCCGGTAGGTGTGGACGATGTTCACCGCGACGGTGGAGGCCGACGAGGCGTTGCGTCCACAGCCGGAGATGGTGATGGAGCTGGTCACCGCCGAGCCGACGTCCGGGATCGACACGTCGGTGCCGTTGGTGCCGGTGCAGCCGGTGGGCGGCGGCGGGGTGGTGCCGGTACCCACGTAGAGCAGCAGGTTCGGTGAGCCCGAGCCGGGGTTGCTCACCACGTTGGGTGTCGCGTTGGCCACCAGTTGGTTGCGGACCTGCGCGGGCGTCCAGCCCGGGTTGGCGCTGGCCACCAGGGCCGCCGCTCCGACCACGTGCGGCGTGGCCATCGAGGTGCCGCTGATCGTGTTGGTCGCGGTGTTGCTGTTGTACCAGGCCGAGGTGATCGACGAGCCGGGCGCGAAGATGTCCAGGCAGGTGCCGACGTTGGAGAACGACGAGCGGGCATCCGAGCTCGTCGTCGAGCCCACCGTGATGGCCTCGGTGGTACGTGCCGGCGAGGTGTTGCAGGCGTTCGCGCCGTTGTCGTTGCCGGCCGCCAGGCCGTACGTGACGCCCGAGGCGATCGAGTTGCGGACCGCGTTGTCGAGTGAGGTGTTCGCGCCGCCGCCGAGGCTCATGTTCGCCACCGCCGGCTTGATCGCGTTCGCGGTGACCCAGTCGACGCCGGCAATCACACCGGCGTTGGTGCCGCTGCCGGAGCAGTTGAGCACCCGTACGCCGACGAGTTGGACGGCCTTGGCCACCCCGTACGCGGACCCGCCGACGGTGCCGGCGACATGCGTGCCGTGCCCGTTGCAGTCGTCGGCCGACCCGCCGTCGACCGCGTCGTAGCCGGAGGTGGCCCGGCCGCCGAAGTCGTTGTGGGAGAACCGGATGCCGGTGTCGATGATGTAGGCGTGCACGTTGCTCGCCGTGTTGGGGTAGGTGTAGGAGCTGTCCAGCGGCAGGTTGCGCTGGTCGATCCGGTCCAGGCCCCAGGAGGGCGGGTTGGCCTGCGTGCCGAAGATGGACACGGTGTGGTTCTGCTCGACGTACGCCACCGCCGGGTCGGCCGCGATCCGCGCCGCCGCGCTCGCGCTCACCGTGACCTCGAAGCCGCGCAGCGCCGCGCCGTAGGTGCGGGCCACCGTGCCGCCGTGGCGGCCGGAGAGCCGCTTCGCGGTGTCGCCGACGCGGTCGCGGGCCACGGCGCTGTCCTTGAGAACGACGATGTAGCTGTCCGGCACGGCGGTGGCTCCGCCGGCCGCCCTGACCACACCGGCAGGTTCGGCGGCCAGGGCCGGCGTGCCGACGGCCAGCACCGTCGCCGCGGCCACCCCGACCAGTACGGACCTTCGTGGAAGACCCATTTCCTACCTCCCTCTGACCGGCGGCGGAACGTGACCACCGGTCCCAACATCAATCGACGCTTGCCGATCTAGCTGAGAGTAGGTCAGTGAGCGGGCTGTTGGACATGCCGGAACGTCCATATCTCCGTGGGATGACCCCTACGGGCCAGTCGTCCGGGGCGAACTGGGGACCGGCCCGGATTCGCCCGACCGTGATTCGGGAAAGACTCTCGAACATGGAGAGTCACCTCACCATCCTGCTTCCGATCGCCGCCGTCTGGCTGGCCGCCGGAGTCCTCGCCGACGGGCTTCCCCGGCTGCGTAACACCCGCATGCTGCGCCGGCGTACCGGATGGTTGCTGGTGCTGTCCCTCATCGGCGTGGCGCTCACCGCGGCCGTGGTCGGTGGCGGCCTGCTCAGTGCCGGCACCGCGCCCGTCGACCGGGCCGCCGCCGGGCTCACCCTGGCCGCCGGTCCGGCGCTGGTGGCGACGGTCTGCTCCCTACGGCGGATCCGCCGGCTGCGGGCCGGGGCGGGCGCGTTCGCCAACGCCCCCGGCACGCCTGCGCCCCACGGGCTGCGCGCCGCCGCGGCCCACCCACTCGTCGGCCTGCCACTACAGGTGACCGCCCTGGCCACGGTGCCGGCGGTGATCGAGGCGGTCGGCACCGACCTGAGCGCCAACCCGGGGGTCACCGGGCCGGCGATCACCGTGGGCGCGCTCGCGGTGATCGCCATCGGAGTCCGGCACGCGCTGCGGCACAGCCGGTTCGCCGAGCGGGCACAGCCCGCCGTTCCGCGATCAGCGCGGACGACCGGCCCCCTGCACGTATAGCAACTCCAGGATCGCCCTGGTCGCCTCGAACCAGCGGTCCAGCCACTCCGCTGGCGGCAGGCTGCCCTTCGGCGGCAACTCCATCAGCAGGCCGCGAAGCAGCGGATGGTCGGCCAGCGACCCGCGGGGCTCCATCGGCCAGCCGGTGGGCGGAAACGACGGCTCGACAAGTGGGTTCGTGTCCAGCGAGGGCAGCGAGAGCGGCAGGTCCGCCGACTCGGAGGCCGACGTGTCCCGCCCACTCATCTCCTGGTCGGTCGACACCACCTCGGTCAGTACGCTGTCCCGACGCGCTCCGCGGTACTTGCCACCGAACCGCTCCGGTTTACCCGGACCGCTGGTGAGATTGTCTGACCCGATCGTCGTCATCCGTCTCGCCTACCTCGCTCGGTTGCCGGTCGGTGCGACGGGTCGTCGACCTGCGCCGTACCGACCAGTTCAACGAGACGGGCGGCCTGTGGCGACGGGAATCCCGGCGGAACCTCGCCGACCGCCCCACCCGCCCGGCCCGCCCCGGACACGGCAAGGCCCTCGTCCGGATCCGAATCCGGACGAGGGCCTCAGTTGACCACTCGGTCAGACCTCGCCGAACGCACCGCCTCGGGTGCCGCCGACGAAGGCGTGCCAGTCACTCGGTGCGAAAACCAGGGCCGGGCCTGTCTTGTCCTTCGAGTCCCGCACTCCGACCGCCCCCGTCACGTACGCCACCTCCACGCAGTTGTCACAGTTCGGCCCGCTTTTTGAGCTCTTGAACCATGCTGCCTGCGTCAGGTCCACGGGGAACCTTTTGGTCGCCATTTCCACAACGGCTCCTCTGCCAGTTTTGCGATGTGTGCGACGGACTCCTCTGGACGTATGGCCGCAGCGCGGATGTGATCGAAGATGAAGCTGTACTTCTGCAGTTCGTCGCTCTTCTCGAGGAAAAGCCCACCCGTGGCGTTCTCCGCGTACACAACATCAGGATCACCGGGCTCAGGGAAGCTGAGGATCGTGAAGGTGCCGTCCATGCCGGCGTGCGCGCCCACCTCGAAGGGCAGGATCTGCAACGTCACGTTCGGCAACTCGGCCACCTCGACCAACCGCTTGAGTTGGCCACGCATCACCTCGTCCCCGCCTACCGGCCGACGTACCACCGCCTCATCGAGTACCACCCACAGATCGACCGGATCGTCCTGGGTCAATAACGACTGACGGCCCAGACGGACACGCACCCTCTGGTGCACCTGATCGGCGGTGAAGTCTGGCCGAGCCGCGCGGATCATCGCTCCGGCGTACTCCTCGGTCTCCAGAAGACCCGGTACGACCTGCTGTTCGTACGCCCGGATCGAACTCGCGGCCGCCTCCAGCCCGACGTACGCGCCGACGAGCACCGTGCTGTACGGATGCCACCAACCTTTTTGTCGGGCCTCCCTGGCGATCTGCACCAGCTCGTCGCTCTCGGCACCGACCACCCCGTAGATCCGCAGCATGTCCCGGACGTCGCGAGGGGTGGCGGTGGTGTGCCCGGTCTCGATCCGGGAGACCTTCGACGCCGAGCACTCCAACTGCTCGGCGACCATCTCGATGGTGATCCCGGCGGACTCCCGCTGCCGCCGCAGCTCGGCACCGAGCCGCCGCCTTCTGATGGTGGGACTGCGCCGCTCACTCATCGCGCAACCCGTGAGTCGCTGATCCCCGCGGCTGGCTGCTCGGCCCCACTCGGGCTACCTCCGGTCGACGCGCCACTGGCTGACACCCGCCGGGGGCGCGACCGTCGTCCGGCGAACGTTCGCGACGAAGGGGGTGGTGCCGGTCCTCGGCCGGCCGCGACGGGCGAAACCGGCTCCCAGTGTGCCGCCCGTACGCGGAAGGCTTCAATAGGCCTTTCGCGGGACTCGCTCACGTATCGGCAAAAGTCGACGTGCAACTTGCATGCAGCACGTCCCTCATGCACTCTGTCCGTATGGCACGGGTTACTCAGCGTCTCGATCCGCTCCCTCGCAGTGGTGAACCCACCGAGGCGGGGAAGCCCGACGCGGCGCGGACCCGGCCGGCACAACCGAGACGTGCTCCGGGGTAATGACCCCGCCGCTGCAAGCCGGCAAGCTGCGGCGGCGGGCGCGGTTCCCGGAAGCATCCGGGTGATGGTCGGGTGGCGGCACGCCACCAGCGAGGTACGGCCCGGCCACCACCATCCGCACCACCGGTTCACGAGGCACGACCCCGTCACCGGCCGAGACGTCCCCCGATCAGGCACCGCCGGCACAGTTGCCGGCCATCCTCCCCAGGAGCCCATGTGCTTCCCCGCACCGGTGACGTACTGCTCGTGACTCGCGCGGCGAGTGTCCAGTTCCTCAAGCCCATCAAGTTCCGGGTGATCCGGGTGCTGGACTGGCCCACCTACGACGGTTGGCTCTGGCTCGACGGCTATGAGCTGAACGCCGCGGGCGACGCGGTCAACCGACGATCGATCTTCGTCCAGCGCGACGGGCTGGAGCAACTACAGGCCGCCCCCGAGCCCCGCCCGCACACCGTACGGGCCCGGCGACCGGTCACCCGTACCCCGCTCCGGGTCGGCTGACCGACCCGATCCGCCGCCGGTGGGCGTGCCGTCGCCATAGAATCGGTACGCCCACCCCGGCACCGTTCCACCCGCGCGTCCAGGACCCTGACCCTGGGATGGTCATGGTCAATCAGCCCGCCCTGCGGCACCACCGCTCCCGTATCGCCTATGCATGTGGACTGCTCGTCCTCCTCGGGGCGATGGTCACAGCCCTGGTTCTCGTCCGCGACCCGGCGATGTCGTCCACCCGGCTGACCGCACCGGTGCCCGCACCGGAGATCACCGTGGTCGACGACCACCCACCGACGGAGGACTCTCCACCGGCAGCCGGGAACTCCGACCGGACCGGCGCGGATGCCCCGGGCAGCCAGGCCGGCGTCACCACTCCAACCGGGTCGGCGGCCGGCCGTGGCGCCGGCAGCCAGTCCGACGACCGTCCGCAGGTCACCGAAGCGGCTCCGGCCGGACGCACCGCGGCGGACACCCGCCGCTCCCTGTTCTGGTCCGGCATCTTCGGCCTCGCCATCGCACTGGCCGGCCTCGGCCTGGTCGGCACCCGCCGGCGAATGTGGTGACCACCGGTCAGGGCGTACTGGTCACCGTCGGGCTCGGCGCGGTCGGACTCGGCAGGGTCGGACTCACCCCGGTCGAGGGCCGGGCCTGAGAGATGATCAACAGCACCTCGTCGTCGGTCGACACCGGCGTGCCCGTTCCCGGCTCGGTGCCCACCACAGTTCCGGGCGGCAACTCCGAGGACCGGTACACCACCTGGTAGGCAAGGCCGAGCCGGCCCAGTAACCCCTCGGCGGTCGCCTGCGGCAGGCCGACGAGCGGCGGCACGGGCACCTGGACCGGCGCGCTGGTGGCCGGCGCGCTGCTCGGTGCCTCGCTCGTCGGCGCGGCCGAGGTGGGCGATGCGCTGGTCGGTGCGGCACTTGTGGCACTGGCCGACGGGGTGGGGTCGGGATCGTCCCGGTCGTCATCCTGCTTGGCGAGCACCAACCAGAGCGCCCCGCCGAGCAGGCCGGCGAGCAGCAGCGCGAGCACACCCCACAGGATCGGCAGCCACCAGCGCCGACCGCCCTGCTCCTCGACGTACCAATCCCCGGATGCCTCATCCGGCCGGGGCGGCCGGACCTCGGCCCGCCCGGCCCACGAAGGCGTACCCGGGCTGGGCGGCGTACCCGGGCTGGGCGGCGCGGTGGCGGCGGCACGGTCGATCGGCATGGTCTGGTCGGGCGACCCGGTGGGACGAGCCGGGACCGTCCGGTCGATCGGCGCCGTCTCGTCCGGCTCGCCGGTGGGTCGGGTCGGTTGCGGTGGCTCCGCCCGGTCGGCGGACGGTGGCAGTGGGCGGGTCCGGTCGTCCTCGTGCTCGCCGGCGGGAGGCTCCTGGCGGTCGTCGCTCATCGCACGTCCTTTCCGCGAACCGGACGGGCGGCATGGCCCTCGACCGTCAACCTAGTCGCCCAACCTGCCATCGGTGGGGATCAGCGTGCCGTGCCGCGCCGTTCGCGGGTACGTCGCTCCGCCTCGGCTGCGTCGACGATCGGCGCACCGGCCTCAGCTCAGGGAGTGGGTTTCGTCGAGGGTTGTTCGGGGGCGCCCGCCCCGCACCAGATGCTGACCTCGTCGTTCCACCGGGCCGAGCCGTCCTCGACCGGCTCCTGCCGGGCGACCTTTCCGTTGCGACCGCTGATGTAACGCGGGTATAGGCCCTCGTCGATCAGCTCGTCGACGGCCTTGGCGCAGTCCTTGCCGACCACGTCCGGCACCTCGGCCGCTGGCGCTGGCCCCGTCACCTGAAGTTGCACGGTCGTGCCCCGGGCGACCTCGGTGCCCACGGCGGGTACGGCGCTCTCGACAGTGCTACCGGCTCCGCCGCCGAAGACCAGCCGCCAGCCCAGCCGATGCTCGCGCAGCATGTCCCGCGCCTGCACGAACTCGACGCCGATCACCGGTGGCACGGTCAGGCCGGTGCCCTTGGTCGGTGTGGCGGAGGTCCGGACGGCCGACGGCGTGGCCCGACCGGTGCTCGGTCGAGCCGAGGTGGCCCGGCTGCTCGGCGGGTTGGTCGTGGTCGCGGCGGCCAGCGGGTCCCCCGGGGATTTCTCGCCGTCGCCGGCCAGCAGCCAACCGCCGGTCGCGCCGATCGCGGCGAGCAGCACGACGGCCAACCCACCACCCAGCCACATACTGGCCCGGCTCGCACCGCCGCCCGCGGCATCCTGCGGGTTCGTGCTCGTGTCCGTCATACCGTCCACCGCCTCATCACCGGCGACGGTACCGCCCGCCGCCCAATCCGCCGCACCGACGGTCGGCCCACACCGGCGGGTCGTTGCGACTCGCCGCGCCGACGACGGGACGTTACGCTGCCCGGCATGGCCAGACAGGGCTGGGGAGTGTCGATCGCGACCGCGATCGGGGTCGCTGCCGGCGCGGGTGCCGCGCAACTGGGCTTCGGCTACGGGCTCGGCGTCATCACCTGGACGCCCAGCGATGCCGGCGCCAGCGACACGGCCTGGGCCGACGGCCTCGCCTGGGCCACCTGGCTCGCCGCCAGCTCGACGGTCCTCGGCGCGGTCTGCGCGCAGCGGCTCCACCAGCGCGGCGGCGCACCGGTGACGCCCACGCCGCCAGTGACGGCCACGCCACCGGCGACCGACCCGGCAGCGACCGAGGAGTCCGACCCGGCCACCGCCATGGATCCACCTGCCGCCGACCGGCCCGACCCGGAGCCGACGGACAGCCGATCACCGCAGGTGGCCGAGGTGCCGTCCGCCGACCGGGCGGGCCTGCTGCGACGGGTGGTCCTGGCGCTCGGTGCCGGGATCGGCGGGCTGGTCACCGTGCTGCTGATCGCCGTTCCCGCGCGGGTCGCCACCGGCGCCGACACCGGGGCACCGCAACGGACCGCCGCCGTGCAGGCGATGCTGGGCATCCTGATCGGCGTGCTCGTCGCCGGCTGGGCGCTTCGCTCCCGGGCCGCCGCGATCAACGTGACCGCGACGGCCGCCTGGCTCTGGCTGCTCGCGGTGGTCTCGGTGATCGACGGGGTACGCGTCGGACGAGGGCTGACCGGAGCCCAGCTCGGCACCTGGCAGCTTGATCCGGACCACCCGCGGTACTGGATCTCCGACCAGCTCTACTGGCCAGGTGCGCTGTTGGCACTCGTGCCGGCGCTGCTGATCGGCGTGCTGGCCGCTCGGCGGACGGCCCGATCGGCCGGGCACCGCGTCGGGGCCGCTGCCTCCGGGGCCGCTGGTCCGCTGCTCGTCGCGCTCGCCTACCTGACCACCCTGCCGCACTGGTCGACGCTGGGTCCCGCGCAGCTCTCCACCCAACTGATCGCCCCGTACGCGGTGATCGCCGGGATCGGCGGCTCCGTACTCGCCGCTGTCCTCGCCGATCGCGCCGAGCGGAGTCGGGCGGCCCACCGGAGCGCCTCAGTCGCGGCCCCGAAACCCGAGCCGCACCCGGCAGTTCAGGCCGACTCGACGCAGATCACCGTCGACGGGCCTCGGACCGATCCGGCTCCCAACGCCGAGCCCGAGCCGTCGACTTTCCGCTCGTCCATCACCACCGCGGGCCGACGCGGCAGGACCGACGCCGCGCACCGGACAACCACGACAGGCGCCGCACCTCGTGCGGATGCCACGCCAGGTACGGATGCCACGCCGCGGGTGCCCGCGCCCAGGGTGCCCGCGCCGCGCACCGAACCATCCATCTCCGCCCCCGCAGAGGATCCGACACCAAGCGCCCGCCGCAGCCGCGCAACTCGCCGCCCCACCCGCCCCACCTCCGACTAACCACCCCCGGCCCCCGGCCCCTCGGCGACCCCGAGCGGCGTGTCGCGGCAATAAACCCCATGATCAACGCGATCGGGGGGTGGGGTGGGGTCAGGGGACCGGCCAGGTGTGGACTGGTTCGTTGGCGCGCTGGAGTTCCGCGTAGCGCTGGACCATGTGGTGCAGCGCAGCCGCCCGGTCCATGCCGTGCCGCCGCTCCGCCGCCCACACCGCCTCGGTCTGCCAGACGGCACCGTTGCGGCCGGTGCGGCAGCGCTGCTCGATGATGCCGAGCAGCCGGTCCCGCTGCGCCGGGGAGACGCCGAAGCCGTCCAGGCCGGCCGCGGCGGTGGGCAGCAACTGCTCCAGCACCAGCTTGGTGACCGGTACGTCGCCGAGCCCGGGCCAGTGCAGCACGGCGTCGAGACCACGTCGGGCGGCGGCTTGGAAGTTCTCCTCGGCGGAGGAGAAGGTGAGTTGGCTCCAGATCGGGCGGTCCGCCTCGGCCAGACCCCGTGCGAGCCCGAAGTAGAAGGCCGCGTTGGCGAGCATGTCCACCACCGTCGGGCCGGCCGGCAACACCCGGTTCTCCACCCGCAGGTGCGGCCGGCCGTTCATGATGTCGTAGACCGGGCGGTTCCACCGGTAGACCGTGCCGTTGTGCAGCCTCAACTCCCCGAGTTTCGGGACGCCGCCGGCGTGCAACACCTCCACCGGGTCCTCGTCCTCGCAGATCGGCAGCAGCGGCGGGAAGTACCTGACGTTCTCCTCGAAGAGATCGAAGATCGAGGTGATCCACCGTTCGCCGAACCACACCCGGGGCCGTACGCCCTGGGCCTTCAGCTCGTCGGGACGCGTGTCGGTGGCCTGCTGGAACAGCGCGATCCGGGTTTCGGCCCACAGGTGGCGCCCGTACAGGTAGGGGCTGTTCGCTCCGATCGCCACCTGGACCCCGGCGATGGCCTGGGAGGCGTTCCAGTAGTCGGCGAAGCTGTCCGGTGCGACCTGGAGGTGGAACTGGAGGCTGGTGCAGGCAGCCTCGGGGGCGATCGAGTCGGTGTGCGTCCGTAACTGCTCGACGCCGCGGATGTCCAGCTCGATGTCCTCGCCACGGGCGCCGACGATCTGGTCGTTGAGCACCCGGTAGCGCTCGTTGGTGGAGAGATTGTCCTCGACCAGGTGCCCCTCGGTGAGGGTGGGCAGGATGCCGACCAGGACGATCTTCGCGTCGGACTTCGCCGCGCGTTCGTCGGCCCTGGAGAGGCTGCCGCGCAGGTCGTGCTCGTAGTCGGCGAAGCCGGTGCCCTCGATCAGTCGGGGTTCGGCGTTGAGTTCCAGGTTGAACTGCCCCAACTCGGTCTGGAACAGCGGGTCGGCGATGTCGGCGAGGATCTCCTCGTTGCGCATCGCCGGCTCGGCCGCCGAGTCGACCAGGTTGAGCTCGATCTCCAGGCCGGTCATCGGCCGGTCGGCGTCGAACCCGAAGTCGTCCAACATGAGGGCGAAGACGTCCAGGCAGCGTCGTACCTTCTGCCGGTAGCGGACGCGGTCATCCCGGGTGAAGGCGCCCTGTGCGACGTCCCTGCCCATGTGTCCTCCCGACAGCCGGCGCGGTCGGGATTCGTCCGTCCCGGAAAGCGCATTGTGAACCCTCCACGGTAAGAGCGCCCACCTGACCGGAGCCAGAGGCCGACGGCGGTGATCCGACATCGACCGGAGCGGGCGCGCTCGTGGCGCCATCTGTACCCCGTTCACCGAGCGAGCGGACGCGATGGCGGCGCGAGCCGCTCGTGACAAATACCACGACATCGGCGTCGGAGGTGGAGACGACACCGGGCCCACGCCGACGTGCGGCGTGGGCCCGGTGTACCGGCGATGCGGGGAAGATCAGGCCTGGCGGACAGCCTCGCCCTCGATCTCAATCTTGATCTTGCGGCTGACCAGCACGCCCCCGGTCTCCAGGGCGACGTTCCAGGTCAGGCCGAACTCCTCGCGGTCGATCTCGGTGCTCGCGGAGAAACCGAAGATGTCCTGACCGAACGGGCTGCGGCCGACACCCTCGAACTCCACCTCCAGCTCGACCGGCCGGGTGACGCCCTTGATGCTCAGCTCACCGGTGAGCACGAACTCGCTGCCACTACGGGACTTGACCCCGGTGCTGCGGAACTCGAGCGTCGGGAACTTCTCGGCGTCCAGGAACTCGGGGCTGCGCAGGTGTGCGTCCCGGTCGGTCTGGGTGGTGTCGATGCTGGCCGCCTGGATGGTCGCGACGACCGACGTCTGCAGCGGGTCCTCGGCGATGGTGATGGTGGCGGTCGCGTCCTTGAACTCACCGCGAACCTTGCTCACCATCATGTGCCGGGCCACGAAGCCCACCCGCTTGTGCGCCACGTCGAGGACGTAGGTGCCAGCCGCCGGGATGGTGAGGCCGTCCCATTCGCGGGTAACGGCATCGATGCTGCTGGTCATGCTGCTGTCCTCCAGGAGATTGTTTAGTAGCCCAACGACTGCTTGAGCAAATATAACCCCAACAATATTCCTCCTGTCAAGTACTGCTAGGATTAACGAGTGACCAACGTCTTCGACGATCCCCGGATCACCGCCGTCGGCCTGCTCTTCGAGGCACACGCCGGGCTGTCAGCCCGGTTCAACGCTCAACTGGAGGAGCACGGCCTGTCCTCGGTCGAGTTCGAGGTCATCACCCGACTGGCCCGCTCGCCGGGCAACCAACTACGCATGACCGACCTCGCCGCGCAGACCTCGTTGTCGACGAGCGGCGTGACCCGTGTGGTGGACCGGATGGAACGCGACGGGTTGCTCACCCGGCGGGCCTGCCCGAACGACAGGCGCAGCTCGTACGCGGTGGTCACCGCCGCCGGGATGCAACGCCTGAACGAGACGCTACCCGGGCATCTCCAGATGATCGAGCAGTGGTTCACCGGCCAACTCGACCCGGAGGCGCTGACCGCCCTGCTCGACGGGCTGCGCCGGGTACGCGACGCCGCACACCCGTGCGCCACCGCCGGCAGCGACGACGTCAGCCCCGAGCAGGAGTCCGCCGCCACCCAGCCCTGAGCACCGGCTGTCCGCACCGGCAGAAAGACCGGCAGAACTGAGCGAGCCAAGGCGAAGAATTTCGGCTAATCAGACTTTTCGCTCTGCTGGCGGTGGCAGGCTTCCTGCACCGGGGAATCACCGGGGGGTGACGGCGCGGGCGAACAGCGAGGGGTAGCACCAAGGGGGCTCTTCGTCCGCGCCACTCTCCCCGCCCGCGCACGGGCACCTACGGTGCTTCCGGCCCACTACGGGTCGCCGTCAGCGCGTAGAGCAGTCCCGACTCCTGCGGCAGCAGCCGAATGCCGCTCTCCTCGCAGACCCGTTCCAGCCGCTCCAGGACCGCCGGGTCCGCGGTGCTCGCAGCCAGTCCCACAAGCGCCTCCACCACGTCTCGGCGCTCCTGACCTTTGGCGTCGACGGCCGCGGCGAACCACTCGGCGGCCAACTCCCGGTCACCCCGGTGCAGCGCCAGATTCCCTTCGATCAACGCACCGAGACCCACCTCCGGCCCGCCCGCGGACAGCGCCGACTCCCCCGAGCGTTGCCTCGGTGCCACGGCCCGGCGAGCCGGCGCTCGCGGTGATTCGGCTGCCACCGCCTCAGCGGTCCCCGCGCGCAGCTCGGTGAGCACCTCTGTCGCTTCCGCGGCACGCCCGTCCTGAGCGAGCGCCAACCCGATCTTCCCGAGCACCCGGCGACGGCGTCTCGGATCACCCAGCTCGGACAACGCCGCGAGCGCCCGCCGGCCCTGGTCGACGGCGTCCGCGTACCAGCCCTCCAGGCGGGCGACCTCGGCTCGATTGGCCCAGGCCAGCACCCGGAGGCGCTGCTCGCCACTCTCGGCGGCGAGGCGGTCCACCGCCGCCAGCCTGCGACGGGCGGCGGCCAGGTCACCGGTCCGGATCTCGTGCCAGGCAAGACTGTTCTGGGCCACCGCCAGATCCCGGGTACGTCCGTTACGGGCGGCCAACCGCAGCGCCGTCTCGGCCTGCTCGCGAGCCTCGTCCTGCCCGCCGACGGAGCTCAGCAGGATGCCGAGGATGTTTCGCGCCTCCAGCTCCCCGGTGACGTCGCCGGCCTGTCGGAAGATGTCCAACGCCGTACGCGCCGTCGACAGTTCCTCGGCGCCCGCACCGTGCTCGGCCGCGAGCTGGGCAACCCCGAGCGCTGCCCAGCCACGCAGGATCGGATCGGCGTCGGCGGTCCGGGGGTCCGCCAGCAACCGCCGCAGCCACTGTCGCCCGGCGACGTCTCGCCCACGGAACCGCCACCAGCGGGTCAGGCACGCCGCCAGCCGCAGCGCGGTGAGCGGGTCGTCCGTGGTCGCGTGGGCCAGCGACGAGCTGATGTCACTGCTCATCTCGTCCAGCCGGTGCACCGCGTCGGGCAGCCGGGGGCCGACCAGGTCGCTCGCGATCCGCGCCACCAGGCGCGCGATCACCTCGGCGTGCCGACGTCGGATGCAGGTCAGCTCACCCGCGGCGGCCGCCTGCTCGATGGCGTAGTCGCGGACCGCGTCGAGCAGGCGGAACCGGAACGGCCCGGTGCCGCGCACGCCCAGCAACCCCAGCTCGACGAGCCGGTCCAACAGCGGAACCGGGTCGATCGCCACCGCGCCGTCCCGGTCGGCCCGGTCGCCGAGCATCTCCTCGGCCAACTCCACCGACCAGCGGTCGCCGAACACGGCGAGCTGCCGCAGCGCCGCCCGCTCGTCGGGGGCCAGCAATCGGTAGCTGGTCGCCACCGCGTCGCGCAGGGTGACCGACACCGCCGCCGCCGCGCCGGGGTGGACCACCGGATCGGCGGGAGTGGCGAGGTCGAGCACGTGGTCGCCGTACCGGTCCAGCAGCTCGGTGAGGTCGAGCAGTCGACCTCGGGCGGCCATCAGCTCGATGGCCAGCGGCAGCCCTCCCAGCCGGCGGACCAGCGCGACAAGGGCGGGCAGCTCATCGGGACTGGGCGGCTCCCGACGCACCTGAGCCAGTCGGGTGGTGAACAACGCGATCGCCGGCCACGATTCGAGCGGGGCCGCTCCAGCGCGTCCGTCGCCCGGCGGCGGCACATCGAGTGGTGCGACCGGCCAGACCCTCTCGCCGGGCAGTCCGACCGGATGCCGCCCGGTGACCAGCACCCGAAGTGACGGCACCGCACCGATCAGCCGGTGCAGCGTCGCGGCCACCGGGTCCGGCGCATGCTCCACCGCGTCCAGCACCAGCAGCGCCGGCTGTCCGGCGAGCCGGGTCAGGAGGTCCGGCAGCCGTGCCGCGCCCAGTACGGCCATCGCGGCGGCGAACACGTCCGGCCCGTCCGAGCCCTCAGCGACAAGCACTCCGGCCACACCGCCCGGGTGGTCGACAGCCACCAGATGTGCCACCGCCGTTGCCAGCGCGGTCTTGCCGACCCCGGCCAACCCGACCAGGCTCACCAGCCGAGGCCCGCGCTCCGCGGTCAGCATCTCGGCCAGCTCGGCGAGGTCGCGATCTCGGCCGACAAGCGCGATCGGCGGCGGGAGGGTGGCCGGCGGGTTGGTGGAGAGCGACTGGGAGGTCGTCCGGTCGCCGGTCCCGAGCGCCGTCGGGGTGGCGTCCGGCCCGGGTGACTCGGTGCCGGAGTGCCCGCGGGCGGCGGCCAGGAACGCCGCCCGGCTGGTGCCGGTCAGCGCCAACGCCGTGGCGAGCAACTCGACGGTGGTGCGTTGCGGCCGGACCGACCGGCCACGCTCCAGGTCACGCACCGTCCGCACGCCCACCCCGGCCCGGGACGCCAGCTCGGCCTGGGTCAGGCCGGCGGCGCGTCGATGCCCGCGGAGCAGCTCCGGCAGGGGGGTACGACCAGCCGGGCTCCGTGACCCTTCATGATCCGGAGTCATGGCCACGAAGAGTACGGATGAACTACGACCGTCGGCAGCCGAACGTCGGGCTGCCGACGCCCGTTCGCCGATAATCCGACAGCCCTACGGGCAGCCTTGCCGGGCCGATCGGTAGGCCTACGCGGCGGACCTTCAGAGACCCAGGTCCCGCGCGATGATCATGCGTTGCACCTCGCTGGTGCCCTCGCCGATTTCCAGGATCTTGGAGTCCCGCCAGAAACGGGCCACCGGGTACTCGTTCATGAAGCCGTACCCGCCGTGGATCTGGGTGGCCTCCCGGGCGTTGTCCACGGCGATCGTGCTGGCGTGCAGCTTGGCGATGGCGGCCTGCCGCTTGAACGGTTCACCGGCGAGCATCCGCGCGGCGGCGTCGTAGTACGCCAGGCGAGCGGTGTGCGCCTTCAGCTCCATGTCGGCAATCTTGAACTGGATGGCCTGGTTGGCGCCGATCGGCTGGCCGAAGGCGTGCCGCTCCTTCGCGTACTTGATCGACTCGTCGACGCAGCCCTGCGCGAGGCCGACGGCCAGCGCGGCGATGGCGATCCGGCCCTCGTCGAGGATCCGCAGGAACTGGGCGAAACCCCGGCCCCGCTCGCCGAGCAGGTTGGCCGCCGGCACCCGGCAGTCGTCGAACGTCAGCTCGTGGGTGTCCGAGGCCGTCCATCCCACCTTCGAGTAGCCCGGCGCCACGGTGAACCCGGGCGTGCCGGTCGGCACGATGATCGTCGACAGCTCCTTGGAGCCGTCCGGGTTCGTGCCGGTCACCGCGGTGACGGTCACCATGGCCGTGATGTCGGTACCCGAGTTGGTGATGAACGCCTTCGAGCCGTTGATCACCCACTCGTCGCCGTCCAGCACGGCCCGCGTCTGGGTTCCGGCGGCGTCCGAGCCGGTGCCCGGTTCGGTGAGCCCGAACCCGGCCAGCGCCTCGCCGCTGAGCAGCCGGGGCAGCCAGGTCGCCTTCTGCTCCGGGGTGCCGAAGCGGTAGATCGGCATCGCGCCCAGCGAGACCGCCGCCTCCAGCGTGATGGCCACGCTGGAGTCGACCCGGGCCAACTCCTCCAGGGCCAGGCAGAGCGCGAAGTAGTCGCCGCCCATGCCGCCGTGCTCCTCACCGAAGGGCAGGCCGAACAGGCCCATCTTGCCCATCTGCCGGATCACCTCGTACGGGAACGTGTGCTGCTCGTAGTGCTCGGCGATGACCGGGGCGACCACCTGGCGCGCGAAGTCCCGCACGCTCTCGCGCAGCGCCGCTTGTTCGTCGGTGAGCCGGAAGTCCATCTCATCCTCCTGTAAGGACGGTCCGTCCCGGCGCTCGTGACGCCGAAAGCGGGTCGCGGTGCGGGTCTGGGTGGGTGATCAGACCGGGGTGACGCCGTGCCGACGGCGGGAGAAGTGCCGATCCTTCGTACGCGCCGCCGCGAAGCGACGGACCAACTCGGTGCGCAGGTCGTGCGGTTCCACGATGGCGTCCACCACCAGCTCGCTGGCGAGCCGGACGACGTCGATGTCCTGCTCGTACTCGGCGCGCTTGGCCGCGACGAAGGCGGCCCGCTCGGCCTCGTCCTCGATCGCCGCGATCTTGTTGGCGTAGACCGCGTTCACGGCGGCCTCGGCGCCCATGACCGCGATCTTCGCGCTGGGGAGCGCGATGGTGGCGTCCGGCTCGAACCCGGGGCCCGCCATCGCGTAGAGGCCGGCACCGTACGCCTTGCGCACCACCACGCAGATCTTCGGCACCGTCGCCTCGGAGATCGCGGTGATCATCTTGGCGCCGTGCCGGATGATGCCCTGCTTCTCGACCACGCTGCCGACCATGAACCCGGGTACGTCGCTGAGGAACAGCAGCGGCACGTTGAACGCGTCGCAGAGCTGCACGAACCGGGTGGCCTTGTCGGCCGAGTCGACGAAGAGCACGCCGCCCTTGAACATCGAGTTGTTGCCGATGACCCCGACGACCTGACCGTCGAGCCGGCCGAACCCGATGGTCAACTCCTTGGCCCAGAGCGCCTGGATCTCGAAGAAGGAGCCCTCGTCGAGCAGGCCCTTGACGTACCGACGCATGTCGAACGCCTGCCGCTCGCTGGCCGGCACCAGCGCGGCCAGGTCGGCCTTGGCGGGGGCGGCGACGGCCGGCGCGGCCGGCGGCGCCTGCGTCCAGTTCGCCGGGAGGTACGACAGGTAGGTCTTCACGACGTCGAGCGCGTCCGCTTCGGTCTTGCAGAGGAAGTGCCCGACGCCGGACTCGGTGGTGTGCACCTTGGCCCCACCCATCGCCTCCAGGGTGGTCTTCTCCCCGGTGACCATCTCGACCATCCGGTCGGAGCCGAGGTACATGCTGGCGTTGCCGTCGACCAGGGCGACCACGTCACAGAACGCCGGAATGTACGCCCCTCCGGCGGCGCTCGGGCCGAACAGCGCGCAGACCTGCGGGATCGAGCCGGAGGCGCGGACCTGGTTCCAGAAGATCTTGCCGGCGCCACGCCGGCCGGGGAAGAGATCGACCTGGTCGGTGATCCGGGCACCGGCCGAGTCGACCAGGTAGACCATCGGCACGCCGGCGCCGTACGCCCGCTCGATGATCCGGATGATCTTCTCGACGGTGCGGGCGCCCCAGCTGCCGGCCTTGACGGTGGAGTCGTTGGCCATCAGGCAGACCTGTCGGCCGTCGATGGTGGCCGTGCCGGTGACCACGCCGTCGGCGGGCAGCCCCTCGGCGAGCGCGTTGGCGTAGAGGCCGTCCTCGACGAACGAGCCCTCGTCGACCAGGAGCGCGACCCGCTCCCGGGCGAAGAGTTTGCCCTTGGCCGCGTTGGCCGCGTGGTACTTGTCCGCACCACCGGACCGGGCCCGCTTGCGCAGCTGCTCCAGTGCCTCACCGTCGAGCGTCACGCCGACCCCCTACTGCCGCCACCCCCGGCCGGCGGCCCGTCCGGGCACACCTACCGACCTAAACGATCGTTAGGCTAACGTACCCGGACGGGTCGCGGCGACCCAACCGCCGGTTACGACAGGCCGGAGGTGGAGCGCCGACCAGGGGGCCGAGCGGCCGGGGATCGGGTCAGACGCGCGGCTTCTGACCGATCCACTTCTCGTAGAGCGCGTCGTACGTGCCGTCCTGCTTCGCCTTGGCCAGCTCCTCGTTGATCGTCTTGAGCAGTTCCGGGTTGCCGTCCTTCTTCACCGAGATCCCGTACTGCTCGCCGGTGTCGAACTCGGCCGCCACCTCGAAGCCGCCCGGGTTCTCCTTGATGTACTCGGCCCAGACCGGCAGGTCGTTGATGGCGGCCTCGATCTGCCCGGTGGCCAGAGCCTGCTGCTCGGCGGCGAGGTCCTCGAACTCCACGAGTTGGAGGCTCTTCTCCTTCTCGAACTTGCGGGCGTAGTCACGGCCCGTGGTCGCCGCCTGCACGCCAACCTTCCGACCCTTCAGGTCATCCAGCGACTTGTACGACTTGCCGGTCTTGACCAGCATCGCCTGCGTCGCATCGAAGTAGGGGGCGGAGAAGTCCATCACCTTCTGCCGCTCCTCGGTGATCGTCATGCCCGCGGCGGCGGCGTCACACTTGCCCGTGTTGAGATCCTGACCGGACTTGATCCCCTCGAACGGCGTGTCGACGATCGCCTGCTCGACGCCCAACTTCTTGGCGACGAGATCCATCACGTCGACGTCGAACCCCACCACCTTGCCGCTGGCGTCCTTGGACTGGAACGGCGGGTACGGCAGATGGGTGCAGATGGTCAGGGTGCCCGCCTTGATGAGCTTGACCCCGCTGGTCTGGACCTCACCCTGATCCTTTTTGGCACATCCGGCACTGAGGACAAGTGCACCGACAGTAACAACAAGACCGATGGTTCGGACCGGCTTATAGATATTCACAGTTATGCCCCTTTGTTTCCCCGAAGTAACGGCAGGACAGGGTGATGGCAGAGGGACCGTACCTGATTACCCGGATTGCCGACTAGATCCAAAGGCACTGACCAGTGGGTCCGCTCAGACGAGGCGGTGACACCCCGAAGTCGTCGATCCCGAGTCGTGAGAATCGTTGACGGCACTGGGATTTCCCTGCTAGCTGCCGGACGTCAGCGGGGTCGGCCCCCACCCCGGCTCGTGGACCCGCCGTCGCGGCCGACCAGAGATCATTCGACGCTGACCGATTTCGACGCTTCGCCCTGTTCGTCGGTGGCAAATTACCGCTGTCGATGCATGGACAATTTCAAAAGTTCGCAGTTACGATGCGATGCAGTCAACGGGGACTATCCACCCTGTCCACGGTGCCGCCGCAACGGCATATTGTGAACTGCTCGGGAGAGGTGCCTCCGTGGTGTCCTCAGAAACACCTTGACCGTCACCAGAACAGAGCGCCTGCGCCCCAGTCCTGCCCAGGTCGGCGCTCTCCTCAACGGGCCGGTCCGGCCACGTCCGATCCACCAGACAGTCGCCGACCTCATCGACGAGACGATCCGCCGGCATCCCGACGCCACCGCGATCGTCCATCCCACCGGCACGCTCACCTATCGGGACGTGGATCGGCTGGCCGACGCGGTCACCACCGATCTGCTCGCCGTCGGCGCCCGGCGGGGTGACTTCGTCGCGCTCCTGCTCGACGACCGGGTCGGGCTCCTCGTCGCCATGCTCGGCACCATGCGGTCGGGTGCCGCGTTCGTGCCGTTCGACCGCGCCTGGCCGGCGCTGCGCCAGGTCCGGATGCTCGACGGCCTCAGCCCGGTCGCCACCGTCGGGTCGCCGCCGGACGGCGCACCCGCCCTGCCGGTGATCGACGTGCGGACGGAGCCGACCACACACCGGAGCCCCGCGCCCGCCACCGACCGTCCCCGGCCGGAAGACCCCATCTACGCCTTCTTCACAAGTGGTTCCACCGGTCTGCCCAAGTGCGCGGTCAACCTGCACCACGGGCTGGTCAACCGCTTCCTGTCCATGACCGAGCGGTTCGCCGCCGACGGCGCGGTGGTGCTCCAGAACTCCGCGCACACCTTCGACTCGTCGATCTGGCAGCTGCTCTGGCCGCTGACCCGCGGCGGCACCGTGGTCATCCCGGACCGCACCGGCATCCTCGACTTCGACGCGACGCTGGCCCAGATCCACCGGCACGGCGTCACCATGACGGACTTCGTCCCCAGCATCTTCGACCTGCTCGTCGAACGCCTCGAGCACCGGCCACAGGACCGGCACCTGCTGGCGTCCATGCGCCAGGTCTTCATCGGTGGCGAAGCCGCGAAACCGCACACGGTCCAGGCCTTCCGACGGATGTTCGCCGACATCCGGGTGACCAACACCTACGGTCCGACCGAGGCGTCGATCGGCTCGGTCTTCCACGCCGTGCACGACGACGACCACCAGGTCATTCCCCTCGGCCTACCCCTGCCCAACACCTCGGTGCTGCTCCTCGCCGAGGACGGTCAGCCGACACCCCGGGGCGAGATCGGCGAGATTCACCTCGCCGGCGTCTGCCTGGGCGCGGGCTACCACGGCGACGCGGAGCGCACCCGGCAGGTGTTCGTCCCGAACCCGTACGACGAGGTCGAAGGCGACCTGCTCTACCGCACCGGGGACTTCGGCTGGGTGCGCGAGGACGGCCTGCTGATGTTCAGCGGCCGCCGGGACGCCCAGGTCCAGATCGCCGGGATACGTGTCGACCTGGGCGAGATCGAGCACGCGCTCACCACGCTGCCCGACGTGCACCAGGTGAAGGTGATCGTCGACGAGGCCGGCGCGGCGGCCACGATGGTCTGCTTCTACTCGGCCGAGCGGGCCGTGACCGAGGAGGCGCTGCGTGAGCACGCCCGGACCGCGCTGCCCGCCGCGTTGGTGCCCGGCAGATTCGTCCGCCTCGCCACCCTGCCGCTGCTCTCCAACGGCAAGGTCGACCAGGAGCGACTGCGCCGCCGACTGGCCGGTGCCGCACCGAGGGCCACCGACACCGACGCCGCCTACCCGGCGGACAGCGTCGAGGCGCGGATCGCCGAGATCTGGACGCGGGTGCTGGGCTTCAACGCCAACGACGACGACTTCTACTGCCTCGGTGGAACGTCACTCGGCGCCGCCCGGCTCGCGGTGGAGTTCGAACGCGCCTTCGCGATCCGGTTGGACGTACGCGACCTGATCCGTTCGACCACCATCGCGGCACAGGCCGAACTGGTCCGCCGGGGCAGCCCGCTGCCCCCGCCCGTTGTCACGCCACACGAACTGGCCGACGACCTGCGCCTCGGTGAGCTGGGCCGGGTGCGGGTCCGGCGGCCCGACGACCCGGGGGCGATCCTGCTGGTCGGCGCGACCGGCTTCATCGGTTCACACGTGCTGGCCGCCCTCACCGCGCAGGGTGGTCGACCGGTCGTCTGCCTGGTCCGCGCCACCGACGACGAGGCGGCCCGGCACCGGGTCGGGTCCGCGCTGTCGGCCGGCGGCTACGGGCCGGCGGAGCTGACCGGGTGGTCGGCCCTCGCCGGTGACCTCGACAAACCCCACCTCGGGTTGGTGGCCGCCGACTGGCGGCGGCTCTGTCGACAGGTCGGCACCATCGTCGACGCCGGCGGTCGGGTCGACACCCTCCGCGACTACGTCGACCTACGGGCCACCAACGTGCACGGCCTGCGTACCCTCATTCACCTCGCGGGCACCCACGTCCGCAAGCGGATCATCTCGCTGTCGACGACCACCGTGCGGCACGCCCCCGGCACACCGCTCACCGAGTCGTTCCTGCCGCCCTGGTCGACGTTGCCACCCGACGGTTACAGCCAGTCCAAGTGGGTCGGTGAGCAACTGCTGCGGGCGGCCAGCGAGCAGGGTGTCCCCGCCGCCGTCGTCCGGCTCGGGGAGGTCGCCGCCCACTCCCGGACCGGGCACGCCAACCCCCGGTCCTCGGTCACCATGATCCTGCGGCTCTGCCTACGGCTCGGCGTACGGCCGCCGACCCGCCTGCACGTGGACTGGACCCCGGTCGACCTGGTCGCCCAGGTGGTCGCCGCGCTGACCGACCCGCACCACCCGGTGCTGCCGGGCACCGTGCTGAACGTGGTGGCGCCGACGTCGGTGCCGGTGACCGAGCTGCTGTCCCTGCTCCGCGCCGAGGCGGGCGCGCTGCCGGAGGTCCCGTACGACCGGTTCCTCGACCGGGCCGCCGACCTGGTCGGCGATGACGAGACAGCCCGCTGTCTCGCTGTTCTTCGGCCCCGCAGCGCCGCGGCGACCGACGCACTGACCGGGGTGTGCCACGACGCCCTGGTCGGCACCGACACGGTCCGCGCCGCCCGGCTGGCTCGGGATCTCGGCCTCAACTGGGGCACGAGTCGGGACGTGGGGGTCGACACGATGGTCGACCGTCTCGCGAGGACCTTCCTGTCAGTGAACCGTCCGCACCTGTCCACCGCGACAGTCCAGTGAACCGCGACCTAACGGCCCAGGAGACGCCATGAAGGTGAACCTCTACTACGCCCCGTTCCCCTCACAGATCTTCCAGGGGGAGAGCGAGCCGATCAACACCGAGCGGCCACTCAACCCGAAGAGCGCGCTGACCACCATCGCCGCCGGGCTGCGGGCGTACGCACCGCACTTTGGCTACTCCTGCGACATCGAGATCATCGATCTCCAACTCGGTGGGCAGCGGGTCAAGTACAAGTCGCTGCCGTACGGCCCTCGGATCATGGACTGTTACCGGTACGGCACCCCGTTCGAGGAGGCCGACGAGAAGATCCGCTCGGCCGAGGTGCACGGGATCACCTGCAACTTCACCAACAGCGCGCACATCGTCAGCGACCTCGCGCAGCACATCAAGCGGGTCAACCCGAAGGCCATCGTCGTCGTGGGCGGTGTCGACTGCACCGCCCGTCCGCAGTACTACCTGTCCCGGGGCGCGGACGTGGTGGTGCGTGGTGAGGGCGAGCTGACCTTCGCCCGGATCATCGACGCGCTCAACCGCAAGCAGGACCTGGGCACCGTGCCGAACATCTCGCTGCAGGGCCGGCTGATCCCCACGAAGGTCGACACCGGCGAGACCATACCGATGGATTCGATCGAGCCGATGGCCCTCGACCTGATCCCCGATCTGTCGGTCTACACGGACACGGCGGAGGGTCCGCCGCCGGAGGGCGTGCAGGGCAGCTTCATCTGCTGGGAGACGTCCCGCGGCTGCGCGTGGCGGTGCTCGTTCTGCACGGCCCCGTCCCGCGGCGGATACCGCTACATGAGCCTGCCGACGATGGAGAAGCACCTCAAGACGTTCCAGGAGTACGGCATCAAGACGATCGTGTGGCAGGAGGACAACCCGCTGTCCCGGATCCAACAGAACGGCACCGGTCGCTACCTGTACGACTCCGGGCGCGAAGACGTGCTCGCGATGTTCCACATGTTCCGGGACTACGGCTTCGCCTGGGAGTTCGCCAACGGCATCGAGTTCGGCAAGTTCATGCAGAACGGCAGATTCGACCACGAACTCGCCGACGCGCTGCTCGGCAGCAAGATGGTCGACGGCCAGTGGGTCGGTTGCTACCGGGTGCAGATCCCGCTGGACAACATGAACGTCAAGAAGCGCCGGTTCCCCAAGCTGCTCGGCTTCGACGAGCAGGTGGACGTCCTGGCCACGATGCTCACCGACCACGGCGTCGGCCACCAGACGTACGACCTGTTCATCGGCTATCCCGAGCACGACCGCGAGGGCATCGACATGTTCACCGACTACTGCCTCCGGTTGAAGGACGAGCTCACGGCCGTCGGGCAGGGGAAGTACAAGCCGTACTTCAACGTGTTCAACCTGTCGTTGCTGCCGGGAGCCCGGGACTGGACCACCCTGCACTCCCTGCTCCAGTTCGACATCGACGAGAACCCGGAGGTCATCGGGATCTTCCTGTCGGCGATCAACACCGACCACTTCACGTACTGGGACATCTACCAGAAGCGTCTCGAGATGACGACCATGCTCAACGATCGCGAGATGCACCGTCTCTACGACGGCATCTACGCGGGCTGACCAGGAGGTTAGGGCCATGCGTGTCACCCTGTTGTACGCCCCGTACCCCGGGCAGTCGTTCCGCGACGAGGACACCACCATCAGCCCGGTGCGGGTCCGCAACCCCAAGAGCGCGCTCGTCACGTTGGCGGCCGGTGCTCGCGCCTACCTGCGCGAGTGGGGGGTCGACGCGGAGTTCAAGATCGTCGACACCCAGGTGGACGACGGCGAGCCGCTGCACTACGCCTCGTTCCAGTACGGGCCGCGCACCATCGACTGCCATCGCTACGGCGGCCCGTTCGAGGCGTACGCGGACGAGGCGCGTGCCGCCGACATCATCGGGATCTCCAACAACTTCACCAACTCGGCCCGGGTGGTGACCGAGTTCGCCACCTTCCTCAAGCAGGTGAACCCGAACGCGCTGATCGTCGGCGGGGGGATGGACGTCACCGCCCGACCGGACTGGTATCTGGCCAACGGCTTCGACGTGGTGATCCAGCTCGAGGGTGAGCTCACCTTCGCCAAGCTGATCCAGGCCCGGGCGACCGGCCAGCCCATCGAGGGGATGGTGATGACGCGGCGGGTCGGCGACGGGCTCGTCATCATGGGTGGCGCCCAGCTCAACCTGGCCGAGCTGCCGCCGATGGCACTCGACCTGATCGACGACCTGTCGGTGTACGACGACACCGGCGAGGGCCAGCCGCCGATGACCGTACGGGCGCCGTTCACCTGTTTCGAGACCTCGCGCGGCTGCTACCGGACCTGCTCGTTCTGCGCGACCCCCATGCGTGGGCACTACCGCTACATGAAGCCGGACGTGGTGCGGCGGCACTTCGAGTACCTGAAGTCGATGGGGATCTCGAACATCCTGTTCCAGGAGGACAACACGCTGTCCCGGATCCAGCGCTCGGGGCGGGGGACGCTGCTGCACGACAGCGGGCGGGAGGACACTCTGGAGATCTTCCGGATCGCCCGCGAGATGGAGTTCTCCTGGGAGTTCGCCAACGGACTGGAGTTCGGCAAGTTCCTCGACCTGGGTGAGGTCGACCGGGAGCTGATGGAGACCCTGTTCTGGAACGACACCAGCGGGGACCGCTGGGTCGGCTGCTACCGGGTGCAGATCCCGCTCGAGTACCTCGGTGACGAGCCCACCAAGAAGTTCAACAAGCTGCGCCCCTTCCAGGAGCAGCTGCAGATCGTCACGTCGATGCTGGACCTCGGCGTCCGGTACCTGACCTTCAACATGCTGATCGGGCACGACGACGACGACCAGGCGATGATCGACATGTACCTCGACCGGTGCCTGCAGCTGAAGGCCCGACTCAACGAGGCGAGCACCGAGGCCACCAACTACTTCAATGTCTTCAACCGGACTCTGCTACCGGGCACCGCGGACTTCCGGAAGAAGGCGGACCGACTATCGTTCGACATCGAGGAGACGCCGGAAGTGATCAGCGTCTACCTCTCGCCGATGCCGTCGAACCACCTCTCCTACTACGAGCTGTTCGAGCAACGCCTGCGACTCACCGAGGCGCTGAACGGCTCGCTGATCGACCAGTACGACGGCATCTACCGGCCGCGCACGCAGAAGGAGTCCGTCCCCGTTGTCTGAACTGGTGACTGATGTCGCTGGGTGAGGCCGTCGGGCGTTACGCCGCACTGTGGCGTACGCCCGGCGTTCCCCGGGTGATGTTGCCCGCGATGCTCGCCCGGCTACCGGTGGCCATCGAACCGCTCGCGATATTCCTGCACATCAGCGCCAAAACCGGTTCCTACACGTCCGGCGCGACGGCCCTCGGCGTCTTCTCGGCGGCGTTGGCCGTCGCCTGGCCGCTGCACGGCCGGCTGATCGACCGACGCGGGCTGCGGGTCGTGCTGCTGACACTGGCGGCGCTGCACGCGGTGGCGCTGGCCCTCTTCGTCGTCGCGAGCAGCGGCCCGACCTGGTTGCTGGTGGCCTCCGTCGCGCCCGTCGCGCTCACCATGGCACCGGTGGGCTCGACCGTCCGCGCGGCCTGGGCGCTGATCCTGCCGCCCGGACCGACACTGAACACCGCCAACGCCCTGGAGGCGGTGCTGATCGAGGTCTTCTTCGTGATCGGCCCCGCCCTGACCGGCCTGTTGACCGGCGTGTTCAGCGCCCTCACCACGACGCTGCTGGCCGGCGGAATGCTCGTCGTCGGCTCCCTCCTCTACGGCACCGCACCGGCCGTCTCGACGATGCGCAGGGAGGCCGAAACCAGCGAGCCCGGCGCACCCGACGCTGGGCGCAGCACCGCCCGGGGCGGGCGGAGGCCGTGGCGCATTCCCGGCGTGGTGGCGATCCTGGTGGCCGCCGGCGGGGCGGCCGCGGCGTTCGCCGTACTCGAGGTCACCGTGCCGGCGACCGTGTCGGCGCACGGCGACGCCGCGGCGACCGGCGTGGCGCTGCTGTCCCTGCCCCCGGCGGCCAGCGTCCTCGGCGGGTTGGTCTACGGCGCGCGGCACCACACCCGGCTGCCGGTCAACCGCTACCTCGTGCTGCTGGCGGTGGCGTTCGCGTGCATGGTGCCGCTGGTCTTCGCCACGTCGGTCCCGGTGCTCGCGGTGTGCCTGTTCCTCGCGGGTCTTCCCCTGGCGGCGCTCAGCTCGGAGGAGTTCGGCCTGCTCGGCAGCCTGGTGCCCAAGACAGTGATCAACGAGTCGTTCGCTCTGGCGGCCACGATGATGGCGGTGGGCAGCGCGGCCGGGACGCTTGCGGCGGGCGCGGTCCTGGGCTGGCTCGGCCCCACCGAGGCGCGGCTGCTGTCCCCGATGGCCGCCCTGATCGCGTTGGCGGCCGTCTTGTCGATGCGGGCTACGCTGAGCAGCGTCGATTCAATGGTCACTGCCGACAGCGGAGCGTGACGGGACAGCGAGGTCGAAGAACGCCCGGGGGGTGGGGATCGCAAAGGCGGGGGGACACGTGTCCGGAAACGGCGCGGAAGATTACTACGGCCTGCGCAGATGCATCGTGACGGCGCAGGAGGCACTGGACCGACGGTGGGCGGACGACGCGGACGTGGTCGTCGTGCCCGACCCACCCCGGGAGCACTGGGCGAGCCTTCAGGCCGCCGGCTTCCGGATCAAGCCAGGGTGGGTGACCTGGGGGCGACCCACCCCGGCCCGCGCGGAGGACTTCCTCGCCGGGCTCTCCAAGGCGGAGCGCCGCAACTTCCGGGACGTGCGCCGGTACGTCGACACGCAGGGGCTCACCATCGAGGTGCACGCCCGGCTCACCCCGGAATTGTTCGCCGAGTTCCTCGCCGTCTACGACGCGCAGATCGCCGCCATGCCGCACGGTCTGCCGGCGGCGCACGGGGTCGACCCCACCGAGGCCGGGCTCGCCGACTTCTTCCTCGTCGCGGCGCGCGCCGGTAACGAGTTGATCGCCGGTGTCGTCTGCCGCGTCGCCGCGTCCGACCTGGCCATGCGGATCGCCTTCTCCGCCGCGCGGCCGCAGGTCCGCCAGGCGATGATCAGTCGGGCGCTCTACCTGGCCGCGTTCGAGGAGGCCCGCCGGCGTGACTTCGCCTGGATCTCGCTCGGCACCGACCCCACCCTGTACGGCCACATCGCCCAGGCCGGACTGTTCACCTTCAAGAGCCGACTCGGGTTCGTGCCGGTGCCGCTGCACCACCTCGACCCCAACGACGACGGCTGCGACGAGGCCGAGTTGGTGCTCAACACCGAACGGCTCAGCGAGCCGGCGTTGAGCCTCTGTTACGCCCGGCCACCGGATCGGCCGGGCACCTGGGCGGATCCGCTGCCGATGCGGCTCGACGTACTCAGCCCGGCGCACGGCCTCGACCTGCGCCCGTACCGGGCCTCCTTCGTCACGGAGACCGTCGTGACTCCGCCGGGCGCCAGGGCGGCCGCGGGCGAGGTGGTCGTGATCGTCGACCCGTTCTCGACCGGCGCGCTGCTGGCACCCGCCTTCAACCGGCAGGGTCGGCGCTGCGTCGCGGTCCTCACCGGCACCATCAACGAGCGGTACGCCGCCGGTCTGCGCCGCGACGACTTCCGGACCGTGTTGACCGTGCGAGGCGAATCCCCGCAGGCCCTCGGCGCGGCCGCCGAGATGCTCGCACCGATGCGTCCGGTCGAGGTGATCGCGGGCAGCGAGTGGGGCGTCAACGTGGCCGACGACCTCGCGGAGCTGCTGGGGCTGCCCGGCAACGTCCGCTCGGCCGACCGTCCCCGGCGGGAGAAGCCCGCGATGATGAACGCGGTCGCCGGCGCGGGGTTGCGGGTGCCGCTCGGCGCGAAGGTGGGCAGCGTCGAGGAGCTGGACGACTGGCTCGCGACCAGCCGGGTGTTGCCGGTGGTGGTCAAGCCGGCCGCCAGCGCCGGCTCCGAAGGGGTGTACTTCTGCACGGACGAGGCCCAGGCGCGGGCGGCGACCGCGAAGCTGCTCGGCGCGACGAACGCCATGGGCCAGCCGAACGACTCGTTGCTGGTGCAGGAGCAGCTCGTCGGCCAGCAGTACTTCGTCAACAGCGTGAGCCTCGACGGCCGCCACCACATACACGAGATCTGGCGCGACGACCGCTTCTTCATCGACGGCCGCCCGGTGTACGACAGGCAGGTCCTGCTGGACGGGACCGGTGCGATCGAAGGTGTGCTCCGCCCGTTCGTCGAGGGGGTGCTGGACGCGCTCGGTGTGCGTACCGGCCCGGCGCACACGGAACTGCTGGTCGACGACCGGGGGCCGGTCCTGATCGAGTCCGGGGCGCGGCTGGAGGGTGGCGTCACCCCGGCCGGGCCGGAGCGGGCGACCGGGGTGAGTCAGTTGTCGCTGACCGTCGAGCGGTACACCGACCCGGACCGCTTCGCCCGGCGGATCGGCGCCGGCTACCAGCGGCAGCGCGCCCTGATGGTCGTCTGTCTGGTGGCGCCCCACGACGGCACGGTCGCCGAGGGCGCGGCGCAGCGGCTGGCCGAGATTCCCTCGGTCTTCTGCGGGTCGGCGTTGGATCTGCTGCCCGGCACCCCGGTGCACCGGACCATCGACCTGTTCACCTCGCCCGGCCACCTCTACCTGATCGCGGAGGATCCGAGCCAGCTGGAGGACGACTACCAGCGGATTCGTGCCCTCGAACAGAAGGACCTGTACGAGTACAGATAAGGGGTAGATCTTCGTTGGGTGGGCGATATCCTGAGCGCTGATCTCCCGAATGAGGATTTTATGGATGAGTTCACCTATCGCGACGGTTCCCTCTGGTGTGAAGGGGTGTCGCTGACCTCGGTGGCCGAGCAGTACGGCACACCCACATACGTCTACTCCGCGAGCACCCTGATTGATCACTACCGCCGATTCGCCAAGGCCTTCGACGCGGTCAGCCCATTGGTCTGCTTCTCCGCGAAAGCGCTGGGCAACGTCCACCTGCTCAGGCTGCTGGGCCGGGAGGGCGCCGGCATCGACGCGGTCAGCGGGGGCGAGCTGCACCGGGCGGTGGTGGCAGGGATCGATCCCGAGCGGACGGTGCTGGCCGGGGTGGGCAAGTCCGAGGCCGAGCTTCGGGAGGCGGTCCGCCGCAACATCCGCTGCATCAACGTCGAGTCCGAGGCGGAGGTCGAGCTGCTGTCACGGATCGCCCGGGAGGAGGGCGTACGTCCTCGGCTGGCGATCCGGGTCAACCCCGACGTCGCGCCTGACCAGCGCACCCCGGCCCGGACGACCACCGGCACCCGGGGCGGCAAGTTCGGTGTCGACATCGAGCGGGCCGGCGCGCTGTTCGCTCGTGCCGCCGCCGACGACGCGCTGCGGATCGAGGGCTTCCACATCCACCTGGGCAGCCCGATCTTCGACCCGCAGGTCTACGCCATCGCCCTGGATCGGCTGCTCGCCCTGGTCGCCCGACTGGAGGCGGCCGGGCACCGGATCACGACGCTCAACCTGGGTGGCGGTTTTCCGGCCGAATACATCGATCGCACCGCACCGAGCTGGGACGATTTCGCCGAAGTGATCGTGCACCGGCTCACCGCGTTCACCCGGCAGGGCGGTCAGGTCATATTCGAGCCGGGCCGCACCATCGCCGCCAATGCCGGAATTCTGCTCAGCACGGTCCGCTATCTCAAGCAGGCCGGTGACCAGCAACTCGCCGTGATCGACGCCGGCATGACGCACATCGCCCGCGCGGCGATGTACGACAGCTACCACTTCATGTGGCCGGTGCAGCCATCCGCGGAGGCGATCCCCAGTTCCCGCGACGTGTCCGGCATCGAGGGTCTGACGACGTACGACGTGGTGGGCCCGATCTGCGAGTCGAGCGACTACCTGGCCCGGGGCCGGTCGTTGCCGGCGTTGAAGGCCGGCGACCACTTCGCGATCTTCACGGCTGGCGCCTACGGCATGTCGATGACCAGCAACTACAACAGCCAGTTGCGCCCCGCCGAGGTGCTGGTGCACGGCGACCAGGTCTCGTTGATCCGTCGGCGGGAGACATACGACGACCTGGTGGCGCTGGAGCTGCTCGACGACGGTAGCGACCGGGACGGCTGATGAGCGACGACGTGTCGGTCACGGCCCTGCGGTCCGTCCGCGAGATCGGCGAGCTGGTGTGGAACGGCCTCGCCGAGGGTGAGGGGTTCTACCTCGGTTACCCGTGGATGGCCTGGGCCGAGACCGACCCGTCGTTCGTCACCACCTATCTGGTGGCCCGGGACGCCACGGGTGCCACCGTGGCGGCGGTGGCGACCTATCTCTGGGCCGGCGCGAGCGTGCCGTCGATGAACCTGGCGTACAGCCCGGGTCACATCGCCGAGGAGAATCTGGAGCGGCCGCTGTCGCCGGAGGAACACGCGGCGTTCCTGCCCGCGTTGCTCGTGGGTTCGCGGGCCGGCTATCACGGCGCTGTCGCGATCTCCAAGGAGTTGCCCGGCGACCGGCGGGACGCCGTGCTGACCGCCCTCTTCACCGAGGTGGAGGCGCTCGCCGGGCGGCTCGGGGCGGCCAGTGTCGCGCTGCTCTACACCCCTGCCGAGCACGTGGCCGCGTACCAGGCGGCCTGGCATCGGGCGGTCGGCCCGGCCGGCCGCGGTCCGGTGGCGGCGATGCTGTCGGCCGAGGCGGTGTTGCCCGCCCCGGGCGGCGAGGTCTCCGACCGGGCCGCCGAGGCGGCGGACCGGCGGGAGTGGCGACGCGAACGCCGACGGTACGACGACGCCGTGGACCGGATGGAGACGGTCCGCCTCTCCGAGTGCGTGGACGTGATAGCGCCGCTGCTCGGCGCGACCCAGCGCAAGTACGGCGGCCCGGACACCGACGCCGACATGCACCGCTACTTCGCGTCCCAGGTGCCGGCGCTGGACGCGTACAGCCTGGTACTCCTGGAATTCGCGGGCGACGACGTGGTCGGGTTCAGCCTCAACTACCTGTGGCCCGACGGGGTGTACGTCCGCGCGGCCGGCTTCGACCCGCTGGCGGCGGCGTACTCGTACTTCAACCTGACCATGTACCGCCCACGGGGCCTGGCCGCGGAGCGCGGCCTGCCCCTGGTGCACCTCGGTGCCGGCACCTACGGCGCCAAGCGCGCCCGGGGTGCCGAGCCGAGGTGGACGGCAAGCCTGGTCCGGCCTCCGGTGGACATCCCCGACGAGCTGACGCGCGCCTTCGCGATCGACGGCTCGGACTACCGGCAGGCGGTGCGGACCTGGGGCGGTCCCGTCCCCACCATCCCCTCACAGCAGGAAGGTGACCATGCACTATCGCAGGTTCGGTCGGCTGGGCTGGCAGGTCAGTGAGATCTCGTACGGCATGTGGGGGGTCGGCGGCGGCCTCCACGGCTGGACCGGTGTCGAGGACGACGAGAAGTTCGCCGCCCTCCAGCGGGCCGTCGACCTGGGCTGCAACTTCTTCGACACGGCCTGGGTGTACGGGCGCGGGCACAGCGAGCAGGTGCTCGGCGACCTGGTGCGGGCCAACCCCGGCACCCGGCTGTACGTGACCACGAAGGTGCCGCCGAAGGACATGAAGTGGCCGTCGACCCGGGACTCCACCCTCGATGACGTCTTCCCCCCGGAGCACATCGAGGAGTACGTGCACAAGAGCCTGGACAATCTCGGGCTGGAGTCGATCGACCTGCTGCAACTGCACGTCTGGGAGGATTCCTGGACGGACGACCCGCGCTGGCGGGACACGCTCACCGGGCTGCGGGACGCGGGCCTGATCGGTGGGATCGGCATCTCGGTCAACCGTTGGGAGGCGTGGAACGGCGTACGGGCGATCGAGACCGGGCTGATCGATGCCGTCCAGGTCATCTACAACATCTTCGACCAGGATCCCGAGGACGAGTTGTTTCCGGCGGCCACGGCACAGGACGTCGCGGTCATCGCCCGGGTTCCGTTCGACGAGGGCACCCTGACCGGCACGTTGACCCTGGAGTCGACGTGGCCGGAGGGGGACTGGCGCAACTCGTACTTCGTGCCGGAGAACCTGGCCGAGAGCGTCGCCCGAGCGCAGGCGCTGAGCGAGGACCTGCCGCCCGGGATGCCGATGCCGGAGGCGGCGCTGCGCTTCATCCTGGCGGACCCCCGGGTCTGTACCACCATCCCCGGGATGCGACGGATCGCGCACGTCGAGAGCAACATCGCAGTGAGCGACGGGAAGCCGCTGGAGCCGGAGGTGCTGGCGACGCTGCGTCGGCACCGCTGGTCCCGGCAGCCGACCTGGTGGTCGCAGTAGCGGCACTGATCCGGATGGGCGGTGACCAGGCATCAACGAAACAGGCATTGATATTTACAGATATCTATGGCTAGGCTCCTGGCACCCCCTTCCAGATCGGAGTCAGCGATGACCTCACGACTCAGTCGAATCGCGGTAGCGATGCTCGCGACCGCAGGTGCCACCCTCGCCGTCACGGTCGCCAACCCGGCACCCGCGTCGGCCGCGATGACCATCTGCTACAACACCAGCCAGGCAGGCAGCTACGCCGGCACCGCCAGCCAGGCCGCGTCGATCTGGAACAACGCCACAGTCAACCTGACGCTCTCCGCGAACTGCGGCTCCAACCTGCGGATCTACCAAATCACCGGCGGCGGCTCCTACGCCGTGCGGACCAGCCTCGGCAACGGCCGGGTCTACATCGACACCCAGCAGGCCGCGCAGTACAGCCCACTGCGGATCATGACCCACGAGATCGGGCACATCCTCGGCCTGCCGGACAACTACAACGGCAACTGCGCCCTCCTGATGTCCGGCGGCAGCGCCGGCACCGGCTGCACCAACCCGTACCCGAGCAGCGCCGAGGCGAACCGGGTCAGCAACCTGTTCGCCGGCACCCGCATCGCCACCGAGCGCAGCACGGACAGCGCCGGGGCGGACATCTTCCGGGACAGCTGGCCGAGCGTGCTCACCCCGGTGAGCTGATCGACCAGGCACGTCAGAGGGGCCGGCCTCCGGGCCGGCCCCTCTCCGCGTCTCCGGGCGGTCAGCTCGGCAGCGGCGTCAGCCGGGTACGCGGACCGGCCCGCAGCACACCGGACGGCAGCTTCTTGCCGAGCAACTCCTCAGCCAACTCCGCCACCTCGATCAGGGCGGCCAGGTCGATGCCGGTGTCGATGCCCATGTCGTGCAGCATGTGCACGGCCTCCTCGGTGGCCAGGTTGCCGCTCGCCCCCGGCGCGTACGGGCAACCACCGAGGCCACCGACGCTGGCGTCGAACTCGGTCACCCCCAATTCCAGGGCGGTCAACAGGTTGGCCAGGGCGGTACCCCGGGTGTTGTGGAAGTGCAGCAGCACCGGGACGTGCGCGTTGCGGTCGCGTACCGCGGTGAGCAGCTCGCGAACCCGACGCGGAGTGCCCATTCCGGTGGTGTCCCCGAACGCCACCCGGTCCGCGCCGTCGCGGACCACCCGGTCGACGATGCCGGCCACCCGCCGCGGATCGATGTCCCCCTCGTACGGGCAGCCGAAGCTGGTCGCCACGATCACCTCGACCCGCGCGGACGCCCCGTGCAGCAGGTCGATCAACTCGGCGATGTCGTCAAGCGACTCGTCGGTGGATCGGTTGACGTTGCGCCGGTTGTGGGTGTCACTGGCCGAGACCACCACCTCGATCTCGGTGAAGCCGGCCGCGAGGGCCCGCTGGGCGCCCCGGGTGTTCGGCACCAGCGCCGAGTAACGCACCCCGTCGGCCTTCACCGCCCGCTGCCACACCTCGTCGGCGTCGGCCATCTGCGGAATCGCCAACGGGTGCACGAACGACACCGCCTCGATCCGGCGGACGCCGGTGGCGGAGAGCGCGTCGAGTAGCCGCACCTTGGCATGGGTCGGGATCGGGTCCTCGTTCTGCAACCCGTCCCGTGGCCCGACCTCACGAATCGAGACCGAATCCGGTAGATCAACCATGAAAGGCCCACCCCTTTGTGCAGCCACCAACCTCAACGTCTCCCAGCATGCCACCCGACCAACGGTCACATTGATCAAGAAGGGGTCAGCGCATGCGGGAGACGATGCCGGTGTCGTAGACGCCGGAGCGGAACTCCGCATTCTCCAGCAGCTCACTGAAGAAGGGGACGTTGTTCTTCGGCCCCTCGATCTGGAAGGCCGCGACCGCCGTCTTCGCCCGTTCGAGCACCTCGTCCCGGGTCGCACCGGTGACGATCAGCTTGGCCAGCAGGCTGTCGTAGAACGGGGTGACGGTGTTGCCCTCGGTGTAGCCGGAGTCCACCCGGACCCCCTCGCCCGTCGGCTCCACCCACGTCCTGATCACGCCAGGGCCGGGCAGGAAGCGCTTCGGGTCCTCCGCGTTGATCCGCATCTCGATGGCATGGCCACGCGCGGTCAACGCGTCCGGGTCGAACGTCGGCGCCAGCCCGGACGCCACCCGCAACTGCTCCTCGACCAGGTCGATGCCGTAGACGTACTCGGTCACCGGGTGCTCCACCTGCAACCGCGTGTTCATCTCCAGGAAGAAGAACTCGCCGGTGGCTGGATCGAGCAGACACTCCACGGTGCCGGCGTTGCGGTAGCCGACCGCCTCACCCGCGCGCACCGCCGCCGCCAGGAAACGCTCCCGCAGCTCCGGTGAGACCGCCGGCGACGGGGACTCCTCGACCAGCTTCTGGTTGCGCCGCTGCACCGAGCACTCGCGCTCGCCGAGCGCCACCACCCGGCCGTCGGCCAGGCCGAGGATCTGGACCTCGACGTGCCGTACCCGGGGGAAGTACCGCTCGATCAGCACCGAACCGTCGCCGAACATCCGCTCGGCGAACGCGCGTACCTTGTCGTACTCGGTGCGCAGCGCGGCCTCGTCGACGGCCACGCCCATGCCCATGCCGCCACCGCCGGCCGCGGCCTTGACCATCACCGGGTAACCGATCTCGGCCGCCGCCGTCACGGCCGCGTCGAGGTCGGCCGCCGGGTCGGTGGTGCCGGGCGCGACCGGGACGCCGGCCGCCGCCATCAGGTTCCGAGCATTGATCTTGTCGCCCATCGCGGTGATCGCGTCCGCGCCGGGTCCGACCCAGATCAGGCCGCTCGCCTCGACGGTACGGGCGAACTCGGCGTTCTCCGACAGGAAGCCGTACCCGGGGTGGATGGCCTGGGCACCCGTCGACTTCGCGGCGGCCAGGATCGCCTCGGTGTTGCGGTAGCTCTGCGCCGGGTTCGGCGGGCCGATGAGGACCGCCTCGTCGGCCTCGACGACGAACGGCAGGTCGGCGTCCGCCTCCGAGTAGACCGCTATCGCGCGGATGCCGAGGCGCTTGGCGGTACGGATGATCCGGCGGGCGATCTCGCCCCGATTGGCGACCAACAGTGACTCGATCATGTTTCCTCCCGGCGTCCGGATGGTGGGACGATGTCAGGGAATCATGACCGGCCTGCTTCTGACGAGTCGGCTCAGGCGAGCAGCGCGGCGAGGGCCGCCCCGCGCAGCAGCTCGGCGCGACGCCGCCGGTCCACCTCGCCACCGAGGAACGGGGTCGAGTTCATCAGACCGAACGCGGCGTGCGCGAGCACCCGCGCCTCCCCATCCGGCATGCCCGGGTGCAGCGCGGTGAGCACTGTCACCCACTCCTCGACGTAGAGCCGTTGCAGGCGACGGATGCGTCGCCGCGGCTCCTCCGGCAGGCGGTCCAACTCGTGCAGGTGCAACGCGATCACCGCAGGGTTGGCCAGCGCGAACTCGACGTGGAAGTCGATCAGCGACTCCAGCACCTCGCGCGGAGCGTCCGGGTGCCCGGCCGCGCGTTCCCGCCCGCCGGCCAGCAGCCCCTCACTCACCGGGATGAGCGCGGCGGCCAGCATCGCCTCCTTGCCGGCGAAGTGGTGGTAGAGCGCCGGACCGGTGACCCCAGCGGCCGCGCCGATGTCATCCATCGACACACCGTGGTAGCCACGGGCGGCGAACAGACCAACCGCGATCTCCAGAATCTCGTCCTTGCGGGACCTGCGCCGGCCCGCACCCGCCGCGCCCCGTGCCTGCTGCTCCACCGTCACCGGGCAAGCCTAGACCGCAAACCGGCAGTGGTGGTTGCCGGTGAGTTTCGCTCGCACCGGGTCGGGCCGCCCCTGACCTGGCCGGGGGGCGGCCCGTTCCGGGTCAGTCGTCCTCGTCCAGGTCGTGCTCCGCACGCAGTGCGGCGGCCTCCGCGGGCCGATCGAGCAGATCCAGCGCACGAGCCAGCAGCCAGGCCGTCTGGCGGACCGGCTGCGCGTCGACCGGCAACCCACCGAGCACCCGGCGCAGGAGCATCTCCGCCTCGGCCGGGCGGTCCAGGCGTAGCAGCAGCTCACCGGCGAGGCGCTCGGCCATGGCGGCCTCACTGAACGCCCCGATCGACCGCAACCGGTCGGGCACCCCGTCGAGCCGGCCCAACGCCTCGTCCAGTCGACCCTCCCCGATGAGCACCCGTGCTCCGACCTCGGCTGCCATCGCCAGCTCGTACGTCACCGGTGGCTCGGCCTGCCCGGCCAACGTCGCCGCCACCGCGTCGACCACCTCGACGGCCCGCACCGCCGCGTCCCGGTCGTTGGCCCAGAACCAGGCGTACGCCTCCCGTCGCCGGGCGCGCAGTTCGTCCAGCGGCAGTTCGCCACGCCGGTACTCCTCAGCCGCGGCGGCGAACCGCTCACCCGCCACCGCGTCCCGGTCGGCGTCGAAGAGGATCCCGCCGGCCTCCTCCAGCACCTGAGCCCGGTAGGGGAGGTTGTCCGGTCCGTCCAGGTTGACGGCCAACTGCTCCAGCAGTGCCAACGCCGGGTCAACCTCGCCGAGCCCGGCATAGACGCCGGCCAACAGGTGTCGGCAGCGGTCGGCCTCGGCCTGGGCGCCCATCCGGTCCAGACCGAGCACGGCCTCCTCGGCGACCTCGGCGGCCTCGGCGAGCCGGCCCACCATCTGGTAGGCGTTCGCCAGCTCCCACCGCAGGATCGCATCCCCCCCGGCACCCTGCTCCACGCACAGCGTCACCGCCTCGACGAAGTCGTCCACCGCGTCGACGGCCCGGCCGGCCGACTGCAAGGCCCGAGCGCGGGCGACTCGGACCGGCAGCTCCGCGTCCGCCGGTGCCGCCTCCAACGCCTCGTCGCAGGCAGCCACGGCGTCCGCCGGATCGTCCGCCATCCGCGCGTGGGCCAGGCAGGCGGTCACGATCACCTCGCCGACACCCAGCTCACGGCCGAGCTGGCGAGCCTCGTCGACGGCGGCGCGAGCCTCGTGGACGCGGTCCAACTGCTCCAGCAGGTGCGCCCGGTACGTCGCGATCCGGGCCAGCAGATGCCGGTCGCCGCCCGCGTCGGCCGGTGCCCGGTCGAGCGCGGCGAGCGCGTCCGCCCAGCGTTCCCGCTGCAGCAGCGCCGACGCCAACCGGACGTGTCCGCCCGCCCGCTCCCGGGCGTCGCCGGACCGGTCCAGGGCCTCGGCCGCCTCGCGAACCAGCATCAGCCCCTCCTCGGCGCCCTCGTCGGACCGGGCCAACAGCACGCCGAGCCGCCCGGCGACCACCTGGGCGGGCACGTCCTCGCCCACCTCCCGGTACAACTTCAGCGCCGCCCGGTTCAGCTCGACGGCGCTCTCGAGGTCTTCCTCGTCGGCACGCTCGCCCGCCCGCAGCGCCAACCGGTGCGCGGACGTACGTGCGGGCAGCTCGGCGGAGCCGAACCGTTCGTCGAAGGCGACAAGCGCCGCCCGGAAGGTGGTCTGGTCGTGTCGACCCCAGCTCTGGTCCGCGAGGTCCAGCAGGTCGTCGGGGCCGGCGTCGGCGGGCAGGTCGACGGTGGGTCGTTCACCCTTGCCGGACCGCACCCGCTCCGCCCGGTCGGCGGTCCGACCGACCGGGCGTCGGACGCTCGCCGACAGCGGCAGATGCTCCCCGCTCGCCCGCACCGCCAGCCGACGGGCGACCCACTCCGACTGGTGGGCGGTGCCGTTACGGGCGTCGAAGCGGACGGCCAGACTCGTCGCGGTCTCGGCCAGCTCGTCCGCCAGCGCCGCCGCGGACACCTCGGCGGCCGGCCGGCCCTCGGCGGCCCGGCGGTACACGGTCGACTCGCCGGCCTGACGCAGTGCTGCGGCGGCGGCCGCCGCGAAGTGCATGGCGGCGGCCGGCGACGGCGGCCGGTCCAACCAGTCCAGGTGTCGCTCGACCAGCTCGACCGCCCGCGCCCCGTTGCCGGTCACCGTGCAGAACTCGACGTGGTCGCCGATCTCCCACAGGTCGGCGAGGTTGCCGCGCAACCGGCGGTACGCCTCCCGGTGCGCGTCCCGCGCCTCGTCGCCCCGCCCGGTCCGCAGGTACGGCAGGAGCAGCGCGGTGAGGATCGCCTGCGGCTGCTCGTTGCAGTTGAGCCGGCCGGCGAGCACCGGCTCGGCCAGCTCCACCGCCTCGGCGTCCCGCCCGGTGTCGGCGAGGTATTCCACCTGACTCGTCGGATCGCAGCCGGCGCAGTCGGAGAGGTCGTCGCTCGGGGTGGTCTGCCAGAGCCGGTACCAGTGCGCGGCCGCCTCCGCGTCGCCCACGTGGTCGGCGATCCGGAACCGGTACTTGTGGACGGTCCGCAGGCTGTGCCCGCCCTCCCGGTAGCGGCGTTCCATGTCGTCCAGCACGGCGTACGTGCGGTCGAGCGGCACCTCCGGGAAGTTCAGCAGGCCGTTGACCATGTACTTGAAGTGCCAGAGCAGCTTGTGCAGGTGACGCTGGTGGTAGGGCTGCGGATCCTGGTCGAACTCGGACAGGCACCAGGAGAATGTCACGAAGGACTTCGCCGGCTCGCCGCCGTAGATGTAGCCCTCGGTGGCCTGCATCCGGGTGACGAAGGCAAGGTGCCGGTCGTCGGCGGCGTCGACCCGACGCAGCAACTGCTCCAGCGCGGCGATCTGCCCCGCCCCGTACGGCATGTCGGTGATGCCGCGCAGCACCCGCCACAGATCCTCGTCGCTCATGGTCACTCCTGTCCTGGCACGGCCCGGCCGAGCAGGCCGAGGAAGGAATCGTTCAGCAGGGCGGCGTCGGCCGCGCGGATCGGATGGTGCCCGAGCAGCAGCGCCTGCCCGTAGAGCGCCTCGACGGCGAGCCCCACCAGCTCCGGGTCGGTCAGCGAGGCCACCCGTCGTACCAGCGGGTTGCGGTGGTTGAGCACCAACTGCGGGCGGTCCGGTGGCGCGGTGGCGGCGAGCGCGTCGAGCACCCCGCCCCACAGGTCGTCGGCCCGGTCCCGGCTGGCCGCGAGCTGGTCGTTGAACGCGGCCGTGCGGCTCACCAGGTAGAGCGCGGGCAGCGAGACCGGCTCGTACGCCCGGATGACCACCTCGCAGCCGGACCGTTCGACGGCCCGTTGCGCCGCGGTGAGGAACGGGCGCAGCGCCAACTCCACCTGCGGGTCGAGTGCGTCGAAGCGGGTGGTGAGGTCGCTCGGTTCCAGCCGCTCGATCAGCACCGAGCGGTCCACCACCGGCAGCCGCTCGATCAGTTCGGTGTCGTACGTGTAGCCGGCGTTGACCACCGCCAGGTCCTGCGCGGCGGCCACGGCGGCGAGCTGACGGAACTCGTCGAGGCTGGCCGCGTAGCGGACCACGCCGTAGCGCTCGCGGAACTCGGCGAGGGTGAGCGTGCCGACGTTGCTGTCCATGGGCCACCACCTGTCGACCAGCCGGAGCATCTCGTCGTCGTGCAACGCCAGGGCCTTCACGCCGAGGTGGTGCACCTGGAGAAACTGCGCGAGCCGGTGCGGGTCGTGCCGCGCCAGCCGGACCAGCCAACCGCGCACCTGGTCGCCGAGCGCCTCCCGGGTCGCCGTCAGCAGCGTGTCCTCGTAGAGGGCCTCCCGACTGGCGGTCGGACGCAGCTCGGTCGCGTCCACCACGCAGTGCGCGAAGAACGCCCACTCGGGCAGCAGCCCGTCGGCGTTCTCGGTGAGCAGCATCCGTTTGAGGTAGACGCGGTGCCCGGCCCGGGCCGCCGGGTTCACCGGGGTGGGCAGGATGACGGCGACGCCGGTCAGCCCGGCCTCCGGCACGGCCAGCGGCAGGACGTCGAACGGGTCGACGCCGAGCGTCTCCCGCGCGTACCGCACCAACGCCGCGCGGTCCAGCGGCGCACCCGGCGTGGTCGGCCACGGCGGTGCCCCGGTGGTGGTGACGACGTCGCCGACGCGGACGGTGACCGGCAGCAGCGCCCCGAAGAGTCGGGCCAGGTCGGTGACGGTCGGGGTGGTGAACCACTGGTCGGCGTCGCGGCGGGGCACCAACGTCACAGTGGTGCCCGGTTCGGCGCGGGCGGCCTCCGGCGGGGCCAGCGTCACCGCGTAGCGACCGTCGGCGTACCCGGTCCAGCGAACGGTCGGATCGTCGCCGTGCCGGGTGAGCACCTGGATCTCGTCGGCCACCAGGAAGCAGGACAGCAGGCCGATGCCGAACTGGCCGAGGAACTCGTGCCGGGAGAACCCCAGCTCGTCGCGCTTCGAGCTGCGGCCGATGGTGGCCAACAGCTCGTGCACCTGCGCCTCGGTCAGGCCGATGCCGGTGTCGTGTACCCGCAGCGTGCCGTCCCCGGTGCGGTCCGGTGTTTCGATGCGGACCAACGCCGGCGCGTCCGGCTCGACCGCACGTCGGGCGGTGATCGCGTCCACCGCGTTCTGGAGCAGCTCGCGGACGTAGACCCGCGGGCTGCCGTAGAGATGATGACTGAGCAGATCGACCACGCCACGTAGGTCGACCTGGAAAGTGTGGTCCACGACTGATTTCTCCCCGGTCCAATGCCGGCGCTCACCGTACCGATGATCACCGACAGGCGCGTCCCTCTTTCGTCCGGCGGCTTGACCCTCGACCCGGTCGAACCCGCACGGTCACCGGATGACCTCCCCTCCTCTCGGCCGAAACTTCCGGCTGCTCTGGTCCGCCGCCGTCTCGTCGAGGCTCGGGGACGCGCTGCGTACGCCGGCACTGGCCCTGCTGGCCGCGACCGTGACCCGCGACCCGCGGATCATCGCGGCGGTCACCGTGGCCGGTCAGTTGCCGCCGCTGCTGTTCGGCCTGCTCGGGGGCGTGTACGCGGACCGCTGGGACCGCCGTCGGACGATGGCTCTGGTCGACGGGGTACGCGCCACCGTGGTGGCGGCGCTGGCCGTGGCGGTCGCCCTCGACCGGGTCGGCGTCGCGGTGCTGCTGCTGGCCGCGTTCCTCCTCGCCGCGCTGGGCACGCTCTTCGACTCGGCGTCATTCGCCCTGCTTCCGGCGCTGGTGCCCCCGGACGCGCTGCCCCGGGCGAACGGTCGGCTTCAGGCGGGGTCCGCGGTGGCCGGCGGCTTCCTCGGCGCACCCGCCGCCGGTGTCCTCTTCGCCGTCGCCCCGGCCCTGCCGTTCGCCCTCGACGCCGTCACCTTCGCCGCCGCCGCCCTGCTCGTGCTGGCCCTGGCGCCGCTTCCGGTCGCGGTTCCCCGCGCGAGCACTCGACGCCTGTCGGTGGGGAGCGAGATCGCCGAGGGGGTGCGCTGGTTGCGCGGCCACCGGACACTGTGGCGGGTCACCGTGCTCGCCGCCGCCAGCAACCTGGCGATCAGCGGGATCATCGCGGTGCAGGTGCTCTATGCGCTCGACGTGCTGCGGGTGCCACCCGCCGGGTACGGGTTGTTCGCCGCGGCCGCCATCGTCGGCGGTGTGGCGGGGGCGCTCGGGGCCGGCCGGCTCGCCGCCCGGGTCGGCACCCTGCCGGCGCTGCGCGCCGTGCTCGCCGCGCAGACGGTGGCGCTGACCGGGTTCGCGCTGGCCCGCGATCCGGTGCTCGGTGGCCTCGCGTTGGCCGTCTTCGCCGCCGGGACCGTGGTGTGGAACAGCCTGTGCGCGTCGTACGGGCAGAGGTACGTGCCGGCCGGGCTGCTCGGCCGGGTCGGTGCGGCCCAGCGGATGGTCGGTCTGCTCACCGCACCGGTCGGGGCGGTGCTCGCCGGCCTGGCCGCCGCGGCGTACGGCACGGTGCCGGTGGTCGGCGCGGCGGCACTGACGTTCGCACTTGTCACAGTGGCCGCGTGGCGGACACTGCGGACCGCGCCCAGCGTGCCGAGCCCCAGCGGGGCCGCCTAGCCGGACGCCGGCTGCCGGTGGGACAACCCGGACAGGCGTAGCGCGACCTTCCGGCGGGCCGGCGGCAGCGCGCCGAGCAGCCGGATCAGCACGTCCCGGGCGGGACGGCGGGCCGGGGAGACGGTCGCCAGTCGAGTCAGCCCGGCGGCGAAACTCAGCACGTCCTCGGCCATCGGCCGCTGCCCGGCGCTGTAATCGTCGAGCAGCGATTCCGGGCCTCCGTCGAGCACGTCCGCCACGGCGGTGCCGAGGGCGACCGCGTCGCAGATGCCGAGGTTCATGCCCTGACCGCCGGCCGGGCTGTGCACGTGCCCGGCGTCCCCAGCCAGAAGCACCGATCCGGCTCGGAAGGTGTCGGCGATCAGGTGGTGCACCCGGAACCGGGAGCCCCAGAGCACCTCGGTCACCCGGTCGGGTCGTCGCGCCGGGCCGCGCTCGTCGAGCAGCGCCTGGAGGAACGCCGCATCCGGATCCGCCGGAGCCGTCGCCACTGCGGCCACCAGCCGGACCACTCCGTCCGGCAGCGGCGCCCAGATCAGCGGGCCGGACCGGGCCAGGAAGAGCGCGACCTCGTCGCCGGGCAGGACGCTGTCCACCCGCACGTCGGCGAGCACGAAGGATTCCTCGTCGCGGGGGCCGGTGAGGCCGATGCCGGCTGCCTGCCGGACGGTGCTGTGCAAGCCGTCGGCACCGACGACGTACCGGGCGCGCAGCTCGGTCCCGTCGATCCGCGCGAGCACCCCGTTGTCGGTCGGGCTCAGGCCGGTCAGCCGGGACGGCCGTCGTACCCGGACGCCGAGGGCGGCCAACTGCGCGGTGAGCACCTCCTCGGTGACCGACTGCGAGACCAGCAGCGCGTAGGGGAAGCGGGAGGGCAACTCGTGGAACGGCACCGTCAGCAACACCCGGTCCCGGTCGCGGACGGTGAAACGCGGCGACCGGATCCCCCGGGCGACAAGCGGCGCCGCGGCGCCGACCCGGTCCAGCACCTCCAGGGTGTACGCGTGCACGACCGCCGCACGGGAGGTCGTCGGCGGCACGGCCAGTTGGTCCAGCACGGTCACCTCGATCCCGCGTCGGGCCAGCGTCAGCGCGGTGGCGAGACCGGTCGGACCAGCGCCGACCACCAGCACATCCGTGCTCTCGGGCAGCATGGCCACCTCCGGAGAACCGTTGCCAACAGGCGTTGGCAAACACTTGTTGGCAACGCTATGGCGCTGCTGATTGTGTGTCAACAGTTGTTGGCATACGGTCGTCGGCATGACCGCGTCCACCCAACCGACCCACCCCCGCCGCTCCGACGCCACCCGGGCGGCGATCCTGCGGGCGGCACGGGAACGCTTCGCGGCGGACGGATACGAGCGCGCCACGATTCGGGCCATCGCCACGGACGCCCAAATCGACCCCTCGATGGTCATGCGCTACTACGGCAGCAAGGAGGGGCTCTTCGCGGCGGCCGCCGAGTTCGACCTCCGCCTGCCCGATCTGGCCGCGGTGCCGCCCGCTCACCTCGGCGAGGTGCTGATCCGGCACTTCCTCGCCCGCTGGGAGGGCGACGAGACGCTCGTGGCGCTACTCCGGGCCGCCAGCACCAACCCGGGCGCCGCCGAGCGCATGCGCGGCATCTTCGTCGATCAGCTCGCCGCCGCCGTGGCCAGCTTCGGCACCGATCCCGCGACGACCGCCCGCCGTGCCGGTCTGGTGGCCAGCCAGATCCTCGGCCTGGCCTTCACCAGGTACATCGTCCGCCTGCCACCCATGGTGGACGCGCCGGCCGAGGAGCTGGTCCCCTGGATCGCACCGACTCTGCAGCGCTACCTGACCGGGGTGCCGGAAAACTGACCCAACCTTTTACCCCTCCCCGTGCGTCTGGCAGGTGACGCCCAACGCGACGGCCGGGAGGGGGCGGATGGCACCGACGGGACACGACGGCCGTGACGGCTACCTCGCCTTCGTGGAAAACCACCAACACCGGCTGCTGCGTGCGGCCTACCTGATCTGCGGCAACCAGCATCAGGCCGAGGATCTGCTCCAGGACGCCCTGCTCAAGCTGGCGCTGCGCTGGACGTCGGTCCAGAACGGCGACCCCTCCGCCTACGTGCGCGCCATCCTCTACCGGGATGCCGTGTCGTGGTGGCGTCGACGACGGCGGGAATGGCTGAGCGCCACACCACCGGACCGGGTGACCCACGACCGGGACGGCGCGCTACGGCTGACCATGCACGACGCACTGAGCCTGCTGCCGCCCCGGCAGCGGGCCGTCCTGGTGTTGCGCTACTACGAGGATCTGACCGAGGTCGCCACCGCCGAAGCACTCGGGGTGACCGTCGGCACCGTGAAGAGCCAGTGTCATGCGGCGCTGCGCCGCCTCCGCGAGGTCGCCCCGGACCTCGCCCGGGACGCCCGGCCACGGCAGGGCACGGCCGATCTGGCCGCCGGCTTGGAGGTGAACCCGTGAACGAACAGGACCTGCGGCGGCTGCTGACCATCACTGTCGAGGACGTTCTGCCCAGCCAACCGGCAACGGCCGGTTGGGACCGGGCTCGGCGCAGGCGACGGACCCGACGGGCCGTCGGCATTGTCGCCCTGGCCGTGACACTTGTCGGCGGCGGCGTGGTGGCGGCCCTACGACCGCCCGATCCACCACCGAATCTCACGGTGGCGCCAACCCCGACCACCGTCCCCACGCACGGCGATCCCGTGCAGCACCCACCCGCCGAGCTGACCTTCGCACCCGATCCACTCGCCCGGCTCGGCGGCCCGGCGACCGTGGCGCTCTCCGAGCGACCGGTCCAGCGGGCGCTGGCACTGTTCCAGCCGACGAACGAGGAAAATCGCGCGGACGGTCCGGTGCGGGTGCTCGGCAACGACGGCGTGGTACGCAGCCTCGACGTGGTGACGCTGCAACCCACCCGGGATGCGGGCTACAACGAGGCACCCGCCGTGAAGCCGGGAGTGCTGTCGCCGGACGGCAAGTCGGCGGCGTTCGCGCAGACCAAGGAACTGGTCATCGTCGACCTCACCACCGCGCAGGTACGCCGGATCCCCCTCGACGGCTATCTGGAGCTGGTTGTCTGGGCGAACGACCGGGTGCTGGTCGGCGGCGAAGACCGGACGTACGCGGTGGACCGGGCCACCGGGGCGGCGAGCAGGATCGACGTGTCGACCTGGGTCCTGGCCGCGCCCGACCCGGAGGCGGGTCGGGAGGCGCCGCTGGTCGAGCTGATCGGCGAACGAGATGGCTTGGAACTGCGTACCCGGACCGCCCGCGAGGCGACGATCCGTTCCGAACAGCGGATCACCACCGACGGACTGCCCTCGCCGTACCAGATCAACGAGTTCTACGGCCGGGGCTGGCTGCACGGCGGGCGGCTGGCCAGCGCGGCATGGATCACCAGCGGTGAGATCGACGGCGCCGAGGGGACGGCGGTGCTGGACGCGCGGACCGGTGCCGTGTCCCACCTGCTCGACCTGGGCCGGGAGCGCAGTAAGGGCTGCTGCGAGGTGCTGGGCTGGGACAACAAGGGTGCGGTGCTGCTCCGGCTGGAACCGGCCGCGCTGGCCCGCTGGAACCCGGAGACCGGTGAGGTCACCGGCATCATCCGCGATCTGCGTGGCGTGATCGCAGTCGCTGGTTGAACGACCGTCCCCGCGCGACAGGGCATCGCGCGGGGACGGTCCACACCGATACCGGCCGGTCAGGCGGCCAGGCCACCGGGCTGGTCGCCCTTGACGACGGGTGCCCGGACCAGGTTGCCCCACTCGGTCCACGAGCCGTCGTAGTTGCGTACCTGCGGGTAGCCCAACAGGTGCCGCAGCACGAACCAGGTGTGGCTGGACCGCTCGCCGATCCGGCAGTACGCGATCACGTCGTCGTCGGGGCTCAGCCCGAGCTGGTCGGCGTAGATCGCCTTCAGCTCGTCGGCCGACTTGAACGTGCCGTCCTCGTTGGCGGCCGACTTCCACGGCTTGCTGACCGCGCCCGGGATGTGGCCGCCCCGCAGCGCGCCCTCCTGCGGGTAGTCCGGCATGTGCAGCGTCTCGCCCGTGTACTCACCCGGCGACCGGACATCGACAAGCGGCCGGCCGGCGGCGATGTGCGCCATGACCTGCTCACGGTAGGCCCGCAGCGGCGCGTCGTCGCGCAGCGGCACCGGGTAGTCGGCGCGGGGACGGGCCGGCTTGTCGCGGGTCACCTCGCGCCCCTCGGCGATCCACTTCTGCCGGCCGCCGTCGAGCAGCCGCACGTCGGCGTGGCCGAAGAGCGAGAACACCCATAGGGCGTACGCGGCCCACCAGTTGAAGTTGTCGCCGTAGAAGACGACCGTGTCATCCCGGCCGATGCCCTTCGCGGCGCACAACTCGGCGAAGCGCTCGGCATCCAGATAGTCGCGGGTCACCTGGTCGTTCAGCTCCAGGTGCCAGTCGACCTTGACAGCACCGGGGATGTGACCCGATTCGTAGAGCAGTACGTCCTCGTCGGACTCGACAACCACGAGGCCCTCGTCGCCCAGGTGCTCGGCCAGCCACTCGGTGGTGACCAGCCGTTGCGGATCTGCGTACGACTGAAGGCGGGGATCAGGATCGTTCGGCACAGACATGATCCCCAAACTACGCCGTAACCCGGGCCGGTGAACGGCCATCGGGGTGCGACGGAGCGCACGTGACGGGCCTCAGGCGCGGCGGTGGGCGATCCGGCCGGCGACCACGGTCACCAGGCAGACACCGTCGGCGGCATGGACCGCGAGATCGGCGCGCTCACCCGGACGCAGCGTGGGCGGCACCGCGGCGGGCAGCGCGAGCAGGTCGCCCCGGTCGACGGCGACCCGCAGCGCCGGGTCGGCCAGGTGCTCTGCCAGCACCGCTGTCACCCCGGTCCGCAGCAACGCGTGCACCCGCTCGCGTGGGGTGGGCGCTGCCGGCAGCGGGGCGTCGTGCAGCAGGCCCGGCCCCAGGGTGCCGGGCCACCGGCGGACCCGGACATCCGCGTACGCCGCGCGCAGGTCGGCCAGCGGTCCGACGGCCTCGATGCGGTCCCCGCTCACCAGCACGGCGTGATCGGGTTGCGACGCACCATCGGCGGTACGTCGCAGCAGTGGAGCGGTGTGCAGCGTGCGCACGGTCAGTCGACGATCGGCCCGAGCAGCGGGCGCTTCGCCGTCACGGTGTCGCCGGACGACCGGCCGGTCAGCCGTCGCTTCACCCAGGGTGCGAGGTGCCGACCGGCCCACCGCACGTCGGCGGCACGGGCCGCCAACCACGGCGACGGCGCCGGGTGCGGCGGGACCATCAGCCACTCCTCGTCGCAACCGACCCCGAGCGCGTTTAACACCTGCCCCGCGACCCGCCGGTGACCTGCCGGGGAGAGGTGCAACCGATCGGTGCTCCACAGCATCGGGTTGAGGAACACGTCGTCGGCGTACAGGTCGACCATGATCGCGCCGTGCCGCTCGGCGGTCTCCCCGACGGCCTGGTTGAGCAACTGCACCCGGGGGGCGACGAGGCGCTGGCCGGGCAGTCGGGCCATCACGTCGGCGAACCGGAAGAGCAGCACGTCCGCGCCGCCCGAACGCAGTTGCCGGACCACCTCGTCGAAGCGGGACACCAGCGTGTCCGGATCGAAGGTACGGCGCAGCACGTCGTTGCCGCCGGCCGCGAAACTGATCAGGTCCGGCTTCATCGCCACGGCCGACGGCACCTGCTCGGCTACCACGCTGGGGAAGAGCCGACCCCGGATGGCCAGGTTCGCGTACCGGAAGTCGGGTCCCGCCTCGGCGGCGAGGCGGGTCGCCACCAGGTCTGCCCAGCCCCGGAAGGTGCCGTCCGGGTACGCGTCATCCATGCCTTCGGTGAAACTGTCCCCGACCGCGACAAAACTGCGCCAGCGCACCCGCGCCCCCTCACACCGCTCGTTGCCTGCGGCGACCAGTCTGTCACCGCGGGCGCGGCGGGTAGTGCCCCGATCGGGCGACGTGGCGGAGGTCATTGGCGGGCCGGATCGTCCGGCGCAGTCGCGGGTTGGGCCTCCGGCCGGTCGACCCTGCCCTGATGAGCCTGATGCCTGTGAGTCATCGTGATGACTCACAGGCATCAGTAACGTCGGGCGCACCGGTCAGTCGAGCGCGTTGATGATCTGCATGTCCCGCAGGCTCGCCGGCTCGGCCTGCTCGGCGAACTTGATGCCCTTCCAGACGTCGCGCTGATCGCCGATGGTTGCCGCCCTGGGCGCCAACTTCGACAGTTACGCCCCCCGTCGGGCCGAATTGGATCGTCGGGCCGGGCGCACACGCTCTAGGCTGCGCGAATGCTGCTACGCATGTCGACCCTGTTGCTCCGGACCCTGCGCGAGGACCCGGCCGACGCGGAGGTGCCGAGCCACCGGCTTCTCCTGCGCGCCGGTTACATCCGCCGCGCCGCGCCGGGCGGCTACACCTGGCTGCCGCTGGGCAAGCTGGTGCTGGACCGGATCACCGACGTGGTGCGTGGCGAGTTGTTCGCGATCGGCGACCAGGAGGTGCACTTCCCGGCGCTGCTGCCCGCCGAGCCGTACCGGACCAGCGGGCGGTGGACGGAGTACGGCGACGACATCTTCACCCTCGCCGACCGGCGCGGCGCCGAGCACCTGTTGGCACCCACCCACGAGGAGATGGCGGCGCTGCTGGTCAAGGACCTGGTCACCTCGTACCGGGACTTCCCGCTGACGCTGTTCCAGGTGCAGACGAAGTTCCGCGACGAGGCCCGACCCCGGGCCGGACTGCTGCGCGGCCGGGAGTTCCTGATGAAGGACGCGTACTCCTTCGACCTGGACGACGCGGGGCTGCGGGACGCGTACGCCCGGCATCGCGCGGCGTACCGGCGGATCTTCGACCGGTTGGGCCTGGACTACACGGTGGTGCACGCGATGTCCGGGGCGATGGGTGGTTCCGCGTCGGAGGAGTTCCTGGCGGCGACACCGGTCGGCGAGGACACCTTCGTCGGCTGCACCGCCTGCGACTACGCGGCCAACACCGAGGCGGTGGTCACCCGGGCGCCGGCCGCCGGTGACCCGACCACGCAGCCGGCCGTCGAGGTGCACGACACCCCGGACACCCCGACGATCGCCGGTCTGGTGGAGCTGGCGAACGCCCGCCGGTTGGGCGGTCGGGACGGCTGGACCGCCGCCGACACCCTGAAGAACGTGGTGCTGTCCGTTCGGCAGCCGGGTGCCGACCGGGCCGAGCCGCTGGTGATCGGGCTGCCCGGGGACCGGGAGGTCGACCTGAAGCGGGTCAGCGCCGCACTGGCGCCGGCCCAGGTGGCTGTCTTCGACGAGTGGACCGAGCATCCCGAGCTGGTCCGCGGGTACCTCGGGCCGCAGGTGCTCGACAAGCTGGGCATCCGCTACCTGACCGATCCCCGGGTGGTGCCCGGCTCGGCGTGGCTGACCGGGGCGAACGAGCCGGGCCGGCACGCGACCGACGTGGTCTGCGGGCGGGACTTCACGCCCGACGGGACGATCGAGGCGGCCGAGGTGCGCGCCGGGGACAGCTGCTCGGCCTGCGCCGACGGCGAGCTGACGATCCGGCGGGGCATCGAGATCGGCCACATCTTCCAGCTCGGTCGCCGCTACACCGACGCGTTCGCGGTCGACGTGCTCGGACCGGACGGTAAGCCGGTCCGGCCGACCATGGGCTGCTACGGCATCGGAGTGTCCCGGGCGGTCGCGGCGATCGCCGAGCAGCACCACGACGACCGGGGTCTGGTCTGGCCGGCCGCGATCGCGCCGTGCGACGTACATCTGGTGGTTGCGGGCAAGGGGCCGCAGCTCGACGCGGCGCTGGAGTTGGGCGGACGTCTCGCCGCCGCCGGCCTGCGGGTGCTTGTCGACGACCGCACGCACGTCTCGGCCGGGGTCAAGTTCACCGACGCGGAGCTGATCGGCATCCCCCGGGCCGTCGTGGTCGGCCGCCGACTCACCGAGGGGTACGTCGAGCTGCGCGTACGGGCCGGCGACGGGCGCGCCGAGGTGCCACTTGACGGTCTGGTGGCCCGACTCGTGCACGAGGTACGTCAGGAACGTGGAAACCTGGTGTAGCTACCGCGTCACCGGGTAGATCAGTTCGATCGGGTGTATTCGTCTTCGGAGGCTCTCATGACCGGTTACCGGGTCAGTGACGTGATGACCAAGCAAGTCGTGTACCTGCCGGCGGAGACCACCCTGGACGAAGCGGCCAGGGTGATGAAGGAGGCGGACATCGGTGACGTGGTGGTCACCGACGGCGCCAGCCTCGCCGGCATGCTCACCGACCGGGACATCGTGGTGCGGGCCGTGGCGGAGAACAGCTCGCCCGCGGCCACCACCATCGGCTCGATCGTCACCCGCGAGGTGGTCATGATCGAGCAGCACTGCACGGCGGGCGAGGCGGCGGCGCTCATGCGGGACCGGGGCATCCGCCGGGTGCTGGTCTGTGACAGCGATCGCAAGCTGGTCGGGATCGTCTCGCTCGGCGACCTGGCCATGCAGCTCGACCCCACGAGCGCGCTCAGCGAGATCAGCGAGCAGTCTCCGACGGTGTGACGAACGGGTCGGGGGCTCGGTATGCGCCGCCGACCTGTTCGCGAATGGCCGGCGGTAGCCTCGACGCATGGCTGACATGCCGGCCCGACTGGCCGAGATCGTCGACGAGTTCGCTGCCGCGCCGCGCGACCTGGTGCTGGAGATGCTCCTGGAGTACGCGGACGTCATCCCGGTGCTGCCGGAGGGCACCGTCGAACGCGAGGGCATGGAGCAGGTGCCCGAGTGTCAGACGTCGTTCTTCCTGCGCGCCAAGGTGACCCCGCACGGCACCGTGACGACGATCTTCGACTGCCCGCCGGAGGCGCCGACGACCCGGGCGTTCGCCGGGATCCTCGCCGAGGGGTTGGCCCTGGCCAGCCCGGAGGAGGTGCTGGCCGTGCCGGACGACCTCTACCAGCGGATGGGCCTGGCGCAGGCGATCAGCCCGCTGCGGATCCGCGGTGGCACGGCGATCCTGGGCCGGCTCAAGCGTCAGGTGCGGGAACAACTCGCCTGACCGCGAGGTTGCCACCGATCATGGAGATCGAGATCTACGCGGACGTCATCTGCCCGTGGTGCTACATCGGCAAGCGCCGCCTGGACGAGGCTCTCGCCAGCTACCCGGGCGAGGTGACGGTCCGCTACCGGCCGTTCCAGCTCGACCCGTCGCCGGTCGCCGAGCCGCTCCCGCTGGTGCAGGCGCTGGCCGGCAAGTTCGGCGGGCCGGAGCGCGCCCAGCAGATGGTCGCGCACGTGACCCAGGTCGCGGCCGCGGACGGGCTTCGGCTGGACTACGACCGCGCGGTGATCGCGAACACCTTCGACGCGCACCGGCTGGTCTCCTACGCCACCGACCACGGTCGGGCGGCCGAGATGGTGGAGGCGCTCTACCAGGCGCACTTCAACAACGGGCTCGACGTGGGCTCGCGGGAGGCGCTGGCCACCCTGGCCGGCACGATCGGCCTGGACGCGGCCGACGCACGCCGCTTCCTCGACTCCGACGAGCGCGTCACCGAGGTCGCGGCCGAGTTGGCCACCGCCCGGGACCTCGGCATCACCAGCGTGCCGACCTTCGTCCTGGCCGGGAAGTACGCGGTCAGCGGCGCACAGGAGGTGCAGACCCTGCTCGCCGCGCTCAGCGAGGTCGAGCAGCGCGAGGCAGCGGAAGGCGAGCAGCGCGAGGCAGCGGCACGCTGAGCCACCCGGGCACCCGGGCACCCGGCATCGATGATCACGATGTTTCACGTGCAACAACATCGATGCCGGTGTCTGTTCAGGCTGGCCTGGCCAGCCCTTCCACGACCTGCGCGCCCGGCAGTGCGCCCAACGCCGGCCCCGGCAGCGCGATCTTGCTGTGCCGTACGCCGGATCCGATGATCACGTGCGGAGTGGCGATGACCCGTGCGTCCACCAGGATCGGCCACTGCGCCGGCAGCCCGATCGGGGTGATGCCGCCGTACTCCATCCCGGTCAACTCGACCGCGTCGGCCATCGGGGCGAAGCTCGCCTTGCGGACGTCGAGCGCCCGACGGGCCACCCCGTTCACGTCGGCCCTGGTGGTGGCCAGGACGATGCAGGCCGCGTAGCGGACCACACCCTCACGCTTGCCCGCCACCACGACACAGTTGGCCGACACGTCCAGTCCCACCTCGTACGCCGCACAGAACGCGGCGGTGTCGGCGAGTTCGGCGTCGATCGGCGCGACCAGCACGTCGTTGACGTCCACCGGCGCCTCGGCGGGCCACTGCGCGATGGCCTCCGCCACCGGCGGGGCGAGCAGGTCCAGGCGGGCGCGGGCGGGTTCGGTCTTCAGCGTTCCCATCACGGGTGCGATCCTCGCATCCGCCACGCTGAACCGCCCGACGGCTCCCGGTCCGTTTCGGGACGCCACCGGCCCGGGCCGAACCGATCCGGTGCTCAACTGCCGGCGAGGAACGCGTTGTCGCGCAGGAACGACTGGTCCCTGGCGGCTGCCAACTCCTCCTCGCGCCGGGCCCTGGCCCGTTGCAACTCCAGGTCCTCCAATGCGTGCCGGACTCCCAGCCGGATCACGCCGTAGAGGAAGACGAAACCGAAGACGTAGAGGATCACCGTGGTGACGACAGCGAACATGGCGTCACCGTAAGACGAACGTGAACCGTTGTTGCTCTCATTTCCGCCCCGTTCCCCCGTACGTGTCGGCGAGGTGGTCGGCCCAGGTACGAGCACCCCGGGGCAGTGCCTCGGTGACCAGGCCACCGGCGCGCAACTCGCGACCGAGCCGGCCGGGGATCCGTACCGGCAGCAGCGGTCGACGCGAGCCTCGGGCCTCCCGCCACGCCCGGGCCGCCTCGTCGAAGCGCAGCACCTGCGGTCCGCCGTACTCCTCGACGGCGCCCAGCGGGCCGGCGACCAGCCGAGCCGCCAGCCGGGCCGCCACCTCACCCGGGTCGACCGGTTGGGCGAGCACCGCCCGGTCCCCGATCACCGGCCCCAGCCGCGCGCTGGAGGCGAGCAGGTCGTCCAGGAACTGCGGGAACTGGGTGGCCCGCAGCACCGACCACGGCACCGGACCCGCAGCGACCACCTCCTCGGCGGCGAGCTTGTGCCGGTAGTACGGGATCGGCACCCGGTCCACGCCGACGATCGAGACGTAGACGAGGTGTCCCACCCCCGCCGCGCCAGCGGCCACCACCAGTCGGCGGGTGCCCAACACGTCCACCTGATAGGTCTGCCCGCCCTTCGGTGCGGACGCCAGGTGCAGCACCGCGTCCATCCCGGACAGCGCCTCGGACAGCCCGCGGCCCGTCGCGAGGTCCGCCACCACCCACTCGGCCTCGGACCTGGCGTGCGGGCGTCGGCTGGTGGCCCGGACACCCACCCCGGCACTGTGCAGTCGGGCCAGCACCGCACGTCCCAGGCGACCGCCCGCTCCGGTGACCAGAACCCTCATCTCGTCCTCCTCCTCTCCTGCTGGGGACCACGGCACGCCGTCGGCGCACGCGGTATGGACGAGACGACGTGGCGGTTCGTTACCGGCTCTGCCCCGGCTCACGCCGAGCGGATCAGGTCCAGCACGGTCAGCAGTGCGAAGAACGAGATCACGATCTCGTTGACGATCCAGGCATGACCCTCGGCCCACTCCCGCATCTCGCCCGCCATCCTCCTGGCCCAACCGGGCCGGCCGCGACCGAATCCCCGGATCACCCGCCCGGCCGGGCGGTACCGCCCACCACGACGCGGCCGGCCAACAGGGCCCCGAGCAGTGCCAGGCCCGCCGTCACCGCCAGAGTCGCCGCGTAACTGGCCGGGCCGGGCGCGCTCCCCGCGGCCAGCACGGCACCTGTCAACGCGAGCACCGTCGCCGCGAAGAGGGAGTCGCCCAGTTGCAGGGAGGAACTGTTGCGGCCCTGTTCGCCGGGGGCGGACAGCTCCAGGGTGAGCACCGACAACGACGGGTAGAGCAGCCCCATGCCGAGGCCGGCCGCCGCCCACCCGAGCACGGCGACAGCCACCGGCAACTCCGGCCAGACGGCCAGCGCCACCGTGACCGTGCCGACCGTGATGCAGCTCAACCCGGCGCGCGGCAGGCTGGCCCGCGACGCCGGCACCGGGATCCGGCCCTGCAACCAGGAGCCGGCCGACCAGGCCAGCGCGCCGACCGTGAGGACCAGCCCGGCGGCGGTGGGCGAGAGGCCCCGCTCCCGGGAGAGCATCAACGGGATGACCACCTCGGCGCCGACGAAGGCCGCCGACGCCAGCCCGCGCAGGCCCACCACCGTGGGAAGCCCCCGGGCCGCCCGCAGGAACCCGGCCGGCAGCAGGCGCGGGGCACAGACCAGCAGGCCGACCACGGCAAGCGCGATGAGCGTCAGGGCGGGAACGCCGCGCTGCTGCCCCCCGATGTGCAACAGAGCGGCGCTCACCGCGGCCCCGCACGCCCAACCGATCCGTCCCGCCGCGCCGGCCGGTAGCCGGGTAACCGCGCTCCGCCCCAGCGACCGCAGGCCGGGATGGATCAACAACACCGCCGGCACGGCCACCGCCGGCACCGCGAGGAAGACCCACCGCCAGTCCAGGTACTCCACGATCAGGCCGGCCACCGCCGGCCCCACCAGCGACGGTACGACCCACGCCGCCGCGAACGCCGCGAAGATCCGCCGGTGCAGTTCCGGCGGGTACGCCTGCCCGACGATCACGTAGAGCGCCACCGAGAGCAGCCCGGAGCCGAATCCCTGCACCACCCGCCCGACGACCAGCACACTCATCACGGGGGCGGTCCCGGCGATCAGCAACCCGACCACGAACCAGGTGACCCCGTGCCACATCGGACCTCGGGGGCCTCTGGCGTCACACCAGATGCCGGAGACCACCATGGCCAGCACGCCCGTGGCGAACGGGCCACCGAACGCGATCCCGTACAGCGCCACCCCGTCGAGGCTGCGGGCGACGGTCGGCATCGCCGTACCGACCGCCAGCGCCTCGAACGCGAGCAACGAGATCAAGGCGACGCTGCCCACCGTCATCGCGCGCAACCGGGGTGCGAACAACCCCGGTACGGCCGGTGCGTCGGTGGCGACTGTGCTCGGCATGACCCGAGCATGCGACTTCAACCTGGATTCAGGTCAATCGCCGGTGACCCGGCTCTCCTCAGGCGTCCTGAAGCGCCTGCCCGACCCCGCGCACCACTCCCGACAGATGCTGGTCAGCCAGCAGGTGGCCGGCCGTGATCACCAGGGCGATCGGCCACTCGATGACCTGGAGTGCGGCGAGCACACCGAGCCCCGCGTAGTAGGCGACCTTGTCCGGTGGCGGCACCGCCACGTCACCCAGCACCGGTAAGGCCACCTGCCGGTTGTACATCCGGACGTTCTCCCCCGAGCCGTTCAGATGTCGCGTCAGCGTGCTCATGTCGGCCTCCCCATGTCCGGTGATGGTCGTCGGGTTCCACGGCCCACCCCGTCCATGCACCGGCGGCCACGCAAAATTCCGCCGCTCGGGGGGCATAACGGATGGCAGGTCGGGAAGCCAGGCCGCCGGACGTGAGTGCGGTGGGAGGACGAAATGGCCAAGGTCAGGACCAGCAGCAACAGGGAGTCGGACCGGCGTCCGTCCAGCCGTACGCCTCGATGACGGCGGCGGGTCGCGCAGCCGGCCGCATCCTGCCGTCCTTCGGCATGCCGCACCTGGTCGGCGAGGCGTCCCGGACTGTCGGTTCGGCGGCGACCCGGCTGGCCCGGACGGCCGGGCTGACGCGGCGGCGGGTCTGGTCCCGGCCGGGCCGACACCACATCGAGGTGCACGGTGTCTGCCAGGACGGCGGAAACCGGCTGGCCCGTCAGGTGGAGGGCGCGTTGGAGCGTCTGCCCGGCGTCGCCTGGGCTCGGGTCAACGCCCCGTCCGGGCGGGTGGTGGTTGCCGTCGAGACCCCCGAGCCGGCGTTGCGCGACCTGATCGCCACGATCAGCCGGGTCGAGCGGACCTGTGACCACGAACCCGACCCGGAGATCCCACCACCGCATCCGCCGGAGGAGGGGCCGCGCACCCCCCGTACCCTCGGCGCGCTCGCCTCCGATGCCCTGGGCCTGACCATCTCGGCGGCCACCCGGATCCTGCCGTTCGCGCCGCTGCCCGGTGAGGTGGCCGGCGTGCTCGCCGCGGTCGATCTACAGCCGAAGCTGCACGGGTTCATCGGCAAACGGCTGCGCTCCGACCCCCGCGCCGACATCCTCTTTCCGCTGGCCGAAGCGGTGGTGCAGGGCCTGACCGGCCGTTGGACCGGGATCGTCCTGGACGGTGCCCAGCGGGTGGTGCAGTGGGGCGAGGCGCGGGCGCAACTCGCCGCCTGGGAACGGGCCGAACCGCATCTGACCGGCGAGGCGGATCGAGCCACCGCCCGCTGGCCGGTCGTCGAGCGTCCCCGGCCGAAGCCGGACGGGCCGGTCGAGCGGTACGTCAACCGCATGCTCGGCGCGGGTGCGGCGGCTGGTGCGGCGGCGATGCCGTTCGCCGGGCCGAAACGGGCCATCGCGGTGGGCTTGTCGACGCTGCCGAAGGCGCCCGGCAGCGGACGCGAAGGGTACGCCGCGCAACTTGGCTGGATGCTGGCCCGGCGCGGAGTGATCGCGATGGACCGCAGCGTGCTGCGGGAGTTGGACCGGATCGACACGCTCGTGCTGGACGCCGCCGTGCTCGGCTCGGACCGGGGTGTCCTCGCCGATCTGGCGCCGGCGCCGGGCGCGGACGTCGACCAGGTGGCGGAGCAGGCCTTCGCGCTGTTCAACCCGGACGATCCGGCTGCTTCCCGCACGGCGGACGGCTGGCGGCTCGGACCGCTGGATCAGCTGCCCGGCACCGACCCGGTTGACATCCCGGACGGCGACCGGCTGCGCTCCGCCGGTGGCCAACTGCTCGGTCTCGTCCACGGCGACCGGCTCGCCGCGCTCCTGCGGGTCGAGCCGGAACCCGCGCCCGGCGTCGACGGCCTCCCGGCCGCCGCGCGGCAGGCTGGCCTGCGGCTGGTGGTGGCCGGCGGCGACGAGCAGCGGTACGGCTTCGCCGACGCGATGCTGCCCGGCGGCGACCAGCTGACCGAGTCGGTACGCGCGTTGCAGCGCGACGGCGCGGTGGTGATGCTGGTCTCGGCGGACCGCAGGGCGCTCGGCGCGTCCGACTGCGGTCTGGGGCTCGCCGCGCCGGAGGAACTGCCGCCGTGGGGCGCACACCTGCTGGTGGGCGCCGACCTGCGGGTGGTGGCCCTCGTCGTCGAGGCGACCGGCGTGGCCCGCCGTACGGCCCAGCAGAACATCAGACTGGCCATGGCGGGCACCGGTCTCGGGGCACTGGGCGCGTTCACCGCTCCGCCGACCCAACTGCCGCACAAGGCGCTCGTCGCGGTCAACGGCGCGGCCGGGTTGGCCTTCGCGAACGGGGTCTGGCAGGCCCGCCGGCTACGCGACCAGTCGGACACCCCGGCACCGGTGGCGACCGCCTGGCACCTGATGCCGGTCCGAACCGTGCTGGACCACCTGCACACCACGCCGGACGGTCTGGCCAGCGCGGAAGCGCAGCGCCGGCACCACGACGGTGGCGGGAACGGCGATGCCGGACCGGGACGCGGCGGTCTGCTGCGCGCCTTCGTGGACGAGTTGTCCAACCCGCTGACCCCGGTCCTGGCCGCCGGGGCGGTGCTGTCCGCGTCGTTCGGTTCGCTTGTCGACGCCGCGCTCGTGGGCAGCGTGGTCGGCGGATCCGCACTGATCGGCGCGGTGCACGAACGCAACACCGAACGGTCACTCGCGGAACTGCTGTCCCGTTCGGCGGTGACCGGGCGGGTCCGCCGAGATGGTGGCGAGCAGGTTCTCGCCGCCGAGGACCTGGTCCTCGGTGACGTCATCGCCCTGGAGCCGGGTGACTCGGTGCCCGCCGACTGCCGCGTCCTCGAATCGGTGGGCCTGGAGGCGGACGAGTCGTCACTGACCGGTGAGTCACTGCCGGTCGCCAAGTCCAACCGGCCGGTGGTGGCCGCCGCCATCGCCGATCGACACTCGATGCTCTACGAGGGCACCACCGTCGCCGCCGGGCACGGCACTGCCGTGGTGGTCGCGACCGGGTCGGACACCGAAGCCGGCCGCAGCCTGGCGCTCGTCCGGCAGGCCCCACCAACAAGTGGGGTGGAGGCCCGCCTCGGTTCGTTGACCAGCGCCGCCATCCCGTTGGCCGCCGGTTCGGCGGTGGCGGTGGCCGGCGCGGGCCTGCTTCGGGGCGTACCCCTGGCCGAGACGGCGGCGACCGCGGCGAACCTCGCCGTGGCGTCGGTGCCGGAGGGGTTGCCGTTCCTGGTCAGCGCGGCGCAGTTGGCCGCCGCCCGGCGGTTGGCCGAGCACGGCGCGTTGGTCCGCAACCCGCGCACCATCGAGGCGCTGGGTCGGGTGGATGTGCTCTGCTTCGACAAAACCGGCACCCTCACCGAGGGCCAGTTGCTGCTCGCCGGGGTCGGCGACGGCGTGGGCGACCGGTACGCCCCGGTGGACCGGCTCGACGACCGGCTCCAGTTGACGCTGGCCGCCGCGCTGCGCGCCACCCCCGCCGCGGCCAACCCGGAGGAGTTGGCGTTGCAGACCGACCGGGCGGTGCGGCGGGGCGCGGGCGTGGCCGGGGTGGTGGAGCAGACCGGCGCGGCTGGTTGGCGGGCTGCCGGCGGGCTGCCGTTCGAACCGTCCCGTGGCTATCACGCGAGCGTCGGGGAGACCGACGGCCGCCTGTTGTTGAGTGTCAAGGGCGCTCCGGAGACGGTGCTGCCGCGTTGTTCGGCCCGGCGCACCGACGGCAGTCAGGAGCCGCTCGACGACGCCGGGCGCGCGGAGCTGGAGCGGATGCTCGCCGATCGGGCCGGAGCGGGAAACCGGATCCTCGCCGTCGCCGAGTGCCAGGTGGACGACCCGAAGGTGACCGACAACGACGTCCGAGGGCTGACCTTCGTGGGTTTCCTGGCCCTCGCCGACGGGGTCCGGGAGAGCGCCGCCCCGGCGGTGCGCCGCATCCGGCAGGCCGGTGTGCACACCATCATGATCACCGGTGATCACCCCGCCACCGCCGAGGCGATCGCCGCCACCATCAGCGAGCACGACGAACAGCGGGTGGTCACCGCCGGCGAACTGGACCAACTGGACGACGACGCGCTCGCCGAGCGGTTGGCCAACACCGATGTGGTGGCCCGCTGCACCCCGGCGCACAAGGTGCGGATCATCCAGGCGTTGCAGAAGTGCGGGCGGACCGTCGCGATGACCGGTGACGGCGCCAACGACGCCCCGGCGATCCGGCTGGCCGACGTCGGCATCGCCCTCGGCCAGCGGGGCACCCCGGCCGCCCGCGCCGCAGCCGACCTGGTGGTCACCGACGACCGGCTGGAGACCATCATCGCCACCCTGATCGAGGGGCGGGCGATGTGGTCGTCGGTGCGGCACGCGCTCAGCATCCTGGTCGGTGGCAACCTCGGCGAGATCGCGTTCAGTGTGCTGACCGCCGCGGCCACCGGCCGCTCCGCGCTCACCGGACGACAACTGCTGCTGGTCAACCTGCTCACCGACCTGGCGCCGGCGCTGGCCATCGCGGTCCGGCCACCCGCGTCGGACCGCACCGACGCGCTGCTCCGCGAGGGTCCGGACACGGCGCTCGGTGAGAGCCTCACCAGGGAGATCGGCCTCCGGGCGGCAGCGACCACGCTGGGCGCGACCGCGGGTTGGACGTTGGCCCGATACACCGGACGCCGTCAGCGGGCCGGGACGGTCGCCCTGGTCAGCCTGGTCGGCACCCAACTCGGGCAGACCATCCTGGCCGGCGGCACCAGCCCCGCCGTGCTGGCGTCCACGGCGGCATCACTGGGCGTGCTCGTCGTGGTGGTGCAGACGCCGGGGGTGAGCCAGTTCTTCGGCTGCACCCCACTCGGACCGGTGGGCTGGACCATCGGGGCCGGCTCGGCGCTCGGCGCGACCTTCGCCAACGGCGCGCTCACCAGGCTGATGGAACACGTGCCCCAGGCCCGGCCGAACACCGCGCCCACGGACAGCTGAGCCGCATGCCCACCGCCCACCGGGGTACCGGAGCCGGAGGAGGTGGGCACGATGGTGGAGCAACCCCAGGTGACGTTCATCGGTACCGCGACGACGGTGCTGCGGATCGGCGGGTTCACCCTGCTGACCGACCCGAACTTCCTGCATCGGGGTCAGCGGGCGTACCTGGGCAAGGGTTTGTGGTCGCGCCGACGCACGGACCCGGCGCTGCGGATCGCCCAGCTCCCGGAGCTGGACGCGGTGGTCCTCTCCCACCTGCACGGCGACCACTTCGACCGGGTGGCCCGCCGCGAACTGGACCGTGACCTGCCCATCGTCACCACGCCAGCGGCCGAACGCCGCCTGCGTCGCTGGGGCTTCCAGGCCGCCCAGGGCCTGCCGACCTGGTCGTCCCGGGAACTGCACCGCGACGGTACGACACTGCGCCTGACCTCGATGCCCGGCCAACACGGCCCGGGTGCCCTGGACCTGCTGATGCCCGACGTCATGGGCACGATGATCGACGTGGAACGCGCCGGTGCTCGAGAGTTCCGGCTGTACGTCACCGGCGACACCCTCAACCGGCCGCTGCTCACCGCCATCCCCGAGCGCTACCCGGACATCGACGCCATGCTCATCCACCTCGGCGGCACGAGGGTCGCCGGGGTGCTGCTCACCATGGATGCCAGCCAGGGTGCCGACCTGACGGAACTGGTCCGCCCGAAGCTGACCGTGCCGATCCACTACGACGACTACCCGGTGTTCCGGTCCCCGCTCGCGCACTTCGTCGACGAGGCCCGCCGCCGGGGCTGGGTGAAGCAGGTACGCACCATCGCCCGCGGCGAGACCGCATCCCTCACCCCGCCCGACTGACCACCGATTCGCGCAGACCCCCGACACGGCGATCGCCGCCCACCCGGGGCGGCGATCGAGGACGGATGCGACGGTCAGCCGCGCTCGGAGATGGCCTCGATGAGGTCACCCACGGGCCGCTCCGGCAGGGAACGGGCCACGTCGGCGACGGCGACGATGCCGACCAGCTCATGCCCGTCGATCACTGGCAGCCGGCGTACCTTGTGCTGGCCCATGGTGCGCAGGATCTCGGCCGCGTCGTCGTCCGCGCCGATGGTCACCGCCTCGCCCTGGGCCAGCTCGCCCACCGTGACGTTGGCCGGATCGCGGCCTTCCGCAAGCACCTTCACCACGATGTCACGGTCGGTCAGCATGCCCTTCAGCCGGTTGTCCTCGCCGCAGATCGGCAGGGCGCCGACCCCCAGCTCTGCCATCTGCTTCGCGGCCGACTTCAGGTCGTCCTGCTCGCGGACACAGGTCACGTCGTTCGTCATGATCTCGCGTGCCGTAGGCATTGGTAAGACACCTCACTTCCGGGGGGTTGTTGCCGTTTCTCCTACCCCGGTCGGCCACGGCCATGCCGCCCGCCTTCACCTCACCGCGCCCGAGTCGTCACCCCGCGTCCGGGCGAAGGGGTCCCGGGACGGGCCCTGCTCGGCCCAGCAGAGGCCCCCGCGAAACTCCACTCCCGGAATGCCGTCGACCAGCTGGCTGATGTCCACGATGCTCGACACGGAGGTCGCCAGGTCCGATCGGAGCTCCTTGACCGCCGTCTCCAGGTCTCCTCTGTGGACCAGTCGATGTCCGCCGCACGCCGGTCGGCGACCGCGTGACCGGTGACCGCCGCCGGGTCGGTGACGAGCACCGACTGTTCATCCATGCACGGATCATGACAAAGGGCGGCGTCCCTTGACCGGGCACCGTCGGTGGTGTCACCCCCGACTGTCGGCGCGACCGAGCATCGCCTCCGTCTCGGGATCGGGCATGAGCTCCCGGACCTCCTGCGCGCAGCGGCAGGCAGCGGCAATCTTGGCAGCCCACGCCAATCCCTCCTCGCGGGTGGCCACGTCGACGACGACGAAACCGCCGATGACCTCCCTGGTCTCCGGGTAAGGGCCGTCGGTGACCGTCCCGTCGGGGGTCACGATGCTCGCCTGCTGCCTTTCGAGGCCGATGCCGTACACCCACGCGCCGGCGTTCACGGCCTCCTGGACCACCGCGTGCGCGGCCTTGCCCACGTCGGGCATCTCCTCAGCGGGGATGTGGTCCATCGCGCCGTCGTTGAACGAGATCAGGTATCGCGCCATCCTCGTGACTCCTTGTCCCGGCGGCCACCTTCGGCCACCTCTCGTCTCCTCTACGAACGACTCGTTCCGGATTCGACGCCCCACCGGAAAGATTTCGCCGGATCCTCGTCGGCCAGCGGCGACCCGTGGACGGCCGCCAACCTTCCGGCCGGCCCAGGGTGCCGGGTGCGAACTACCCTGACCGCCATGACGACCATCGAGCAGCTTGAACGGGACGTGCGGCCGGACCTCGGCCCGGACGCCACGTCTCTGACGAGACGGTGCACGGAGCTGCGACGCACGCCGTTGACCGAGTTCACGGTCGAAGACCTGCGCATCATGCTCGGGCAAGAGATTGGCGTACCCGCACTGCTGCCTCTCGCGATACAGGTCCTGCTCCGCGATCCGTTGGCCGAGGGAGATTATTACCCAGGTGACCTGCTCGCCAACGTGCTGCGGCTACCCGACACGGCCTGGTCGGACCTGCGACCGGAGCGGAAGCGGCTGGAGTCTGTTCTGACTGAGCTCATTGCCGGTACCCCGTCGTCCGCCCCTGACCATGAGCCTCGCGACCTGGACCGGCCTCTTCGCGACGCGATCGTACGGTTCCTTGGTCGATGAGAGCGGATCTCAGCGTCGGCCTGTCGTCAGGCGGTCCAGCCCCAGAGGAGGGTCGCCGGCGCGACGACGACGGGACATCGCTCGGGTTCGGCAGTTGGTATCGACGCTGGCTGACAGCGGCCGAAGGCCAGGTGTCACGCGGCGTCCGCGCTTAGCACGCTGACCCGCTAGCTCGACCCTCCCAACCCGCTCCTGGTCGTGTTGGGGGCAGTTAACGAAGTGGAGCAGGAAGGGGGACATCTCCCTTGAGCGCCTTCTCGGCCAGCTCCATACGAGCCGGGTGGAGGACGTTGTCCTGTAGAGGGTTCCTGGGCGCGCTGATACAGCGCTGACCTGGGGAGACGCCGCAGACGGGGCACTGGAGAAAGAGCCCACTTGAGGGCACTAGCTCAACACCTTGAGAAAGCGCGGCCCTGCCGATCTTGACGATCGACTCGTACAACTGTGGATCGCGATGCCGGGCGGCAGCACTGGCTACTTCCCGCATCCCTTCCCAGAACCGTTCGGCAGCCCTCGGCTCGTTCACGTCGATGCGCACCACTGTGCCTCCCCGCCGTCGGACCTCAGGAACCTTGGCATGACCCCGGCTTGTTGAAGGGCAACAGACCTCAAACCTCAGCCCCCGCCCGGACTACCCGCGATGCCCACCCGTATGCAACCGACCGCCCTTCGGGAGGCGGGCCACCGGCCCGCTTCGTCGTCAAGCGAACTTCGATGCCTCCGGGTGACCGGCGACGAGTCGAGGGTGAGGGTTGGCGGCGCGTTTTGCCCGTCGCGGGCCGCCTTGAAGACGTACGGACCCCTTGGTCGACATCACCTCCGGCGACCTGTCCGGTCTCGTGACCTGCGTGACCGATCGGTGTCAGGACCTGCCTGACGAACCGCCGTATGCTGCTCGGCGAATGTCATGACGCCGGGCGCTGGCTGATGCGCGGCAGCGAAGGGGTCTCGTGAGCTACGACCTTGAGTGGACTGACCTACCCGAACCTGCTGCCACTGCCCGCTCGCGCTTCGAAGCGTGCTCTGAGCTGCGGGACCTGTGCGTGCACGCTCCTCCATGCCTGCACGAGTACGAGACGCTTGCGGCTGCATATCAGTTCCATCTGAACATCGCCGGCATGGGCCTCTGCCGCGACGGTATGCGCCGAACCGGCATGACCTACCACGGAGCCCCGCAGCCCTTCCCCGCCTGGCCGTTCCAGGGCATCGACGACTGGCAGTCTGCTGATCAGAGTCGGCGCGACGCGTACAACGAGGCCGAACGGGCGGCGTCGGCCCAGACGGTCCCTGGAATGCTTGGTATCCCAGAGTTCAAGCTGACGAGCAATGGTCCCTGGCTGGTTGGAGCGAGGGAGATCGACGAAGCGCTCGACTGCTATCAGGCTTCGTCGCCGAGCGTCCGTGCAGAGTTGGATGGGGATGACCTGTGGGCGGCCTGGCTTGACTGGTTGAGAGAGACCGTCAGCCACGGGGGTTTCACCGTACGGTGACGAGGGCTTGGCTGTGCGGATGGCCGTATGACGGGCGCCGATGATCCTCACGATGCTCGAGCTGGTGGCGTGGTACTTCCGATGGTCCTGGTGCAGGATGCAGCGGTGAAGTCGATCTATCGGACTCCTGCGGGCAGGGACAGCATTCGCCAGTGGTGCGAGGAGCAGTTGAGTGCGTGGCCGGTCCGACACGATCGACGCATGATTCGCGCCAAAGGCGAAGACACACACGTATTCACCGCTGGCGGAGGCCCACTGACTGTCGTATTCGTCGCTGAGGACCGCTTCAGCACGGCCGCCTACCTGCCGTTGCTCACAACCTTGGCTCAGCGGTACCGGGTGGTCGCTGCCGACGTTCCGGGCCAGCCTGGATTGAGTTCCGGTGAAGCGGATGCCGCCGGCGGCCGGCTCACCTGGTACGGCTCCTGGCTGGAAGAGGTCATCGAGAAATCCACAAGCGGGCCGGTCGTGGTGTTCGGGCATTCGTTCGGCGGCGCTGTCGCGCTCACGGCAGATCATTCGCGGATTCACGGCAAGGTCGCGGTGGCTCCTGGAGGGCTGTGCCGACTCAGGGTCACTCCCCGTGTCTTGTTGGCGTTCCTGAGCTGGCTGGTACGGCCACGATCTGCTTCGAGTCTTCGTCTGCTGCGAATCCTGTCTGCTACCGGCCGAGCGCCCCGCGCAGACCTGGTGGAGTGGATGACGTTGGTCGCCCGACACACCCGTCCGGTGAGTTCCGATGATCTCGTCCCGCCGGTAACGCGCACGGTGCCGGTCGTGATCGCTAGCGGAGACCAGGACGTGTTCTTGCCGCCGAACCGATTGCGATCAGGGGCACAACAGCGGCTCCATGTTGACCCTGACATTATTTTCAGCGCCGGCCACTTGGTCACCGATGAGCATCCCGATCAGCTCGCCGCCATGGTCGGCCGACTAGTCAACTAAGGCTCAAGCACCTCGCGCGCCGGGCACGTGGCGGTAGGCGCTGACAGTGCCGTGGTCGACGCCTCGTCGGATCGACGGGAGCGGAAACGGAAGTACGTCGACCAAGAGCGAGCGGAAGCGGTCCACAGCGGGACGAGCTGCGGCACGCCTTCGCCTCGCTCCTACTCGATCAGGGCGAGGAGGGGACGACAGGACCGCGTGGCTGCCCTCAGGACCGAGATCAACCGGGGGAAGTGCTGGTGGAGCCCAGGGGACTCGAACCCCTAACCCCTGCCTTGCAAAGGCAGTGCTCTGCCAGTTGAGCTAGGGCCCCGTGGACGACCGCTTGTCGCCGCCTCAGAGGTCAGCGCAGGTCGGGTGCGGTGGTCGCCTCGTGCCAGAGGGCACGCTCGTCGCTCGAGGCCTTGATCTTGTTGTACACGACGGCGGCCACGCCGACGACGCCAGCCAGAATCAGCAGCTTCTTGAACATTGGGGCGACCCCTCGTGCTCGACTAACGTCGGACGACCGTGCGGTGGGGCTAGATGGAATCGAACCATCGACCTCAGAGTTATCAGCTCTGCGCTCTAACCGACTGAGCTATAGCCCCGCGTTGCGACGAGCAAGATTAACCCATCCGCTGCGCCGGCCCCAAATCGGGGTCCGCGCCCACGAGCCGGGCCGTCGTCACCTGCCAAAACCTACCCGAGTACGGGACGCCGGAGCGACCGCGTTTCGCGGTGCCCCGGCGTCCCGGTCGCTCAGTCCCGCTCGGCGAGCGTCAGCTCGATCCCGCCGACCAGGTCGGCGCAGACGTTGTAGACGAACGCTCCCAGCGTGGCCAGCGCGGTGAACAGCACCACGTTGACCAGACCGATCAGCGCCGAGCTGAGGATCACGCCCTTGGCGGTGATCTGGAAGCCGCTGGTGCTCTGCCCACCGCCGGCGTTGACCAGGTCGCTCAGGCTCTCGTTGACGCTCTTGAACACACCCATCGCGTCCAGCGCGAGGTAGAGCACCGAGGTGGCGACCACCACGACGATGAAGAGCACCACCGAGACGGCGAACGCGAACTTCATCACCGACCACGGGTCGATCCGCTTCAGGTTCAGCCGAGCCCGGCGGGGTCCTCGGGACGCAGCCGAGCTGACCGACGTACGTGCCGCGCGTACCGCGTCACCGACACGGGCGGCCCCGACGGCCGACGCGTTGCCGATGCCCGGCGGCAGGCCACCGCCGCTGACCGGGCGGCCGCCAGCGGAGGTACGCGCACCGTCCGACGGCGGCTGGGTCATGCCGGGTGTGATCCGCGGCTGGGTGCCGGTGGCCCCGGTCGACGCGGCCTGGCCGGGCCGGACGTTGATCGGCTGGGTGGTCGCCGGTCGGGCCGAGGGTGTCGCCGAACCCGAGGGTGTGGCGGCAGACGTCGGCGCCTCGGCTCCGGACGCCTCGGTCTTGTCACCCTTGCCAGCGTCATCGCTGGTCGGCTCAGGCGGGGGTGTCATGCCCGGGGCCCTGGTGAATTTCGGGGCAGGCGCGTCGGCGGGGACCGTCGCCCGGCCTACGGCCGCGCGGCCGGTCGCTGGTGTGCCGCCCTTGGCGGCCTCCTCGTCGACCGGGTTGGCCGAGGTCCCCGTGTTCCCCGACTTCGCCTGTGTCTCCGTCATTCAACTAGTCCTGTTCGTCAGGCTCGTCGGCATTGCGAGCAATCGCCACGATAGTCACGCCGTCCGGGAGGTCCATCAGCTTGACCCCCATTGTGTTCCGGTCACGCGTACGGCGTACAGGCTTCACCGGAGTCCGGATGACACCACCGTTGCTGGTGATCGCGAACAGCTCGTCGTCCGGATCGATCACCACCGCGCCGACCAGACCACCGCGCCGTTCGGTGATCTTTGCAGTCAACACGCCCTTACCTCCCCGGCCCTGCACCGGGTATTCCTCGATCGGGGTCCGCTTCGCGTATCCCCCGTTCGTGGCCACCAGAACGTCCAGACCCTCCCGAACGACCTCCATGGCCAGCAGGACGTCGTCGTCCGTGAAGCGCATGCCGATCACCCCCGAGGTGGCTCGGCCCATCGGCCGCAACGCCTCGTCCGAGGCGTTGAACCGGATCGCCTGCGCCTTCTTGGAGACCAGCAGCAGGTCGTTCTCCGGCGCAACCAACGCAGCACCGACCAGCTCGTCCTCATCGCGCAGGTTGATCGCGATGATGCCGCCGGAACGGTTGGAGTCGAACTCCTCGAGCCGCGTCTTCTTCACCAGGCCGTTCTTCGTGGCCAGTACCAGATAGGGGGCTACCTGGTAGTTCGGGATCTCAATGATCTGCGCTATCTGCTCGTCGGGTTGGAAGGCAAGCAGGTTGGCCACGTGTTGGCCCTTGGCTACCCTACTGGCCTCCGGCAACTCGTACGCCTTGGCCCGGTACACACGGCCCTTGTTCGTCAGGAACAGGATCCAGTCGTGGGTCGAGCAGACGAAGAAGTGGCTGACGATGTCGTCCTGCCGCAGCGTAGCGCCACTGACGCCCTTACCCCCGCGTCGCTGCGAGCGGTAGAGATCGACCTTGGTGCGCTTGGCGTACCCGGTCCGGGTGATCGTGACGACCACATCCTCGCGGGCGATGAGGTCCTCCATCGAGACCTCACCGTCGAACGGGATGATCTGCGTCCGGCGGTCGTCGCCCCACTTGGCGACGATCTCGCCGAGCTCCTCGGAGACGATCTTCCGCTGCCGCTCCGGCTTGGCCAGGATGTCCTTGAAGTCGGCGATCTCGATCTCGAGCTTGGCCAGGTCGTCCACGATCCGCTGCCGCTCCAACGCGGCGAGACGGCGCAGCTGCATGTCCAGGATGGCGGTCGCCTGGATCTCGTCGATCTCCAGCAGCCGGATCAGGCCCTGCCGGGCGTCGTCCACGGTCGGCGACCGCCGGATCAGCGCGATCACCTCGTCCAGCGCGTCCAGCGCCTTGCCCAGACCGCGCAGGATGTGCGCCCGCTCCTCGGCCTTGCGCAGCCGGAACGCGGTCCGCCGACGGATCACCTCGATCTGGTGCTCGACGTAGTAGCGGATGAACTGGGCCAGGTTGAGCGTGCGCGGCACCCCGTCGACCAGGGCCAGCATGTTGGCGCCGAAGGTCTCCTGGAGCTGGGTGTGCTTGTAGAGGTTGTTCAGCACGACCTTCGCGACCGCGTCGCGCTTGAGCACCAGCACGATCCGCATACCGGTACGGCCGGAGGACTCGTCGCGGATGTCGGCGATCCCGGCGAGCTTGCCCTCCTTGATCAGCTCGGCGATCCGCTCGGCCAGGTTGTCCGGGTTGACCTGGTAGGGCAGCTCGCTGACGACCAGGCAGGGACGGCCGCGCTTGTCCTCCTCGACCTCCACCACGGCGCGCATCCGGATCGAGCCACGACCCGTGCGGTACGCGTCCTGGATCGCGGTCTGGCCGACGATGAGGCCGTAGGTCGGGAAGTCCGGACCCTTGACGATGCCGAGCAGGGCTTCGAGGGTGGTCTCCTCGTCCTCCTCGGGATTGTCGAGGCACCACTGCACCGCCGTGCCGATCTCCCGCAGGTTGTGCGGCGGGATCTTGGTGGCCATGCCGACCGCGATGCCCTCGGAGCCGTTCACCAGCAGGTTGGGGATCCGCGACGGCAGGATCGTGGGCTCCTTGGCCCGGCCGTCGTAGTTGTCCTGGAGGTCGACGGTGTCCTCGTCGATGTCCCGCAGCATCTCCATGGCCAGCGGGTCGAGCTTGCACTCCGTGTTGTGGCTGACAAACCCGTCCGAGACGAACGAGTGGTCGTCGGTGTCGACCCGGACGCTGTAGACCGGCTGCACACCGGCATCCGTGATCTCCGCCACCTCGGCGTAGTAGAACCGACCGTCGACCAACGGCTCGACCACGTCGAGCACCTCGGTGTTGCTGATCCGGGCGGCGATCTCGTCGCGGTCCCGCTCCCACCGCTCCACCCGGTCGACGTTGTGCCGGCGAAGCCAGTCCCGCTCGGTCCAGCGCTGCGCGCCGTGCTCGCGGATGAACTCACCGACCAGCGGTACGTGGTCGCTGGAGAGCGCGGTGCTGCTCGCCGGCACCTGGGCCAGCTCCGCCTCCAGCTTGGCCTGCTTGCGGCCGAGGAAGCCGACGTGCGCGGCGAAGATCCGGGCGTCGCGGCGGTTGGTGACGACGACCTTGATCTCGCCGTCGTCGTAGCGGGTCTGCCGGCTGATCACGCCGAACTCCAGCAGCAACTGCTGGACCTCGCGGGCCAACCGCTGACTGCGCGTGGAGTACGAGACCTGGATCGTGTTGCGCGGCAGCAGCGAGGACGAGCCGTCGCCCTCGAAGAGCGCCTGGAGGAAGGCCCGCTTGACCGCGGCCGGCCCCTGCCAGACGAACTCGGGGACGAACTTCGCGGCGCTGCGGGCGCCCAGCAGGTCACCGAGGAGGCTCTTGCGCAGCGCGCTGAGGTCCTGCACGTCGAGTTCGTGCAGAGTGCTGCCGGAGGCGATGACCCGCTCGCTGACGTAACGAGGGCCGCCCACCGCCAGGTCGTAGGCCGCGAGGACGCGGACGAAGAAATCCCGGTCCACGTTGTTGAACCCGGCCCGCCCAGGGGAGACCAAGCCCTCGCTGACAAACGCGCCGGCGAGGACCGCCGCCTCGACGTGCTCCAGCATCGGGTAGCCGATCTCGTCCGGCACCGAACGCTGGAGCACCACCCGGTCGCCCGGGGAGATCTCGGCGAGCAGCTTCCACAGCAGGGTCGGCACACCGGCCACGTCCACCAGGCAGAGCACCGGGTGGTTGTGGGTGCCGGTCAGCTCGTACCCCTCGCGGGTACGCAGCCGCAGCGTCGGGTGCTCGCCCGAGTGGAAGAACTTCGATGCGCGAACCAGGTCGCCGTTGCGGTCGCGGACCTTGAGGTCGACGTCGGTCTCGCTGGACGGCTCCGCGCCCGGCACGACGTCGGCGATCCGCACGCTGCCCTCGGCGGTACGAATACGGACATCTGCCGTGACGCAGTAACGCATCGCGGCGGCCGGGTCGTTTCCGGGCGAGCCGAAGTTGCCGTTGCCGTCGACCAGCGGGTAGCGCAGCGACCAGGGCTGCGCCATCCGGACCAGCGCGTCGTAGATCGCCGAGTCGCCGTGCGGGTGGAACTGGCCCATCACGTCGCCGACGACCCGGGAGCACTTCACGTAGCCGCGGTCCGGGCGGTAGCCGGAGTCGAACATCGCGTAGAGGATCTTGCGGTGGACCGGCTTGAGGCCGTCCCGGACGTCCGGCAGCGCACGCCCGACGATGACGCTCATCGCGTAGTCGAGGTAGGAGCGCTGCATCTCCACCTCGAGCCCGACCGGTTCGATCCGGTCGTGTGCGACCACGGCGGCGATGGCCTCGGCGGGGACCTCGGGCTCGTTCGGTGTGGACTCGGGAGAATCGGTCACTGTATACCCTTATCAGACTCAGAGTCGTTTTCGTGCTGTGGATAACCGCTGTGGATACCGGCCAAGCTGTGGATAACTCTGTGGACCGCCGGATCGGCCGGGCACTGCCCGGCCGATCCACCGCAGTCCGTCAGATATCCAGGAACCGCACGTCCTTGGCGTTGCGCTGAATGAACGACCGGCGCGCCTCGACGTCCTCACCCATCAGCACACTGAACAACTCGTCGGCGGTCGCCGCGTCGTCGAGAGTGACCTGACGCAGGGTACGCGTTGCCGGGTTCATCGTGGTTTCCCACAGCTCGGGATAGTTCATCTCGCCGAGGCCCTTGAAGCGCTGGATGTCGTCCGGCTTGGCGTTCGGCTTCTTCTGCTGGCGCAGCACGATCAGACCGTCCCGCTCGCGGTCGGAGTACGCGTACTGGGCGTCGTCGCCCTTCTTGTTCCACTTGATCTTGTAGAGCGGCGGGGCGGCCAGGTAGACGTGCCCCATCTCGACAAGCGGACGCATGAAGCGGAACAGCAGGGTGAGCAGCAGCGTCTGGATGTGCTGGCCGTCGACGTCCGCGTCGGCCATCAGCACCACCTTGTGGTACCGCAGCTTCTCCATGTCGAAGTCGTCGTGGATGCCGGTGCCCAGCGCGGTGATCAGCGCCTGGACCTCGTTGTTCTTCAGCACCCGGTCGATCCGGGCCTTCTCCACGTTGAGGATCTTGCCGCGGATCGGCAGGATCGCCTGGGTCCGTGGGTCGCGGCCCTGCTTGGCCGAGCCGCCGGCCGAGTCACCCTCGACGATGAACACCTCGGACTCGCGCGGGTCGGTCGACTGGCAGTCGGCCAGCTTGCCCGGCATCGAGCCGGACTCCAGCAGCGACTTGCGTCGGGCCAGCTTGCGCGCCTGCTGCGCGGCGATCCGCGCCCGGGCCGCCTGGGACGCCTTCGTGATGATCATCTTGGCCTCGGCCGGGTTGCGGTCGAACCAGTCGACCAGCCGGTCGTTGCAGACCCGCTGCACGAAGCTCTTCACCGGGGTGTTGCCCAGCTTGGTCTTGGTCTGCCCCTCGAACTGCGGGTTGGCCAGCTTGACCGAGATGATCGCCGCGAGCCCTTCGCGGATGTCCTCGCCGGAGAGCTTCTCGTCGCCCTTGAGCAGCTTCTTGTCGGTGCCGTACCGGTTGACCACGCTGGTCAGCGCGGACCGGAAGCCCTCCTCGTGGGTGCCGCCCTCGTGGGTGTTGATCGTGTTGGCGAAGGTGTAGACCGACTCGCCGTACGACTCGTTCCACTGCATGGCGATCTCGAGGGACATGCCCTCCTCTTCGGCCTCGAACTCGACCACGGTCTTGTGGATCGGGCTCTTCGAGGCGTTGAGGTGCCGGACGAAGTCCGCGATGCCGCCCTCGTAGTAGAAGGTGACCTCGCGCTGCCGGCCGTCCTCCTCCTCGGCCACCCGCTCGTCGAGCAGGTGGATGCGCAGGGCGCGGTTGAGGAAGGCCATCTCCTGCAGGCGCCGGTAGATGGTCTGGAAGTCGAAGTCGACGGTTTCGAAGACGTCGGGGTCGGGCCAGAAGGAGACCGCCGAGCCGGTGCTGTCGGTGGTCTCGCCCTTCTCCAGCGGGCTCGGCTTGGAGTTGGTGTAGTGCTGCCGCCACACGTTGCCGGACTTGTGGATCTCGACGAACATCTTGGTGGAGAGCGCGTTCACGACGGATACACCGACGCCGTGCAGACCGCCGGAGACCGCGTACGCCTTGCCGTCGAACTTGCCACCCGCGTGCAGGATGGTCAACGCGACCTCGACACCGGGCTTCTTGAGCTTCGGGTGAAGGTCGACCGGGAACCCACGGCCGTTGTCGGTGACCCGGACGCCGCCGTCGGCGAGCAGCACCACGTCGATGGTGTCGCAGTATCCGGCGAGGGCCTCGTCGACCGCGTTGTCGACGACCTCCCAGACGAGGTGGTGCAGACCGCGCTCGCCGGTGGACCCGATGTACATACCGGGCCGCTTGCGAACTGCCTCCAGCCCTTCGAGAACGGTGATCGACTCTGCGCCGTACTCCTGCTTGTCCTGCGCTGCCACCCTCGGCCACTTTCTCGCGTCAGCCGCGCCGGTAGGGCGCGGCGGGCGCGGGTTCGGCGGACAGGACGCGACGTCGGCGCGTGGACCGGTGCCGGAGACCTCCGGACAGCGGGTCGAACGCGCCGGTCGCCGCGGTTGCCCGCGGATCGCGATCGGCTCAACCCGACGTGGAGAATGAACCTGGGGCCACCGGCCCCGTCCCTCTCCCGCACCGGGTCTTCGTCTCGCTGTCAATCCTACTGTGCGCGGGGGACAGAACCACCACTCGGCACCCTCAGAGAGGCGGCTGAGAAGTCCGTAGCCGGCAGAACCCCGTTGCCCGCGACTCCCCCCACACGCCAGGGTCCGATCGCACGCGCCGTCCCCGAACGGGTTGACCCGCGCTCGGGCGGGTCGGGGGTCGCGGCCGAAGCCCCCGTGCCGTACGTTTGCGGCGCTCCGGAACCAGGCTTGATCTTTACCGGCCGGAACCGGGACGATCGACCCGATCGACCCGACACGTGCTCTCTAAGAGGTGACAGATGGGGCTGGACAACGTCGCGGTGCACTGGCCGCGGACCGGCCGCTTCTATGATCCGGTCGCGCCGGCCGAGTTCGTCGACTTCGGCGAGATCGTTGATCTGCCACGGATCTCCGCGCCGACGGCGGCGCTGGCCGAGCTGATCGCGAAGACCGGCACCATCCGGGCCACGGCGTACACCGAGTTGGTGGATCTGCTCCTCGGCCTGGAAGGTGTGTTGTACGCCACAGATGCCGCCGCCGAGGACGAGGACCCGGTGATCGACCCGGACGGCTGCGCCTGGATCGCCAGCGGCATCGAGCGGTTCGTGGCCGGGCACCGCCCGCACGGTGAGGTGGTCACCTTCGAGTCGGTGAGTACGGTGCTGCGCTCGCTGCTCGGCGACGGCAGATTGGCCGAGCAGCAGCTGCGGTGGCTGGAGAGCCGCCTCGACGCGCTGCGCGACGAGCGCGGCGACCCGCCGCAGTGGAACTTCACCTGCGCCGAGATGGGCGTGCTCGCCGCTTTCTACCGGCGCTGCGCGGAGCGCGGGTTCGCCGTCTACGCCGACGTCTGACCCGCCGCGTCGGCCTCCGAGGCGGCCGGTCGGTTGGCGGCGGCGATCACCTGGGTGAGCACCGCGTGCAGGTGTTGCAGGTCCTCGACCGGCAGCCCGAGCCGCTGCACGATCGCGGCCGGGATCAGCTCCGCCTGGCTCCGCAGGGCGGCGCCGCTGGCGGTGAGCGTGACGGCGAGGCTGCGCTCGTCGCCGGGGTCGCGTTCGCGGCGCAGGTAGCCGGCCGCTTCGAGCCGCTTGAGCAGGGGTGAGAGTGTGCCCGGGTCGAGCTGCAACAGTCGGCTGAGGTCGCGACCGGACAGCGGGGCGTGCTGCCAGAGCGCCAGCATCACCAGGTACTGCGGGTGGGTCAGCCCCATCGGTTCCAGCAGCGGCCGGTAGACGGCCACCACGCTGCGCGCGGCCACCGACAGGGCGAAGCAGACCTGCTGCTCCAGCGCCAACGGGTCGTCGCGATCCGGTCGATCGCTCATCGGTTGCTCGTACCAGCCACGGTGACTACTCTACCGATCATTGGTGTACCAATCATTGGTGCCCCAACCATCTGCTCGTGGAACGGGCGGACGGACACGCGGCGGGAGAGGGCGGAAGATGAGCGAGGACGGTGCGGTCACCAGGGCGCCAGGCGAGGGCGGCCGACTCCTGAGCTGGGCCTTCCGGCACCTCGCCGGCCCGGCCGAGGGTGTCCAGGGTGCGGTTCAGGGCGGTTCGACCGAGGCTCGCGAGGCGTGGAAACGCGACCTGGCCGAACGCAAGCGCTACACCCGGGAACAGCGCGAACGCAGGCGAGCGGCCCGCGAGGCAGGAAAGGGCTGAGGAGCCCGACTCAGCCGTACGTGTCGCGGGGCCCCCGGCCGCGTACCCGGCGCGGCCCCTTGCCCCAGGAGGGCGCGGCCGGGCCATGGATGTGCAGCTTGCGCACCACGTTGTGGCCGACCTCGCTGGCGATCTGCTTGAGCAGCGAGCCGGCGAGCAGACGCAGTTGCGTCGCCCACGCGGTCGAGCGTGCCTCCACCGTCAGCTCGCCGTTCTCCAGTTTGACCGGGCGACTGTGCTGGGCGACCTCCGCGCCGACGACTCGCTCCCAGGCGCCGAACACGGTGGCCTCGGCCGCCGGCTGCTGCCAGCCCCGCGCCTTCACCAGCCGGTTCAGCACCGCGCTGAGCGGCTGCGGGTCGCGCGGGTCGGGGCCGGGGCCGGAGTAACCGCGCAACCGCCGTCCCGACCCGCCGGCCGCGTCGCCGCCCGCACCGCCAGGGGTACGCCGGGCGCGGGCCGCCGCCTGCCGCCGGGACAGCGCCGCGTCGAGCACCGCCCGAGCCAGCTCCGGACCGCTGGCCTCCGCACCGCCCGCCGCTTCCACCCCCGGGGTACGCGCGCCAGCGGCGTCGCCCTTACCGGCCTCCGGTCGCTTGGGGCGTGGCTCATCCGACACGGCGTACCGTCCCTTCGCCGACCTGGTAGCGGGCACCGCGCAGAGCGGCTGGCACATCATCGTCCACCGCGCAGGTGACGAGCAGTTGACTCGCCCCGCCGACCAGCTCCGCCAGTCGCTCCCGACGGCCGGTGTCCAGCTCCGCGAAGACGTCGTCGAGCACCAGCACCGGCTCGATACCGTCGGCGCGCAGCAGGTCGTACCCGGCCAGCCGCAGCGCGAGCGCGAACGACCACGACTCGCCGTGGCTGGCGTACCCCTTGGCGGGCAGCGGGCCGAGAGTCAGCGCCAGCTCGTCCCGGTGCGGACCGACCAGGGTGGTGCCCCGTTCGATCTCGGCGGAGCGGGACGCGGCCAGTGCGGTGGTCAGCGCGTCGGTCAGCGCGGCCCGGTCGGTGGTCGGCTCGGCCAGCTCGATCGAGGGTCGGTAGGCGATGCTCGCCGCGCCCCGGCCGGCGGCCACCGCGTCGTACGCCTTGGCGACGTGCGGGGTGAGCGCGGCCACGAGTTCCAGTCGGCCGGCGAGCAGCTCCGCGCCGTGCTGGGCCAGGTGGGTGTCCCAGACGGCGAGGGTGCCGAGGTCACCGCCTCGCGACCCGCCGGTCTTGCGAGCCAGGTACGCGGTACGCAGCAGGGCGTTGCGCTGCTTGACGACCCGCTCGTAGTCGGCCCGCACTCCCGCGTACCGGGGCTGCCTGTTGACCAGCAGGTCGTCCAGGTAGCGGCGGCGCTCGGACGGGTCTCCCCGGACCAGCTCGAGGTCTTCCGGGGCGAAGAGCACGAGTCGCAGGGCACCGAGCACGTCCCTCGCCCGCCGCGCCGGTGAGCGGCCCAGCCGTGCCCGGTTGGCCTTGCCGGGCACGATCTCCAACTCGACCAGCAGCTCCCGGCCGTCGTGCACCACCGCACAGCGGATGACCGCGGCGGCGGCGCCCATCCGGACCAGCGGCGCGTCGGTGGCGACCCGGTGTGAGTCCAGGGTCGCCACGTAGCCCAGCGCCTCGACGAGATTGGTCTTGCCGACGCCGTTGGGGCCGGTCAGGACGTTCGCCCCCGGCTGGAGGTCGACGGCCACCCGCTCGTACGAGCGGAAGTCGACAAGTTCCAGCCGGTGGACATACACAGGTTGTGGATACCGCTCAGCGCTTGTGGACGGCGTGGCCACCGAACTGCTGACGCAGCGCGGAGACGGCCTTCATGGTGGGCGAGTCGTCCTGCCGCGAGGTGAACCGGGCGAACAGCGAGGCGGTGATGACGTTGAGCGGCACCCCCAGCCGGACCGCCTCGTCGACGGTCCACCGGCCCTCGCCGGTGTCCTCGGTGTAGCCGCTCAGATCGGCCAGCTCCGGGTCCTCGTCGAGCGCCCGGTCCAGCAGATCGAGCAGCCAGGAACGGACGACGGTGCCCTCCCGCCAGGACTTGATGACGCCCGGCACGTTGGTCACCAACTCCGAGGCCGCCATCAGCTCGTAGCCCTCGGCGTAGGCGTGCATCAGGCCGTACTCGATGCCGTTGTGCACCATCTTCGAGTAGTGCCCGGCGCCGACCGGCCCGGCGTGCACGAAGCCGAACTCTCCCTCCGGCTTGAGCGCGCTGAAGATCGGCATCAGCCGGTCCACGTGCTCCTGGGCGCCGCCGACCATCAACCCGTAGCCGTTCTGCCGACCCCAGACGCCGCCGGAGACGCCGACGTCGATGTAGCCGATGCCCCGCTCGTTGAGCCGCTCGGCCCGGGGTGCGTCGTCGCTGAAGCGCGAGTTGCCGCCGTCGATGATGATGTCGCCCTCGCCGAGCACCTCGGCCAGTTCGTCGATGGTGGCGTCGGTGACACCGGCGGGCACCATGACCCAGACCGCGCGGGGCGACTCGAGCTTCTCAGCCAGGCCCGCGAGGGTCGTTACGTCGCTGATCTGCGCATTGTGGTCGAAGCCGACAACGTCGTGACCAGCGGTGCGCAACCGCTCCCGCATGTTGCCGCCCATACGGCCGAGTCCTACAAGGCCGAGCTGCATGTGTTTCTACCTCCGTGGATCTGGGTGTTGCTGGGCGCGATCAGCGCGAGACGCGGATCGGCATGATGAGGTACCGGTACCCCGGAATGACCTCTCCATCCTCGCCGGCGGGCGAGATCACCGCGGGCTTGAAGGCGTCGACGAACGAGAGCACGGCGGTCTGCGAGCCGAGGTTGGCCAGGCCGTCGATGAGGTACTGCGGGTTGAACCCGATGGTCAGCGCGTCACCGGTGAAGGTGGCCTCCATCGCCTCGCTGGCTCGTGCCTCCTCGGAACCGCCGGCCTCGACCACCAGACCGTCCGCGCTGAAGCTCAGCAGCACCGGAGTGGTCCGCTCGGCGACGAGCGCGACCCGCTTGACCACCTCGATGAGGGTGCTCACCGAAACCCGGGCGGCGGCGTTGTGGGTGGCCGGGAAGAGCGAACGCACCGGCGGGTAGTTGGCGCCGTCGAGCAGGCGGCTGGTGGTACGCCGGGTGCCGCCGGCCAGACCGACCATTCCCTCGCCGGCAGCGCCCTGGGCGAGGGCGAGGGTGACCTCGCCGCCCAGCGGGCCGAGAGCCTTGGCGGTGTCGTTCAGGGTGCGGGCCGGCACCAGGGCGTTGATGCTGACCTCGGGGTCGTCCGGCTGCCACTGGATCTCGCGCAGCGCCAGCCGGTATCGGTCGGTGGCGAGCATCGACAGCGTGTTGCCGGAGAGCTCGACGCGGACGCCGGTCATCATCGGCAGCGTCTCGTCCCGACCGGCGGCGATGGCCACCTGGGAAACCGCGGTGGCGAACGCTGCCGCGTCGACAGTGCCGGCGCTCTGCGGCATCTCGGGCAGCGCGGGGTAGTCCTCCACCGGCATGGTGGGCAGGGTGAACCGGGCGCTGCCACAGACCAGCTCAAGGTGCGCGCCGACCGCGGCGATGTCCACCGGCTTGGCCGGCAACGCCTTGGTGATCTCGGCGAGCAGGCGGCCGGAGACGAGCGCGGCGCCGTCGGCGTCGCCCTGCACCTCGACGGTCACCTGGCTGGAGACCTCGTAGTCGAACCCGGAAACCCGCAGGTTGCCGTCGGTGACCCGGAGCATCACCCCGGCGAGCACCGGTACGGATGGCCGGTTGGGCAGGCTCTTCGCGGTCCACGCCACGGCCTCGGCGAGCGCGTCGCGCTCCACTCGGAACTTCATCAATGCCTCCGCGTCGACGTCAGCGACAACTCTCTCATGCCGACCGCTGCCTACCGTCCCGCCCGACCGTGCGGGTACCCATCGCACCTTAGGGCGCGGGGGTATCGGCTGTGCGCCCGACCCCATGGTTCGTGTCGGTGCTGACCTGTCGATCGGGCAGCGTTCGGCACGATCCACAGAAAGCCCAACGGTGATGATTGGTTTTTGTTCTCTTAGAAGAGATAACTCATCGTCTTCATCGCACCTGTGCAAACTGTGGAAAACCCGAGTCTGCGCAGCTCAGACACCTTATCTACAGGTGAATTGGCTGTGGAGAACCGGGGGTACAACCGGCCTGCCTGTCCACAGGCCGATCTCGGCGCTCGGTTGTCCACCGTTGTCCACCGGTTGTCCACCGGTAATCCACCGACTTTCTCCCCAAGCCTGTGGATGACGATGAAGATCACCATTGCCGTCATCCCCAGAACCTTCAACAGCTCGTACACAGGTGGACGGTTGTCGGTGGATAACTCGACGGTTGTCCCCAGGCGTCCACAGCTCCGTACACAGGGTTTCTCCACAGCCTGTGGGTAACCGGCGAGGGACGGACCGTAGTTATCCACCGACGGTGGACAACGAGCTGTGGACAACGAGTGGGAGTCGAGGCGGTCACGGCCTCAATGTGTGGCCTACACCATGTCGAGAGTCCAGCCCCAGGCCCGAAAAAACGCCCGACCGGAGACCCGGTCGGGCGTTTCCTGGGCCGCGTGCCGCCGCGACGGCGGCGTACGCCTCAGCTGTTCTGCTTGATCCGGTTGGTCAGCTCGGCGATCTGGTTGTAGAGCGAGCGACGCTCCGCCATCTGCTGACGGATCTTCCGGTCGGCGTGCATGACCGTGGTGTGGTCCCGGCCGCCGAAGGCCTGCCCGATCCGGGGCAGCGACAGCTCGGTCAGCTCCCGACACAGGTACATGGCCACCTGGCGGGCGTTGACCAGCACCCGGGACCTGGACTGACCGCGCAGGTCCTCCAGACTCACCCCGAAGTAGTCAGCGGTCGAGGCCATGATCTGGTCGGCGTTGATCTCCGGCCCGGCGCCGTCGGGCATGAAGTCCCGGAGCACCTCCTCGGCCAGGGACAGCTCGACTGTCGACCGGGTCAGGCTGGCGAACGCCGTCACCCGGATCAGCGCGCCCTCCAGTTCCCGGATCGAGTTCGACACCCGGGAGGCGATGAACTCCAACACGTCCGGCGGGGCGTACATCCGCTCCTGCGCCGCCTTCTTCTGCAGGATCGCGATCCGTGTCTCCAGGTCCGGTGGCTGGATGTCGGCGAGCAGTCCCCACTCGAACCGGGTTCGCATCCGGTCCTCCAGCGTGGCGAGCTGACGCGGCGACCGGTCGGAGGTGATCACGATCTGCTTGTTGGCGTTGTGCAGGGTGTTGAAGGTGTGGAAGAACTCCTCCTGCGTACGCTCGCGGTTCTCCAGGAACTGGATGTCGTCGATCAACAAGATGTCGACGTCGCGGTAGCGCCGCTGGAACGCGCTGGTCTTGTCGTCCCGGAGCGAGTTGATGAAGTCGTTGGTGAACTCCTCGGTCGAGACGTACCGGACCGAGCGGGCGTTGCCGAGCGTCGTGGCGTAGTGCCCGATGGCGTGCAGCAGGTGCGTCTTGCCCAGCCCGGAGTGCCCGTAGATGAACAGCGGGTTGTACGCCTTCGCCGGTGACTCCGCCACCGCCACGCTCGCCGCGTGGGCGAACCGGTTGGACGACCCGATGACGAACGTCTCGAACATGTACTTCGGGTTGAGTCGGTTGCCGCCGGTGTCGGCGCCGGGCAGCCGGCGGTCGTCGCGGCCACCCGCCCGGTGGTCCACTCCGCTGCGCCCCGGGCCGCTGTCCGTGCCGCCGTCGCGGGGCATCGCGCGGATCACGTGCTGGTCGCGCGGCGACCCCGGATCTTCCCGGTAGCGCGGCTCGTAGGGCCGGGTGTCCGGGCCGGGTGGGTCGAGGCGACCGGCCTGCTCGTCGTAGCCACGCCGGTCCGCTCCCGGTCGGGACGACCGCATCGGCTCCGCGAAGGAGGCGCTGAACAACGCCTCCTGCCCGTCCCTGCTGGCGGGGATCATCCCGGGACGATGCGAGTCGACGCTCGGCGCGAGCGGCGGACCCGTGGGTGCGGGTGGCGCGACCGGCTCGGGCGTACGCGGCGCGTGTGACTGCTCGGGGATCATCGTGTCGGCGTGCGCTCGTGCGCCGTGGTCGGTGTCGAAGGGCGCGGCAGTCGGACCCTCGACCTCGAACGGGCTGGGCTCCGGGGCGCTGCGGTAGACGGTGCCGGCCGGTCGGCCCGTGGCATCCTCGGCCACCCGAACGGTGACCGCCACCTGGATCGGCCGGCCGAGCCGGCGAGTGAGGGCCTCGGTGATCGCCGGGCGCAGCCGTGACTCGATCACGTCACGGGTGAACGCGTCCGGCACGGAGAGCAGCGCGGTGTCCTCGACGATCGCCCGCAGCCGGGTCAGTCGGAGGTAGGCGCGCTGCTGAGCAGAGATGATCTCGTCGGCAAGCTCGTCGGTCGCCGCTAACCACACTGCGGCAAGGTCGGTCGTACCGGCCACCGTCGTGCCACCCCCTCGCCTCTGCTCCCGGCCGCCGCTGTCTGCCAGCCGGCCGTCCCGGGCCCGCCGCGTTCGCGGGTGGAACAACACCCCACCCGGACGATCGACCGGTGGTCATCCACAAGTTATCCACAGCCTGTGTACCGACCGATTGTGGCCGCTGCCGGACTCGGGTGGGACCTGCCCCCTGCCTGACCGGGCGCTGAAGCGGGTTCACCGTGCCGAACGATTCACTACCTTGTCCGGTCTTGCCTGTGCGACGACCGGAGCTTCCGACGCTCACCGCAATCGGGCACGGTAACAGCGTTGTCCCTGCGCCATCAACCGGCGACGCGGCGGCACCCTTCTCGGCATCAGCGAAAACCACCCTCCTGCCCCGGGCGCGTCCTGTTGGCCGCTCCTCGGGGTGTTTGACGGTCATTGCCCCCCTGCGTAGGCTGGAACGGCTGCTTTCTCGCCCTCTGCTAGGGTGATGGGTGCTTGCTGTCCGCGGTCGCATGCCCCGCGTCGTCGAGGTCTCGCCCCGCCGGACAGCACCGATCGGGGGCCACCGTCGAGGTGGCCTGGACACCACCACACGACCCCGGCGATCCCGTCGCGCGGGGCGCGTACGAAAACGGAGAGCCTGACGTGAGCAAGCGCACCTACCAGCCGAACAACCGCCGGCGCGCGAAGACCCACGGCTTCCGGCTGCGCATGCGCACCCGTGCCGGCCGTGCCATCCTCTCGAGCCGTCGCGCCAAGGGTCGCACCACCCTGTCGGCCTGAGCCGACCGGGCCGGTCAGGGGACGTGGGCAGTCGTGCTGGCCGCCGCGCAGCGACTGCGGCGCAGCACTGACTTCGCCGCAGCGGTTCGCGGTGGCCGACGCGCCGGACGTGGCGCCGTCGTGGTCCACCTGACCGTGCCGGTGCTCGCCGACCCCAACCTTTCGACCTCGTCGGAGCCGGTGCGGGACGACAGTGCGGAGCAGTCATCCGCGTCGCCCCGCGCCGGCTTCGTCGTGTCCAAGGCCGTCGGCAACGCGGTGATCCGTAACCGGGTCAAGCGTCGGCTGCGGGCACTGGTCCAGGACCGGTTGACCGCCCTGCCCGCCGGCAGCACGCTTGTCGTCCGGGCGCTGCCCGCAGCGGCAGAGGCGTCGTATCCCCGCCTCGCCACCGACCTGGATGCCGCCATCGCGGTCGCCCGGTCCCCCCGCGAGCGGCGGTCCCGATGACCGGTGCCGAGAAGACCAGTCCACGCGCGTCGACAACCGGTGCCAAGGTGCTGATCGCGCCCATCATCGCGTACCGTCGGTGGATAAGTCCGGCGTTGCCGGCCCGCTGTCGGTTCTACCCGTCGTGCAGCGCGTACGCCCAGGAGGCGGTCGCTCGGCACGGCGCGCTCCGGGGAGCCGCGCTGGCGGTCCGGCGGCTGTTGCGCTGCCACCCCTTCCACCCTGGTGGGTATGACCCGGTGCCGGAGCCGGGCGGCCGCCGTCGTGCTGATGTGACTGGAGCCTGAGAGTGGACTTTAGCCTCGACTGGATCTACTACGCGATCTCGTGGATCCTGCTGACCTGGCACTCCGCCTGGGACGCCATCGGGGTGCCGGTTGGTGCGGTGATCGGCACCAACTTCGCCTGGATCCTGTCCATCATCTTCCTGGTGGTCACCGTCCGGGTGATCCTGTTCCCGGTCTTCGTCAAGCAGATCAAGTCCCAGCGGGCGATGCAGGCGCTCCAGCCCAAGGTCAAGGAGCTTCAGGAGAAGCACAAGGGTGACCGGGAGACGCTCCAGAAAGAAATGATGGAGCTCTACAAGAAGGAGAAGGCCAACCCGTTGATGGGTTGCCTTCCGATGTTCCTTCAGATCCCGGTCTTCCTGGGTCTCTTCCACACGTTGAAGCGACTGGACCCGGCGAACCAGGGCAAGACCCTGTACGGGTGGAGCGTCGACCAGTTCGAGAGCGCCTCGCAGGCGAAGCTCTTCACCGCCCCGATCGCCGGCAAGTTCGGCTCGACGGCCGACGAGCTGGCCCGGCTCGGCGCCACCGGCAGCACCGTCAAGATCATTGCTGGCATCCTGGTTCTGGTCATGATCGCGACCACCTACCTGACCAGCCGTCAGATGATCCTCAAGACCGGTTGGGCGGAGGACCCGCAGCAGCGGATGATCCAGCGGCTGATGCTCTACGGCATCCCGGCGTCGCTGCTGATCTCCGGCGCGATCTTCCCGATCGGCGTCATCATCTACTGGGTCACCAACAACCTCTTCACCCTCGGCCAGCAGCAGTGGGTGCTGCGGAAGTTCCCGCCGCCGGTGACCGCCAAGAAGGCCGTCGCCCCCGCGGCCACCCGCAACCCGGTGCAGCCCGCCAAGTCCGGTGGTCTGTTCGGTCGCGGCAAGGCGGCCCCGCCGGCGCCGGTCAAGGCGACCGCGCCCAAGGTGGCCGGGCCGAAGCCAGGTGCCAAGCCGGCGAACAACCCGAAGAAGAGCCGTCCCGCCAAGCGGCAGGGCTGAGCTCAGAGGGCCGTCGCCGGGTGACCGGCGGCGGCCCGTTCCGCACCGCGCAGCCGCCGTCCGGTGGCGCCGAGCGGAACCGACCGCGCATCGTGCGGCCACGGGCGACACTGCCCGTACAGACGTGCCCGCGGGCACCGGCGACCTCCAGCCGGCCCCGGGAAACCAGTCGGACCCGAGGGTCCGGCCGAGCGAGTACGGAGATGAGACCGTGACCGAGACCAGCATCCCCCGCGCCGAGCAGGCCCTGGACGAGGAGGAGACCGCAACGCTCGCGGTGGACGGTGACGACACCGAGACCGACGACGACAGCGCGGCCGACGACGACACCGAAACCGCTGCCGGCGGCAGGGTGAAGAAGGCAGTGAGCGAGAGCGACCTGTTCCGGCAGAGCGAGATCGCGGCCGACTACGTCGAGGGGCTGCTCGACATCCTCGACTACGACGGTGACATCGACGAGTTGGTCGCCGCGGGGCGCCCGATGGTCGAGGTCGTCGGCGAGCGGCTGCAGAACCTGGTCGGCCAGCGGGGAGCCACCCTGGAAGCGCTCCAGGAGTTGACCCGCCTCGCCGTCTTCCGGCAGACCGGAACGCCGAGCCGGCTGCTGCTCGACGTCGGTGGCTACCGGTCGAACCGCCGCAAGGAACTCGCCGCGGTCGCCAAGAACGCCGTCGAGAAGGTCAAGGAGTACGGCGAGCCGGTCCGCCTGGAGGCGATGTCCGCGTTCGAGCGCAAGTGCGTACACGACGTGGTCAACGCGATGTCCGGGGTGGCGAGCGAGTCCGAGGGCGTGGAGCCGAACCGGCGCATCGTCGTACGGCCAGCGGACTGACCGGGTGACCCACGACGACAACACGGCCGACGCCGTGACCGGCCCGGGCGGTACGCCGCTCGGGCCGTCCGCTGTCCAGCCCGATGGGGAAGGTGCCGACCCAGATCGACTCGGCACCACCCCGTCGCCCGCCGACGCGGCGCTGCCGCCCGAACTGGCCCCGGCCGCACTCTCCCTCTTCGGCGATCGTCTCGACCTGGCTGCCTCGTACGCCGAGTTGTTGGTCACCGACGGGGTGGTCCGCGGTCTGATCGGCCCCCGGGAAGCACCTCGCATCTGGGACCGGCACCTGCTCAACTGCGCAGCGGTCGCCGAGCGGATCCCGTCCGGCGCGTCGGTCCTCGACGTCGGGTCCGGTGCCGGCCTGCCGGGTCTGGTCCTGGCCATCGCGCGCCCGGATCTCACGGTCACCCTGATCGAGCCGCTGGCGCGACGCACGTCATTCCTGATCGAGGTCGTCGAACGACTCGGTCTGGCCAAGTCGGTGCGGGTGTTCCGTGGTCGGGCGGATGAGGCGGCTACCGGGTCGAGCGGTCGGGAACCCATAAGCGGCGACGTGGTGACCGCCCGCGCGGTCGCGCCGCTGGATCGCCTGGCGGGCTGGAGTCTCCCGCTGGCGGTCCGTGGTGGCCGGCTGCTGGCGTTGAAGGGTTCGTCCGCGGCGGCCGAGATCGAGGAGCACGCCGAGGTGGTGGCGCGACTCGGTGGCGGGGAGCCGGCGGTGCACCTCTGTGGGACCGGGGTCATCGATCCACCCACCACCGTCGTGGAGATCGTGCGCGAGCGGATGGTCGGCCCGGCACGCGTGGCGGCCAACAAGCGCTCCCGCAGCGGTCGCCCTCGTCGACGCTGACACTTCGCGTCATCGGGCTTCCGGCGGGTGGGTTGCCTCGTTGTACCGGTGCGGATGGACAAGGGGATGAGAACCCGACGTGGACCGGCCGCGCCCGTCCGCCGTAGGCTGACCGCGCGTCGATAGTGTGGAGCGGGCGACGGACGTCGCGGGTCTCCGACCGCTCCCGTGAGCCGTACGCTCTGGGTTGCGAGCGTGGGTGTGGCCAAGTTGACCGGGGCGCGGACCGACCATCCGAAGCGGGCAGGGATGACAGGTGCATGACGACGGCAGGTACGACGATCCACGCGTGACCGGGTCGACAGGCGATCCCGTTTCACGTGAAACCGACTACCCGAGCTGGTCGCCGGACGCGACCGGGCCGGCGACCCGACCCGCGGACGGCGATCCGCTGGTGTTCGGCGGAGAGCCGGCGGCTCAACAGACCGGGCCCGAGGTCGTGGACCCGGCGGCGGCTCGACGGACATCGGAGGGGTCGAGCCGACCAGCCAATGTCGCGGAGGTGCGGCAGACGTTGGGACGGCGCAACACCGCGAGAGCGGTTCGCTTCGAGCCGGCGGTTCCGCACCAGCCCAACGCGGCGGCCGTCCGGGACGCCGCTCCGGTGATCGCCGACCCACCTGTCGCTTCGACCGAGTCGTTGGCTGCCGTGGCGGCCGACCCCACGTACGTTTCACGTGAAACCCCGACGCGCGAAGAGGATGACCCACCGTTGGCTATGGAGGCGATGCGCGCCGTGCAGATCCTGAATCCCAGTGGCGAGGTGACCATGCCTCGGCCCGACCGGACCCGGGTCATGTGCGTCGCCAACCAGAAGGGCGGCGTGGGCAAGACCACGACCACCGTCAACCTTGCGGTGGCGCTCGCCCTGCACGGCAACCGGGTGCTCGTGGTGGACCTCGACCCGCAGGGCAACGCCTCCACCGGGCTCAACGTCCCGCACCACACCGGAATCCCGGACGTCTACGACTGTCTGATCAACAGCGTGCCCCTGGCCGAAGTGGCCCAGGCGGTCGAGGGCATCCCCAATCTCTGGTGCGTACCCGCGACCATCGACCTGGCCGGCGCCGAGATCGAGCTGGTGTCGGTGGTGGCGCGGGAGTCGCGCCTGGACCGGGCGATCGCCGCCTACCCGGGCGAGTTCGACTATGTCTTCATCGACTGCCCGCCGTCGCTCGGCCTGCTCACGGTCAACGCCCTGGTTGCGGCGCAGGAGGTGCTGATCCCGATCCAGTGTGAGTACTACGCCCTGGAAGGGCTCAACCAGCTGATCAACAACATCAACCTGGTGCGCCAACACCTCAACCCGAAGCTCGATGTCTCCACGATCCTCCTGACGATGTACGACCGGCGTACCCGGCTGGCTGACGCCGTCGAGCAGGACGTCCGGAACCACTTCGGCGACAAGGTTCTCCAGGCGGTCATCCCCCGCAACGTCCGGGTCTCCGAGGCACCCAGCTACGGCCAGTCGGTGATGACCTACGATCCCGGATCGCGGGGAGCCACGAGTTACTTCGAGGCCGCCCAGGAGATTGCCGAGCGAGGCGTCAAGGAGCCGGTGGGCCGGAATGCGTAGTGCGGACGAGTCGCTGGGAGGCGAGGCATGAAGAACCGTCCTCGGGGCGGTCTGGGTAGGGGCCTGGGAGCGCTGATCCCGACCGGGCCGGTTCCGGGTGCCGCCGGCACCGTCATGGCGGAGCCGGAGAACGAGTACGCGGACGACACCGGCACTGCGGCCGTCTCGACGGTGCCCGTCGAGCCGACGGTGCACGAGCCGGAGCCCACGCTCAGTCCGGTACCCGGAGCGCGATTCGCCGAGATCCCCGTCGACGCGATCCTGCCCAACCCGAAGCAGCCCCGCCAGGTCTTCGACGAGGAGGCACTGGAGGAGCTCAAGACCTCCATCCAGGAGGTCGGCTTCCTTCAGCCCATCGTCGTCCGGCAGCTCGACGACGAGAAGTACGAGCTGGTGATGGGCGAGCGGCGTTGGCGGGCCGCCCAGGCGGTGGGGCGGGACAGCATTCCGGCGATCATCCGGGACACCCGTGATGACGCCATGCTCCGCGACGCCCTGCTGGAGAACATCCACCGAGCCAATCTGAACCCTCTCGAAGAGGCCGCCGCCTACCAGCAACTGCTGGAGGAGTTCGGGGCCACCCACGAAGAGTTGGCCCGCAGGATTGGTCGGAGTCGCCCGCAGATCTCCAACACGATCCGGCTGCTGAACCTGCCGGCCCATGTGCAGCGCCGGGTCGCCGCGGGGATCCTGTCGGCGGGCCACGCCCGCGCGCTGCTGAGCCTCGACGGCAGCGAGGCGCAGGAGCAGTTGGCATTGCGGATCGTGGCGGAGGGCCTGTCGGTTCGGGCGACCGAGGAGATTGTCGCCCTGACGCTCAACGACGGGCCGGCGAAGGGGCAGGCGGCGAAGCGCCGGCCGAAGGCGCACGCGCCGGCCCTGACCGATCTTGCCGATCGACTGTCCGACCGGTTCGACACCCGGGTGAAGGTCGACATCGGCCGGAGCAAGGGCAAGATCACCATCGAGTTCGCGACCGTGGACGACCTTGAGCGGATCGTCGGGATCATCGGAGTGCAGCAGGAGGAGAGCGGCGACTGAGTGCCGCCCTCTCCACCGACGGCCGCGCACCCCTCCGGGTAGCGCGGCCGTTCCGTATCCGGCTCACCGCGTTTCACGTGAAACGGCCGCCGTTTCACGCGCTTCCGGGACGCGGGTTTCTGCTGTGCTGGCGTTGTCGGTGACCCCCGCCGCGAGGCCGACCGCGATACCCCGCGCCGTCACCTGTCAGCGCCCCCGGGACCAGCCAGCAGTCGGCGCTCGGCGAATCCGGGCGAGGTAGGGCTACGGCTCGGCGTGCAGGGTGCGGCGTCGGCCCGGGGCGGACCGGGCCGGGCTCGTTTCACGTGAAACGGAGATCGCTGGACGGGAACGCCCTCGGGCCCACCCGGGAATGACCATGAGGCGTCGTTGCGGCCGCTGAGTGGCTCGCTGCGGCCTCGCGTGCCGCAGGGTGACCTCCCATCGGCCCACGCCGCCGTGCAGGCCTCTCGACGCGAATGCGGCCTCAGAGGGCTCTGCCGCGACTCCCCGCTCTACCGCTCGACGTGTGGCTGCTGCCACCGATCGTTCCTTCCGGTGCTCGGCGGCGGTGCCTTCAGGTCGGTCTGAGGTAGGCCGGGGGTCGCCGGCCGTCGGTGGTTGACACTTGGCGTCGTACGCCTGCCGCCGGTTCCTGACGGTGGACAAGGTCCTCCGGCGGTTGTCCGACGGCCCGCGAGGTGCTCCGGCGGTTGGTGCCCGACCGGTGAGGCTCGGCAGAGGCATGCGGTCGCCGGTGCGCTGAGGCTCGGCGAGAGGCATCCGGTCGTCGGTGCATGACCGTGAGGGCTTCCCGGCCGTTGGTGCCCGAGGTTCGGCGGAGGGCTCCGATCGTTGGTGCTTGACGCTCGGCCGGCACCTCCGTCGTCGTCCGGGTGCTGCCGCGCGCTTCCCCGATCTCCGGCGGCTTCCGACGTTGCTGATGCGCCACGCATCATCGGTCCGTTGCGGAGGCGGCTCGCTCCACGCCCGTGATCGCGGGCCTCCGCTCCCCGAGGCGTGGACGCGGCGTCAGGCGACCGACGCTGCCCCACGTGCCTCGGTCCAACGCGGCACTCGCCCTCACTCCGCGGCGCTCGCCGCGCGGAAGCGCGGCGACCTCGCAGCGACGTGTCGGCGTGGACGTACCCTCGGGGGGCGACGGCACGGCACGGAGATCGTCTCCGGGAGGAGGCCGCCGCCCGCCGTAACCCCCGTCCTTCCCATGGGTGTCGACCACCTATCCGCTGCCGATACCGACACCAGGACTGCCGGCGCGTCCAGCGGCCGGCGTAGGCGGTTGCTGAGGTCAGCTTCCGCAGCGGCAACGGACGGCAGTTCGGCCGGATCTGGCCGGCGCAGTCGAGCAGTTGCTGCCGCTCGTCCAGCAACCCGCGGACAACGACCGACCGGCCGAAAAGTTATCCACACCCTTTGTCCACAGGCACCCCCTGTTTCACGTGAAACAGCGCGTGAGAGCGGGTGTGAGCCTGTGGATGACGGCCTGTATTGGGGATCTCGGCAGCCTGTGGATATCGGTTCACCGCTCGGTGGTGACGTGGCACACGTGGCCGACCGAGGCCACTGATCTGGTCGGTCGGGAGCGGTCAAACAGGTAGGGACAGCGGTGCCAGACTCGGTTAGGGTCAGCGTCGTGCACGACACCCCTCCCTCAGTCCCGGACTTCACGCAGTGGCCGTCGTTTCCCTTCGAGGGGGACCTCCACGTGAAGCAACTCGATGATCCGGTCCCGGTCGAGCCGCCCCGGAAGGGCGAGGGTCTCCGGGAATGCACCGCCTGCAACGCACCCGACGAGGCCTATATCTGGGTCGGCGAGCGGTGGCGGGTCCGTGCCATGGACCGGCCCACCGGCCTGCCCATGGTGCTCATCCTGGAATCGCGAACCCACCTCGACCTCGGCGACCTGCCGAACCTGCTCGCCGCCGAGCTGGGCGTGATGACCGTACGGCTGGAACGGGCCATCCGGTCGCTCGACGGTGTGGCGCGGGTGCACGTCAACCGGTGGGGAGACGGCTCGGCCCACCTGCACATGTGGTTCCTCGCCCGACCGTACGGTCGCCTCCAGTTGCGGGGCACCTTCCTGTCACTGTGGGATTCGATCCTGCCGCCGATCTCCGAGGCACAGTGGCGGGAGAATCTGGCGCTCGTCGCGGCCTGGCTTGCCGAGTTCGGCGGCCGTCCGCTTGCCGAGCCACCCCGGATTCAATGGCAGGCACCGTCCAGTCTGCTGGCCCAGTCCGCCGCTGCAGACGCCGCTGCCGCCGCCCAGGCAGCATCGGCGGAGGCAGCTTTGGCTGCCTCGGTCATCGAGGCAGCAGAGGAAATCCCGGAACCAGCGCCGGAGCCCGACGCCAGCGCCGATCAGACCGGTGGTGACGGAGCATCCACAGCCGGTCCCGTCGTCCTGGGCTCGGACGCCGGCTCGTCGGTCGATACCGAACCGACGGGTGGATCCGCTCGACCGGCATCCGCCAGCAATGAGCCACCCGGTGCAACCACCGACCCAGCAGCCGGCACCTCAGCAGCCGGCTCCCGAGCAGTCGGCGAGCCCACATCCGGCGCCTCAGCGGCCGGCGCCGTTGGTACCGACGAGTCGGCTCCCGGCGGGTCCGCAAACCTCGGCGGTGCCGCAGCCCTTCGTGAGCGGGCGGGCAACACCGATGTCGAAGCCGCCCCCAACGCAGTCAACGAGACCGCCCCAGAGTTTGACCCGGACAGGGCCGACCCGGACAGCGGGGCTGCGGACGGCGACACTGCGGGTGCTTCACCTGCCGTGCCCGCCCACGGCAACGGCCCGGACGCATCCGACGTACGTAAGGCTCGCTGAGCAGGGACCGACCAGGAGGGTGGCGCGGCGGTCCGGGCTCGCGGCAGCCGGGCAAACCTTGTGGTCGGCCCGTGAGCGGTGTCGCACCACGAGACGGTTCGGCCCGCGAGCCGTGTCGCAACCGAGACGGTTCGGCCCGCGAGCGGTGTCGCAACCGAGACGGTTCGGCCCGCGAGCCGTGTCGCAACCGAGACGGTTCGGCCCGCGAGCCGTGTCGCACCGAGGCGGTGGCGGGTGGGTCAGGCAGTGGTGACGCGGGCCGCCGCTCGGGCGACCAGGGTGCCGAGGAGCCGGCCGAAGTCCAGCCCCGCTGCCTGCACGGCGAGTGGCAGTAGCGACGTCTCCGTCATGCCCGGCGAGACGTTGACCTCCAACACGTGCGGCTGCCCGGCAGCGTCCACGATCACGTCGACCCGCGAGAGGTCCCGCAGACCGAGCGCGGTGTGCGCGGCGAGGGCCACGTCGGCGACGGTGGCGGACACCTCCGGGTCCAACCGGGCGGGAGCGTGCCAGGTGGTGCGCCCGGCCGTGTAGCGGGCCGCGTAGTCGTACACGCCGTTGCGCGGCACGATCTCCACCGGTGGCAGCGCCTGCGGTCCGTTGCCCAGGTCGATCACGGAGACCGCGACGTCCATCCCGGGCACGTACCGCTCCACCAGGGCGGTGGAGTCGTACGCGAAGCAGCCCACCATCGCGGCGGGCAGCGCCGCGGCGTCCCGGACCACCGCGCCCCCCAGCCCCGATCCGCCCTGTGCGGGCTTCACCATCAGCGGCAGGCTCAGTCGGTCGACGATCCGATCCAGTACGGCGACCGCGCCGAGCTCGGAGAAGCGGTCGTGTGGGAGGGCCACCCAGTCCGGGGTGGGGATGCCGTTCTCGCGGAGCACCGCCTTGGCCGACGGCTTGTCCCAGGCGACCCGGGAGGCGCGGGCGTCACAACCGACGTACGGGATGTCGCACAGGTCCAGCACGCCGCGCAGCGATCCGTCCTCACCGGTGGCGCCGTGCAGTGCGATGACGACCGCGTCCGGCGGGTCGGCGGCCAACGCCGGCAGCAGGGCCACGTCGGCGTCCCGCAGCTCGGCTTCCACGCCGATGGCGCGCAGCGCGTCGAGCACCCGGCGACCGGAGCGCAGTGACACGTCCCGTTCGTAGGAGAGTCCACCGGCGAGCACGACGACCCGCAGGTCGGCCGGAACGGCGGGATCGGTCACGAGGAGGCGCTCGGCGGCGGTCGTACCCATGCCGGCATCATGCCAAGTCGGGCCCTGGCACGTCGGAGCCGGCCCGGCCGCGTCGGCCGGCGGCGCCGCCACCCACGGCGCCGAAGACCCGGCGCATGGCGATCTCCTGCTCCATCACACCGGCCAGCCGGCGGACGCCCTCGCGGATCCGCTCCGGCGGCGGGAAGCTGAAGTTCAGGCGCATCGCGCCGGTGCCGGTGCCGTCGGCGTAGAAGCCGGTGCCGGGCACGTAGGCGACCCGGGCGGCGACCGCGCGGGGCATCATCGCCTTCGAGTCGAGCCCGTCGGGCAGGGTGGCCCACACGAAGAGACCACCGGCCGGCGTGGTCCAGCTGGTGCCCTCGGGCATCAGGTCGGTCATCGCGTCGAGCAGCGCGTCCCGGCGTTCCCGGTAGACCTCGCGGTAGACCTTGAGCTGCTGCCGCCAGGGCATCGTGCCCAGGTAGGTCGAGACGGCGGTCTGGGCGTAGACGCTGGGGCAGAGGATCTGCGCCTCGCTGGCGATGACCAGCTTGTCGCGGACCGCGTGCGGCGCCAGGATCCAACCGACCCGCAGGCCGGGCGCGAAGGTCTTGGAGAAGGTGCTGAGGTAGAAGACCCCGTCCCGGCGACGGGCCCGCAGGGGCGCCGGCGCGTCACCCTCGAACCCCAACTGACCGTACGGGTCATCCTCGACGACGAGCAGGCCGGCGCTCTCACAGATGTCGAGCACCCGTTCGCGGCGTTCCTCGCTCAGCGTCACGCCGGTCGGGTTCTGGTAGGTGGGAATCGTGTAGAGGAACTTCACCCGCCGCCCGGCGCGGGCCAGGTCGGCGATGGCCGCCTCCAGCGCCTCCGGAATCAGCCCGTCCGCGTCCATCGGCACGTGCACGACCTGCGCCTGGGCGGCCTGGAACACCCCGAGCGCACCGACGTACGTCGGGCCTTCGGCGAGCACCACGTCACCCGGGTCGAGGAAGAGTCGGGCCACCAGGTCCAGTGCCTGCTGCCCGCCGACGGTGACCACGACGTCCTCGGGGGAGGCACCACACGCGGCGTCGATCCCGGAGAGGGACATCACCTCGCAGATCCGCTCGCGCAGCTCGAGGGTGCCCTGGCCGATGCCGTACTGGAGGGTGGTCACGCCGTGCTCCGAGCCGAGCCGGCCGAGCATCTCACCGACCGCGTCCAGCGGAAGGGCGGCGATGTACGGTGCGCCACCGGCGAGCGAGACGACCTCTGGACGGCTGGCGACCGCGAACAGTGCTCGGATCTCGGAGGCGGTCATTCCGCGTACCCGCCGGGCGTACCGGTCGGTGTAGTCGTCGAGTGTCGTGCCGGTCATGACCTCACCTCGATCGCTGCTCGGGTGGCTGCCGCCCCGGGGTACCCCATCCCCTGATGACCATGGCGGAAGGGACACCGATTGTCGATCCTAATCCGCCGGTGTCGTGTCGTCGCCGTACCGAAGCGGATCGACCACATGGCGGACCCTCGTCGGCGTCCCCCGATCTGGTGGGCATCTGCGCGTCCCCTCCCGGATCGCCGATCGGCGGCGTACGATCGCTCGTCGGAGCAGGAAGGCGGCGCTGTCGTTGCGTGCCGCTCCTACCACCGAGCCTATTGTGGGGATGCGCCATATGTCGCGACGTCTGGTCAGCCTGACCCTCGACACCCTGGAAGACCTCCCTCGCCCGTGCCGGCAGTGCGTCTACTGGGAGCTTGATCCGGTCTCCGCGGACCGGGCCTGCGCCGCCGGCGATCCGGGCCTGGAGAAGGAGGCGTGGGTCTCCCAGACGCTGCTGGAGTGGGGCTCCTGCGGCAAACTCGCGTACGTCGACGGCATGCCGGCGGGTTTCGTGACGTACGCGCCGCCCGCCTACGTGCCCCGCTCGATGGCATTCCCGACCTCGCCGGTCTCCGCTGACGCGGCACTGCTGATGACCGCCAACGTGGTCGCCGCGTTCGCCGGTGGCGGGCTGGGCCGGATGCTGGTGCAGGGCGTCGCCCGGGACCTGACCAAGCGGGGGATCAAGGCCATCGAGGCGTTCGGCGACGCCAAGTTCGGCGACGCGGACGACCCCGTGGGCGGCTGCGTGGCACCTGTCGACTTCTTCCTCTCCGTGGGGTTCAAGACCGTCCGTCCGCATCCGCGTTTCCCCCGGCTGCGACTCGAGCTGCGGACCGCGCTGAGCTGGAAGTCCGACGTCGAGTACGCGCTGGAGAAGCTGCTCGGCTCGATGAGCCCGGAGACGCTGCTCCGCCCGGTCCGGCCCGCTCCGGCCACCCGCTCCACCAACACCTGATCGCCGAACCGGCGGATCAGTCGATCACCGTGCCGGCGGTGACGACGGCCCGCAGTTCGCTGACGTCGAGCGAGCCGGTGGGCACGTCCCGCTCGATCGGGTAGTACATCCGCTGCACGGCCGCCACGATCGCCTCCACCACCCGGTCGCGGAACCGAGGGTCGACCAGTTGGGCGCGGTCCGTGGGCGAGGTGAGGTAGCCGACCTCGACCCGGACGGCCGGCATCCGTGTCAGCCGCAGCAGGTCCCAGGTCTTGGCGTGGGTACGGCAGTCCCGGAGCCCCGTGCGGGCCACGATCTCCCGCTGCACCAGCCCGGCCAGGCGTTCACCGGTCGCCGACGTCACGCCGTTGTCGGTGCCGTAGTGGTAGGTGGCGACACCCTCCGCGTCGGGGTTGGCGTGGCCGTCCAGGTGCAGCGAGATGAACACGTCGGCGCCCAGCGAGTTGGCCAGCAGCGCCCGGTCGGTGTCCGGCAGGCACCTGTCGGGCGACGGGCCGCGGGTGAGCTGCACCCGTACCCCGGTCGCGGCGAGTCGCCCCTCCAGCCGGCTGGCCAGGTCGTGCATCAGGTCCGCCTCCGTCCAGCGCAGCGACCCGTCGGGCACCACCATCCCGGGGTCGGTGCCGCCGTGCCCGGGGTCGACGACCACCGTTTTGCCGACCAACGCCGGCCCGGACTGCCGGATCGCGTCGGACTCGCGCAGCCACTGCGGTCGGCCACCGACGACCTTGCGGCCGATCCGGCGCAACGCGTTCATGGTGTGCGGGCCGCAGGATCCGTCGGGGGTGAGGCCGACCTCACGCTGGAACTGGGCGACCGCCCGGGATGTCCGGATGCCGTAGATGGCGTCGGCCCGGCCCACGTCGTACCCCATCTCCAGCAGCCGCTCCTGCAGTGACCGGACGTCCTCGCCGGTGAGCGGGTCGGGGACCGCGTGGTAGAGGGTGCGGGCGCCGAGCCGCCAGCGGGCGGCGTCCAGGGCGCGCCAGGTCTCCGCCCCGACCCGGCCGTCCACGCTGAGGCCCCGGGACTGCTGGAACGCGCGGACCGCCCGCTCGGTGTCGAGGTCGAATTCGTCGGCGGCCGGTCCGGCGGCGGCGAGCAGGTCGAGGCCGGTCAGGATGCTGCGGATCTCCGTGACCGCGGGTCCCCGGTCACCGGATCGGATCGGACGCACGGCACGACCCCCTCTGCACGACACTGGCTGGCCGGGCGGCCCAGGGTTGAGGCTATGCGTTTCGGGGTGGCGAGGTGGCACGGCCGGGAAAAACGTCGGCCGGAAAGACACCGAACCCCGCACCCGACGAGCGGGTACGGGGTTCGGTGAATGTTTCTGCTGGTCAGAGAGCCGACTCGATGAGCCGGACCAGCTCGCCCTTCGGCTTGGCACCAGCGATCGACTGCACCGGCTGGCCGTTCTTGAACACGGTGAGCGTCGGCACCGACATGACCCGGTAGGCGCGTGCGGTCTCCGGGTTCTCGTCGATGTTGAGCTTGACGATGCTGACCCGGTCGCCCATCTCGCCGGCGATCTCCTCGAGCAGTGGCGACACCTTGCGGCAGGGGCCGCACCACTCGGCCCAGAAGTCCACCAGAACCGGCTTGTCGGCCTGCAGTACGTCAGCGACGAAGCTCTTGTCGGTGACCGCCTTGGTATTTCCCACTGTGCCCCTCCTCCGGGATGTGTTACTTGGTTCAGCTGAGCGTCGCGATGAACCGTTCGGCGTCGAGCGCGGCGGCACAGCCGGTGCCGGCCGCGGTGATCGCCTGACGGTAGGTGTGGTCGACCAGGTCACCGGCGGCGAAGACGCCGGGGACGTTGGTGCGGGTGCCGGGGGCTTGGACCTTCACGTAGCCCTCGTCGTCCATGTCGACCTGACCACGGAAGAGCTCGCTGCGGGGGTCGTGACCGATGGCCACGAACACACCTGTCACGTCCAACACCTTGGTGTCACCGGTGTGCACGTTGCGGACCCGTACGCCGGTGACCTTGCCGTCGTCGCCCAGGATCTCCTCGACGGCGCTGTTCCACTCGACCTTGATCTTCTCGTTGCTCAACGCCCGCTCGGCCATGATCTTGCTGGCCCGGAACGAGTCGCGGCGGTGGATGATGGTGACCGACTCGGCGAAGCGGGTGAGGAAGCTGGCCTCCTCCATCGCCGAGTCGCCGCCGCCGACGACCACGATGTGCTGGTTGCGGAAGAAGAAACCGTCGCAGGTGGCGCAGGAGGAGACGCCGTGGCCGAGGAACTCCTGCTCACCGGGCACGCCCAGCGGACGCCAGGCCGAACCGGTGGAGAGGATGATGGATCGGGCCCGGTAGGCGGTCTCGCCGACCCACACGGTGCTCACCGCGCCGGAACCGGCGTCGCCGGTGTCCACCAGCTCGACCCGGGTCACGTCGTCGGTGAGGAACTCGGCACCGAACCGCTCGGCCTGCTTGCGCATGTTGTCCATCAGCTCGGGGCCGAGGATGCCGTCGGCGAAGCCGGGGAAGTTTTCCACCTCGGTGGTGGTCATCAGGGCACCACCGGACTGCACGCCCTCGATGATCAGGGGCTTCAGGTTGGCGCGTGCGGCGTAGACCGCCGCGGTGTAGCCGGCCGGCCCGGAGCCGATGATGATCAGGTTGCGGACCTCGTCCACTGCCGTCTCCCGAGTGTGTGTGTTCAGCGCCGGTGAGCGCACCGATGCTGATCCGAGTTGCCGACGCCTGGGTGGGGTCGACAGCTGACTTCCAGAACGTCATCGTACGAAGCGGGGATTCCCGAGACGGGCATCTGGTGGGTCAGGTCACGTGGGTGGTCATCGTGCCGATGACCGTGGATTCACCCTACCCGCGCCGAATACCGGCTGTCCGCGCCGGACCCCGGCACTCCGCACTCCGGGCCGCTCACCCAGGCCCAGCGGGCCCCGGTCGCGTCGGTGAAACGGATGATCAGCGTCTGCTCGCCCTGGAAACGCGCGTAGTCGATCACTTCGACCGCCAGTGGAGCGGATCCGTGCTCCGCCGCCACCTCGGCCAGGCAGGTGCTCAGTGCCGCCTCGGTGGTCAGCCGGGCCAACTGGTCCAGCCCGTCGGGCGACGAGCGTCGCTCCTGCTCGGTGGCCACGCCCGGCTGGGAGCCGGGGGCGGCACCGCTCGTCCGGCCGGGTGTGGTCTGCCGGTCGACGTTCGGCGCGTTGCCGAGGGTCTGCGGGGTGTAGTCCGTACCGCTGCGCAGTGTCGGGCCGATGGTGCGGGCCGCCGCGGCGTCCGCGGGCGCGCGGACCGGTTCTTCCAGGGCGCTGGTGCCGGAGTCGTCGCCCGCGCGCATCGACAGCTGGTTGAGGCCCAGCGCGAGCGCGACGACGGCGATCGCGGCGGCAGCCACCGGCGCACCACGGCGGAGCCAACCGGTCCGACGACCTGGGCCGGTGGATGCCCGGCGACCAGAACGGACCGGTGCGGGGATGGCTGCCCATCGACCGGACCCGCCCTGCACCGGTACGACAGGCGATGTCGTAGGGCGGTCGACGTCGGCAGCCTCGTCGGTCGTGGTGTCTTCCACCAGCGGCCCCGCGTCGACAAGCGCGGTGGCGAGACGGTCGAAGATCGCCTGCGGCATCCGCGGCGACGGCTCGGCCCAGCGGTCCAGGTCCGCGCGGACCTCCGCGAGCGCGGGTGCCAGCAGGGCGTACGCCTCGGCCCAGGCCGGGTCCGTGGACACCAGCCGGGCGACTTCCTCCTGCTGCGGGGTGCCGTCCAACGCCCCGCCGAGGTAGTCAGCGAGGAGGTCGTCGTCGACCTCCCGGAACCCCTCGGTCGTCACGTGTCCTCCTGGTTGGCGTCCCGCCGGAATCGACCCGACCCCGATCCGACGCCCTCGGCCGGGCCCGGGTTCCCCGGCGTGACGCCCGGCACCTCCCCGGTCGGGCCGGGTGGGTCCGGGCGGGCCGACGGCGGCAAGGTGCCGGCGGGCCGAAGATGCCCGAGCAGCACGGCCAGCCGCGCCCGCCCCCGGGCGCACCTGCTCTTCACCGTCCCCTCGGCGACACCGAGGATGCGGGCGACCTCGGCGACCGGGTAGCCCTGCACGTCCACCAGCACCAGCGCGGCACGTTGCTCGAGGGGCAGCGCGGCAAGCGCCTCGCGGACCACGAGCGCGGTGTCGTGGTCCGGTGCGGGCGCGACCGGCTCGATACCGCCGGTGCCCGAGCCGTCCCCCGCGCGGTTGCCGTCCGGCAGCGGCACGGTCGGGTGCGCCTGCCGGCGACGGATCCGATCCAGGCAGGCGTTCACCACGATCCGGTGCAACCAGGTGGTGACGGCGGAGTCACCACGGAAGCGGGCGGCGGCCCGGTGCGCGTTGAGCAGCGCGTCCTGGAGTGCGTCGGCGGCCTCTTCACGATCGCCGAGCGTACGGAGGGCGACCGCCCAGAGCCGGTCGCGGTGCCTGTGGAACAGCTCGGCGAAGGCCTGCCGGTCGCCGTCGACGTGGGCGCGCAGCAGCTCCAGATCCGAAGCGTCGGCGCGCCCGTCCATCACCACGTCCTGCGGATGCGGTGCCACGACGGAGCTGCCAGGATCACGACCCCTGGACCGTGATCTCCTGGACGTCGACCTGGAAGCCCCGCTCACTGGCCGGCAACTCGGTGATCCAGAACAGCAGGTACTGGTATTTCGCGTCGGCGTCGAAGCCGTCGAACGCCATCGTGGTGCCGTCGTGGTCCTGGAAGGGCTGCCCGATGGTGGTCTTCTCGGTCTTGTAGTTGGTGATCAGTTGCTTGTCGCCGTCGGAGGTCGACGGCGGGTTGATGGTGCCGGTGAGGAGCTGGGCGGACGCGCCGCGGGCCGAGAGGACGGCCTGCACCGACTTGACCGTGTGCGGCGCGCCGAGGTCCAGCCAGACCCCCATGCCCTGCTTCTTGTTGCCGAACTTGGCGGTCGTGTACGTGTCGGTGCCCCAAACCTTGTCCGGGTCGCCGTCGGTCACCTGTTTGGCGCCGTCCAGCTCGTCGCGCACCTGGCTGTCCGGGTCGATGATCCGAACATCCTTCACAGGGAGCTTGCGAACCGCGACGGCGGCCGGAGTGGTCTCGTTGGCCGGGGCGCTCGACGACGGAACGGGGCTCTGGCCCGCCTGCGGCTCCTTGTCGCCGAGCGTGCTGATCCCGATCAGCAGACCGACCAGGGCCACCGCCAGCAGGCCGGCGATGCCGATGGCGACCTTACGACCGCCGGCCGCGGCCAACGGCGACGGCTCTTCTCCGGTCTCGCCGGCGAACCGCAGCGGGCCGCTGTTGTCGAGGTAGTGCTCCTCCTCGGCCGGCACGTCCAGTCGGGCCAACTCGGCGGCGAGCACATCGGAGGACGGCGGCGCGATCTCGGCGTCGAGCAGATCCATGGTCAGGTCGTCCAGGTACGCGGGCACGCCCGCCCGGACCTGACGTGGTGCCGCGATGCCACCACCGGCGTCCCGAACGGCGTCCGGAATGGCGGCCCGGCCGTGACCGGCGGTGGCGCCGTGCAGCGGTGCCTCGGCGTGCGGCCACGAGCCGGTGAGGGCGAAGTAGAGGATGCCGCCGACCGCCCGGATGTCGTTCTCCTGGCTGTCTGCGCCATCGGTGCGTGCGTCGGCCAGGACCACGCGGCCCTCGTCGCTGATCATGACGGTGCCGGGGTGGACGTTGCCGTGGACCATGCCGGTGGCGTGCACGGCGGCGAGGGCGCTCGCGACGGCGTTGCCGATCGCGGTGGCGCGGGCCGGGTCCAGGGGGCCGTCGGCCGCCAGGTCGCGCAGGGACTGCCCGTCGACCCACTCGCGCACCACGTACGCCCGCTCGGCCTCGTCGATCGCGTCGTAGACGCCGACCAGGTTGGGGTGGATGACCCGGCTCGCCGCGACGGCGGCCTGGAGCATCTCGGTGGCGGAGTCGCCACCCGGGTAGCGCAGCACCACCGCGACGGGACGGCGCAGGATGACGTCGACCCCGCGCCAGACCAGCCGACCCGCGCTGTCGTTGTTGATGTGCTCAACCAGCTCGTATCGCTCGGCGAGGACTTCACCGGCCGTGGGAGCACCGAAGGTCATGACCGGAGGAGCGCTTTCGTCCGCCTCCTGACCCTCGCCGACCTGGGTCACCCGTCCTCCCTCGGTGATCGTGTCGATCGATGGACCCGCACTGCTGGGCATGTGGCTTCCCGCTCTGCCGTTGAAGGAACCGGCCGACCGGTGTCGACGCGCAGCGTCGGCCCCTGCCGTACCCGTCGAGAGCGACCTTACCCGGGTTGCCCGTCTCCCCGACATGTCATCTTCCCGCCGTACCCGACGGGCTTCCGGCAGTCGAAGAACTCGTCCGGTTACGACCGTTGTCAGCCACGTTGCTGGCACATGTACTAGCTAATCTACGGCTTCACCGCAAGTAACCGACGCCGGGGCTGGACTGGTGTGGCGCTCCCGCCACCGTGCCTGTTCCCGCCGATTGGCTGGCCACCCTCAGCCGTACGGTTGGTTATCCACAGGCTGATGCGGTGGTTGACCGGCGAATCGCGGAGTTATCCACAGCTGTGTCCCCAGCCTGGTGATCCGTGGTCACATTCCGTGTGTTCGCAAACTTTTGTAATCGATCACTGTCGGTCAGCGACCAAGGCGGCGGCGGACCATGCCGACCACCTCGGTGATCTCGCCGATCCGCAGCAGCATGGCCAGGCCCAGGTAGCTGCCGCCGACCACCGCGCCGCCGATGACGAGTTGGATCGCCGCCTCGATCCAACTTGGCCGGTCGCCGCCGGGCAGCAGGCTGATCACCAACCATCCGACAAGTGCCGCGCCGAGGGCGGCGACCACGACCCGGCCGAGGGTGCGCATGATGGCGCCCAGCCCGATCCGGCCGACCCGGGGCCGCAGCAACCAGGCGGAGGCGACCGCCGCCGCCACGTACGAGACCGCGTTGCCGATCATCATGCCGGCGGCCGCGAAGTGCGCGGCGAACGCGGCGAACAGCACGATCTGTACGCCCACCCGCAGCGCCACCACCGGGATGTTGATCAGGGCTGGGGTGCGGGTGTCCGGCAGCGCGTAGAAGGCGAAGGTGAAGAGCTGACTGATCGCGAACGGCACCAGGGCGAGCGCGGCGGCCAGCAGAACGGTGGACGTCGCCGTCGCGTTTTCGGCGGTGAACGCGCCGTACCGGAAGACCACGACCGAGATCGGGGTGGACAGCACGGCGTAGCAGACCGCGATCGGCGCGAGCACCGCTGTCACCATCCGGACACCCCGCGAGAGGTCGGCGGTGACGTCGTGGAACCGTCCGTCCGCTGCCGCGGCGGCCATCCGGGGCATCAGCGCGGTGATGATCGAGACGGCGATGATGCCGTGCGCCATCATCAGCAACAGGAAGACGTTGTTGTAGATCAGGATGCCGGCCTGGTCCGTGCCCGCGGCACGGGTGAGGAGGTTGACCACCACGAAGAGGCCGAGCTGGTTGACGGCCACGTAGCAGAACATCCAGGCGCCGAGCTTGGCCAGCTCGCGCAGCCCCAGCTCGCGGAAGTCGAACCGCCACTTCCAGCGGAAGCCGACCTTGCGCAGTGCCGGCAGCAGGCCGGCGGTCTGCACCGCCACGCCGAGCAGGGTGCCGCCACCCACCAGCAGAATCCGGCCGAGGCCCATCTCCGACGGCTGTAGTCCCTTCGCCCCGTAGACCAGGATGTAGAGACCGAAGACGCCGATCACCACGAGGTTGTTGAGGATCGGCGCCCACATCGGCGCGGCGAAGTGCCCCCGGGTGTTCAGGACCGCGGCGATCAACGCGCTGACGCCGGTGAAGAACAGCATCGGCAGGATCAGCCACGACAGGTGCGTGATCAGCTTCGTGTAGGCCTCGTCCTTGCCGCTGGCGTAGATGGTGGTCAGCACCGGCGCCGACACCACGGCGATCAGGGCTGCCGCGGCCAGCGCCAGCACCGCGAGGCTGAGCAGCCGTTGGGCGTACGCCTCGCCCCGGTCCGCGTCGCTCTTGCGTCGACGGACCAGCACCGGGATCAGCACGCTGGTCAGCACCCCGCCGAGCAGGAACTCGTACACCTGGTTGGGGAGGAAGATGGCTGTCGTGTAGGCGTTGCCGATCAGGTTGCCGAGGGCGGCACCGATCATCAGGTTCCGGATGAACCCGGTGCCCCGGCTCACCAGGCTGCCGATCGCCATGACCGCGCTGTTCGCGGCGGCGCTGGTTTCGCCGACGACCTCGGGCGGGGGCGCCGTGGCCTCCACCCCGGGCTGGTTCAGCGGCTCCGCGGAGATGAAGATCGCCCCGTCAGCCGGCGGCACGTTACCGTCCGGCGTGGCGTTGGCGCTGCGGTAGAGCCCGCCGCTCATCTCCAGCCTCCCAGGGGTACGTCGAGCCGGACACCGACCCGCACGCCACAGACCATAGTCAACCCCCACCCGTTACCCCGCGCCCGGCGGATCGGATCACACCCCGGCCCGATAAGCTGGCGATCCCATGTCCGACGCCTCCGCTCCCCACGCCGCCGACCGCCGCGAACTCACCGCCGCGCAGCGCAACGCCGTCGCCGAACTGCTCCGGGTCTCTCCGGTCGCCGACGAGTTGGGCCGCCGGTTCGTCCGCGCCGGTCACGAGTTGCACCTGGTGGGCGGTTCGGTGCGGGACGCCCTGCTCGGCCGACTCGGTGACGACCTCGACTTCTGCACCGACGCGCATCCCGACGAGACGCTGCGGATCCTCAAGGGCTGGGCCGAGTCGATCTGGGAGACCGGTCGCGAGTTCGGCACCATCGGCGCGCAGCGCGACGGCCTCCGGCTGGAGGTCACCACCTTCCGGGCCGAGTCGTACGACCAGGTCAGTCGCAATCCGGTGGTGGTGTACGGCACCAGCCTCGACGAGGACCTCAAGCGGCGCGACTTCACGATCAACGCGATGGCGGTCAGCCTGCCGGAGCACCGGTTCACCGACCCACACGGTGGCCTGGAGGACATCTCGGCCAAGGTGATCCGGACTCCGAGCACCCCGGGTGAGTCGTTCGGCGACGACCCGTTGCGGATGCTGCGGGCCGCCCGGTTCGCCGCCCAGTTGCGCTTCGCCGTGCACCCGGACGTGCACCTGGCGATGAGTGAGATGGCCGCCGACCTGGACCGGATCACCGCCGAGCGGATCCGGGACGAGTTCACCAAGCTGCTCTGCGGCACCGACCCGATCACCGGTCTGCGGCTGCTTGTCGACACCGGCCTCGCCGAGCGGTTCCTGCCGGAGCTGACCGGCCTGAAGCTGGAGATCGACGAGCACGCGCAACACAAGGACGTCTACGAGCACACCCTGACGGTCGTCGAGAACGCGGTCTCCTACGAGGAGGAGGGCTGCGACTTCATCCTGCGGATGGCCGCCCTCCTGCACGATGCGGGCAAGCCGGCGACGAAGGCGGTCGGGTCCGACGGTCGGGTCAGCTTCCACCACCACGAGGTGGTCGGCGCCCGGCTGACCAAGGCCCGGATGAAGGCGATGCGGTACCCGAAGGACGTCACCGCGAAGGTGACCGCCCTCGTCGCGCTGCACCTGCGCTTCTACGGGTACGGGCGGGGCGAGTGGACCGACTCGGCGGTGCGTCGCTACGTCGCCGATGCCGGTGACCTGCTGCCCCGGTTGCACAAGTTGACCCGCTCGGACTGCACGACCCGTAACCGGCGCAAGGCCGCCCAGCTCGCGGCGGACTACGACGCGCTGGAGGAGCGGATCGCCCGGATCGAGGCCGAGGAGGACCTGGCCCGGGTCCGCCCCGACCTGGACGGCAACGCGATCATGGAGTTGCTCGGCGTACCGCCCGGGCCGGTCGTCGGGCGGGCGTGGAAGCACCTCAAGGAGCAGCGCCTCGAGCACGGCCCGCTGGACCGCGACGCCGCCGAGGCCGAGTTGCTGCGCTGGGCCCGCGCGGAGGGCCTGATCACCTAACCCCGCCGGGTCGCGTCGCGACCCGCGCCATGATCGACTCGGTTTAGGAGAAGTCGCGGCATCCCGGCACTTTCGGATGGCCCGACTTCCAGGAGACCGAGTCGATCATCCCGGCGTACGCCGACGGCGCCCCTCCCGAACCGGAAGCGGCGCCGTCGGCGTTCGTCGTCAGCGGCTCTCGACGGCAGTCCCGTCGACGGAGACGGTGCCCTTGCCGGCGGACGTGCCGTTGCCGGCCGGGGTCGACGCCGCACCGAGCCGGCCCAGCAGGCCGGCCAGGTCGATCCCGGTCAGGTCACTGCCGAGCTGGAGCCCCTGGGCCACGTTGCCAGCCACCGACTTCGTCAGCGACGACGCGCCGTCGGTCGAGATGACAGTCATCTTGTCGATCGCCCCGATCGGCGCGCTGGCCGCCTCCACCACCTGCGGCAGCACCTTGACCAGCAGGTCCAACACCGCCGCCTCCCCGTACGCGGCGAACGCCTCGGCCTTGCGCGCCATCGCGTCCGCCTCGGCCTCACCCCTGGCCAGGATGGCCGCTGCCTCGGCCTGACCCTCCCGCTCCACCGCCTCGGCGATCGCGGAACGGCGGCGCTGCTCGGCCTCACCCTCCTTGGCGCCCTCGATCGCGTTCGCCTCGGCGAGCGCGGCACGCCGGGCCCGCTCGCCCTCACCGGTGAGCCGCGCCTGTTCGGCGGAGGCCTGCGCGGCCGCGATGACCGACTGCCGCTGCGCGTCGGCGTGCAGCACCGCCGCCGCGCGGGACGCCTCGGCCTCCTGCTCCACCTTGTACCGGGCCGCATCGGCGGGCTTGCGCACCTCGGTGTCCAGTTGGCGCTGCTTGAGTTCGGCGTTGCGCTCGGCGACCTTCTGCTGCTCGGAGAGGATCGCCTGATCCCGTTCCGCCTGGGCGAGCGGCCCGGCGGCGGCGGACTTCGCCTTCGCCGCGTCGATCTCGGCCTGGATGCCGGCCTGCTTCAGGGACAGGTTCCGGTTGGCCTCCGCGATGGCCTCCTCGGCGAGCAGGCGTTCCTGCTCCGCCTGCTGGCGGGCGCGCGCCTCGGCGATGGCCGCGTCCTTGAGCACCCGGGCGGCCTCCGGCCGGCCCAGGTCCTGCAGGTAGGAGCCCTCGGCGAGGATGTCCTGGAGCTGGAAGGTGTCCAGCACGAGACCCTGGTTGGTCATCGAGTGCTCGGCCTCCTCGGCGACCGCGCTGGCGAACGCCGCCCGGTCCCGGATGACCTCCTCGACGGTGAGCCGGCCGACGATCGAACGCAGCGCGCCGGCCAGCACCTCCCGGGTGAAGTTGTCGATCTCGTCCTGTTGGTGCAGGAACCGCTGGGCGGCGGCCCGGATCGCGTCCTCGGTCCCGCCGACCTTGACGATCGCCACCCCGTGCAGGTCGGCGCGGATGCCCTGCTTGCTGACCGCGCCCCGGATGCCGACGTCGATCCGGCGGCTGGACAGGTCGAGGGACTGAAGCTTCTGCACCACCGGCAGCACGAAGACCGAGGCGCCCAGCACGACCTTCTGCCCGGAGTTGTCGGTCGACCGGCCGCCGTCGGCGGTCTGCGTGGTGCGACCCTTGCGGCCGGTCACGATGAACGCCTCGTTCGGCCCGGCCACCTTGATCCGGGAGAGCACGAAGAGCACCAGGATGAGCGCGAGGAGAACCGCGCCGCCGATGGCGATGAGCAGGGCCATATGAGGAGTCCCGTCTACGAGGAGGAGATCAGTAGGTCTCGACGTGCACGCTGGTCTCGCTGAGCGCCTGCACGACGAAGACCTGGGCGCCGATCGGTATCGGCTGGTCCGCGCGGGCGCTGAGCTTCACCGGTTGGCCGGCGAGGCGTACCCGGACCTCGCCGTAGCCCTGCGCCGGCACCGGGGTCACGACCAGGCCGAGCGCGCCGACCAGGTCGTCGCGGGTGGGGGTGGGGTCGGTGTGCATGTTCCGCGCCGCCCGGCTCAGTCGGGACGCCAACCACGCGGTGGGCACGGCCGCGAGCACGCCGCCGGCCGCCGCACCGACGACCATGCCGGGGGTACGCGCACCGAGCAGTTCGTTGACGATGGCCCCGCCGAACCCGAACGCCCCGGCGAAGCCGGCAACCGTTTCGAGCGAGATCGGACCGTCCACGTCGGCGTGCCCGAACTGGAACAGCTCGGTGCCGAGCAGCGCGAGCGCGAGCACCCCGATGCCCGCCCCGCCGATGATCAGAAAGATGAGCGTCCCCGTTGCCACGACCTGCACGGTATCGACGTCACGCAACGCGGGCCGCCGCCGGGCGACGGGTCCGCCCGGTGTCGTCCGGGTCGGGGAGAATGGGGCGATGCGTTGGACCGTGCTCGACTCACCGATCGGTGAGTTCTCCGTCGCCACCGATGACACGAGCGTCTGCGGCACCCATTTCGGCCGGGTCGAGGCAGCCACCGAGGAACCCGACGACCTGCTGTCCCGGCAGGTCGTCGCCGAGCTGCGGGCCTACTTCGCCGGTGAGCTGACCGCGTTCACCGTTCCGGTGTCGACGCCGCGCGGCTCGGACTTCGAGCGGGCCGTGTGGCGGGAGATGACGCGCATCCCGTACGGCGAGACGCTTACCTACGGCGAGGTGGCGCGGCGGGTCGGCGATCCCGGGGCGGCCCGGGCGGTGGGTGTGGCTTGCAACCGCAACCCGGTGCCGGTGATCGTGCCGTGTCACCGGATCGTCGGCGCGGGCGGCAAGCTGGTCGGGTTCGGTGGGGGCCTGCCGCGCAAGGTCAAACTGTTGGAGCTGGAGGCCGTGGTCGCCCTGCGTCACGCCTGGTCCTGATCGGCCGACCGGCCACGGTGTCGCGGGCCAGATCCTGACTATCGGCCGACCGGTCGATGTCGGTACGTCACCGGAACGGTCATGATCGGGCGTCATTTCCACTTTCGCGGGGGTACCCATGACCGAAAACCAGGACAAGACCGTCGGCCGGCGGCAGTTGCTGCGCCGCGCGGGCACCGTGGCCGCCGGCGTCGCCGGCACCACGGTGGTCGGTGCGGCAGTCGCCGGCCAGGCTCAGGCCGACCCGGGTCAGCCGGTGATCCAGGCTGCCAACAACGTCGTCAACGGCGGTGGCACCACCGCGCTGGTCAACCCGGCGGTCGGACCGACCCTGCGGTTGGAGAACACGAACCTCGCGGCGAGCGGCGAATTCGAGTTGGCCGGCCCGCCGCTCGTGCTGACCCCCAGCGGTGACTTTCTGAGTGAACAAGCGCCGGTCGGCTCCATGGGCGTGGACCGGCGCGGCAACTTCCAGGTGATTTCCTTCCGGGACGGCGACATCTCCATCCCGGACTACGTGTTCACCACCGGCAACTCGAACCAGATCGTGCCAGTCGTGCCGCAGCGGGTCATCGACACCCGTGAGGCGGGTCGGCGCGGCCGGATCACGAATGCCTCGGCGACCACCCTGGATTCGGCCGGCCGCCTGCGGGGCGGTCAGACGATTCACGTCGCGCTGGATGACTTCGTGCATGCCGGTGACGCGCTCTTCGGCATCGTCACCGCGACGTCCGCGGCCGGCCCGGGCTTCCTGCAGATCTTCCCGTACGGCACCCCGCGTCCGCCGAGCTTCGCGTCGCTCAACCACGAGGCCAACGGGGTCTACTCGAACGCGTTCATGTCGGGCATCGGGTACGACGCCGACGCCATCTCCATCTACGCGCTCCAGACCACACACGTCGTCCTCGACGTCACGGCGTTCGTGGTCGGTTACGGCTGGGTCGAGACGGACTTCCTGCCGTACTCCGTCAACGCGACGGGGCGCAGCGCCGAGTCGCTGGCCGATCGCAAGGCGAAGCGGATGGCCCGGGCCATGAAGAACAGGCCGAGCGGGGCGTAGCTCGACCGCCGTACCGCGAAGCGAGGCATCGAACGCGGCGAGGGCCGGGTCCCGACGGACCCGGCCCTCGGCCGTACTTGCCGCTCAGCGGGTCAGCGCTCGACCTCGCCGGCGATGAACTCCTCGACGGCCTGGTGGGCGTCGTGGTCGGCGTACTGCACGGGCGGGGACTTCATGAAGTACGACGAGGCCGACAGGATCGGGCCGCCGATCTTCCGGTCCAGCGCGATCTTCGCGGCCCGGACCGCGTCGATGATGACGCCGGCCGAGTTCGGAGAGTCCCACACCTCGAGCTTGAGCTCGGCGTTCAGCGGGGTGTCACCGAACGAGCGGCCCTCCAGGCGGATGTACGCCCACTTGCGGTCGTCCAGCCACGGCACGTGGTCCGACGGGCCGATGTGCACGTCGCTCTTGCTCATCTCGTGCGGGATCTGCGAGGTGACCGACTGGGTCTTCGAGATCTTCTTCGAGACCAGCCGCTTGCGCTCCAGCATGTTCATGAAGTCCATGTTGCCGCCGAAGTTGAGCTGGTACGTGCGCAGCAGCTCGACACCGCGGTCCTCGAAGAGCTTCGCCAGCGCGCGGTGCACGATGGTGGCACCGACCTGGCTCTTGATGTCGTCGCCGACGATCGGCAGGCCCGCGTCGGTGAACTTCTGGGCCCACTCCGGGTCGGAGGCGATGAAGACCGGCAGGGCGTTGACGAACGCGCAGCCGGCGTCGATCGCGGCCTGGGCGTAGAACTTGGCGGCCTGCTCGGAGCCGACCGGGAGGTAGCAGACGACGACGTCGACCTGCGCGTCGCGCAGCGCCTGCGCCACGTCGACGGGGGTGGCGTCGGACTCCTCGACGATCTCGCGGTAGTACTGGCCCAGACCGTCGAAGGTCGGACCGCGCTGGACGGTGATGCCGGTCGGCGGCACGTCGCAGAGCTTGATGGTGTTGTTCTCGCTGGCGACGATCGCCTCCGCGAGGTCCATGCCCACCTTCTTGGCGTCCACGTCGAATGCCGCGACGAACTCGACGGCGTTGACGTGGTAGTCGCCGAAGGCGACGTGCATGAGACCCGGGACGCGGTCGTTCGGGTTGGCGTTCCGGTAGTACTCGACGCCCTGAACCAGGGACGAGGCGCAGTTACCCACACCGACGATGGCGACGCGGACGGAGCCCATAGCGTCTGCCTCCTTCTTTTCTGTCACGGCCGCTCATTCCTGGTCTCTCCAGGCGGAGGCGGGCTGTTGTCTTCTCGTCGGCCACCGGCCGTCCCGGTGTGCGGGACCGTCGGGGCTCGGCCGGAGCGCTCGTTGGCGATGAGCTCCTCCAGCCAGCGGACCTCGCGCTCACAGGCGTCAAGGCCGTGGCGCTGTAATTCCAAGGTGTAAGCGTCGAGGCGCTCGGCTGCCCGGCCCAGCACGTCACGAAGCCCTTCGCGACGCTCCTCGATCTTGCGGCGGCGACCCTCCAGAATGCGCAGTCGGGTCGCCTGGTCGGTCCGGGCGAAGAACGCGAAGTGCACCCCGAAGCCCGTGTCGTCGTACGTCTCGGGTCCGGCCTGTGCGATCAGCTGGGCGAAGCGTTCCTTGCCGTCCGCGGTGATTTTGTAGACCACCCGACCTCGTCGGCTGGTCAGCGCGGGAACCTCCTCGGCAGTGGCGGGTGTCTCAGCAGCTTCGGTGATCCAACCCGCCGCCTGGAGCCTGCGTAGGGTCGGGTAGAGCGAGCCGTAGCTGATCGCCGCCCGGATCGCGCCGAGTTTGGCGGTCAGCTCCTTGCGCAGCTCATAGCCGTGCATCGGAGACTCCTGCAGGAGGCCGAGGATGGCGAACTCGAGCACGTGCCACCCTCTCTTTCCCCTCCGGCGTGGAGCGGTGACCGCCGCGATGTATCGGACCGATACATCGCACGTTAGCGGGTTGCGCCGGCCAGGGCAAACCCCCCAATCTGAGACCCTGTCGTCACGGATCGTGAGCATGGTCGCCTGCTTGGGCCGGACCGCGTACCCTTCTTCGCATGCGTACGCAGCGCCAGGTCGTCGACTACTCGCTTCAGAAGCGAGCAGTGCTGCGTGAGCTCCTGGCCGGCCGGGTCGGCACGTACGACGTGTGCGACGCGTCGCCGTACCTGAAGAACGCCGCCCGGTTCCACGGAGAGCCGACGGACCGGCGCTGCCCGATCTGCCGCAGTGAAAACCTGACCCTCGTCCACTACATTTATGGCGACGAGCTCAAGCAGTCCGCCGGGCAGGCACGGACGCTCACCGAGTTGCCCGTGCTGGCGATGACACTGCGTGAGTTTCAGGTCTTCGTGGTGGAGGTGTGCCTCGGCTGCGACTGGAACCATCTCGTCGAGCAGTACCTGCTCGGCCGGGATGGTCTGACCGGCGACAGCGACGGTGCCGGCGAGCAGAGTGTCGCGGCCGCCGAAGGTGCGGGTCGGCGGAGGCGAGAGGCGCAACGGTGATCGCAGCAGGTTGGACCGGCCTCGGGGCCATCGACGAAACCCGGGACGGCCGACCGCTCGTTGGTCCGATTGGCCCGATTGATACAGCATTGACCTCGGCGAGGCGGCACCCCTGTGCCGTCGTCGCGGGTGAAGCAACTCACGGCAACCCGGTGGCGGCGCAGTCGCGCCCCACCGCGACCGGCAGGGTGTGAGGAATGAACTCGTACGGCGATCCCAGTTCTGCGCGCGGCCGGGCCCAGTACCCGGCCCCGGCGGGCGACCCCGGGCCGGGCGCGGACGACGCGCGCCGCCGGCCCGGCGGTGACTCCGGCGGAAGTGGCTGGTCGGCTTCGGGGGGCGGAGCGGCAGCACCGGCTCGCGCCTCGGTGACGCCGCCGGCCGCCGGCGGGCGGGCCACGGTGGGCGGATCGGCGTCGGTGCCGCCGCGGGGTGGCGCGGCAGCCGGATCCGCCTCGGTGGGCTCGGCGACCCCGGGCCGATCAGGACGTGCCTCCGTGCCGGTGTCGCCGGCACCGGGACGCGCCTCGGTGCCGGTGTCGCCCGGACCTGGCGCGGCTGCCGGACGTGCCGGCGCCGGACGGGCCTCGGTGCCGGTGTCCCCGGCACCCGGAGCGCCGGCGGGTCGGGCGGTGGTCGGTGCCGCCTCGGTCGGTACCGCCTCGGCGGGTCGAGCCAGCGTCGGCTCCGCGTCGGTGGGTGGCCGGGCCGCGGTCGCCCGGGCGAGCGTCTCTCCGGTCTCCGGTGGATCAGGTGGGCCGGGTGGGCCCAACGGTCCCGGTGGACCCAACGGCCCGGGTCGGGGCGGTCGTGGTGCGGGCGGCGCGGGCGCGGCGCGCTCGAAGAAGCGCAAGCGGATGAACCTGCTGATCGCCGGCGTCGCGATCTTCATCATGCTGGCTGGCGTCGGCGTGGTCGGGTTCACCTACTACTCGACGAACGTGGTCATGCCCAACGAGTTGCCGCTGCCGCTGTCCACCACGGTGTACGCCAAGGACGGCAGGACGCCGTTGGCCAAGCTGGGCAGCGAGAACCGCACCTTCGTCACCATCAACCAGATCCCCGTGCACGTGCAGCACGCGGTGGCTGCCGCCGAGGACCGCAACTTCTACCGGCACTCCGGCGTCGACTACAAGGGCATCGTCCGGGCCGGATGGAACAACATCACCGGTGGCGACAAGCAGGGTGCCTCGACCATCACCCAGCAGTACGCCCGCAACGCGTTCGAGAACCTCCAGGACGACTCGTACGGCCGCAAGGTGAAGGAGGCCATCCTCGCCTCCAAGCTGAGCGAGCAGTACGACAAGCCGGAGATCATGCAGCACTACCTCAACGTCATCTACTTCGGACGCGGCGCCTACGGCATCGAGGCCGCGGCACAGACGTACTTCGGCAAGGCGGCGAAGGACCTGTCCGTGGGCGAGGGCGCGGTGCTCGCGGCGGTCATCAAGCAGCCGGTGGCGAGCAGCAGCCACAAGGGTTTCGATCCCGCGGTCAACATGCCCGACGCCAAGTCACGGTGGGACTACGTGATCTCCGGCATGAAGAAGGAAGGCTGGGTCGACGCCCCGGGGGAGCCCGCGTCGCCGACCGCCTACCCGAAGGTGCTGCCGCCGAAGAAGGGCGGGAACGGGTTCGGTGTCGACAGCCCGCGGGGCAACGTCATCAACTACGTCCGCGAAGAGATGGACGCGATGGGCCTCTGCTCCGACAGCGGCGCGGAGGGCAAGACGAGCTGCGTGGACGCGCTGCGGGACGGCGGCTACCGGATCACCACCACCATCGACCCGAAGCTCCAGGCCGCCGCCGAGAACACGGCGATGCAGTCCAAGAAGGGCTCCGAGCTCAACGACCAGCCGAAGAACCTGATGGCGGCGGTGGTGTCGATCGACCCGTCGAAGGGTCGGGTGCTCGCCTACTACGGCGGTGACAGCGGCGCCGACTTCGACTACGCCGGCAAGAACGTCGACAAGAACGGCGACCTGACCGGTGGCCACCAGCCGGGCTCGTCGATGAAGGTGTACACCCTGGCCGCGGCCATCGAGGCGGGCATCTCGGTCAAGTCGCACTGGGACCCCACGCCGTACAAGCCCGAGGGCTCCAAGGTGGCGATCGGAAACGCGGGCCGCACCAACCTCAAGTGCGGCAAGTACTGCACCCTCGAGGAGTCGACGGTCCAGTCGTACAACGTGCCCTTCTATTGGGTCACCAAGGAAATCGGCGTCGAGAAGGTCGTCGACATGGCCCACAAGGCTGGCGTGACCACCATGTGGGGCGTCGACCCGCCGCAGGCCTTCGACCTGTCGAAGAAGGGGCCGAACCCGTTCGACAACTACACCGGTTTCGGTAAGTACCCGATCACCGTGTTCGACCACGCCAACGCGATGGCCACCTTCGCCAACGACGGCAAGTACATCAAGGCCCACTTCGTCATCAAGGTGGAGCAGCAGGACACGGACACCGGGAAGTGGAAGGTCGTCGGCAGCGAGCGCATCAAGCCGGAACAGCGGATCCCCAAGAAGATCACCGACGAGGTCACAGGTGTCCTGAAGCAGATCCCGCGCCCCAACGACATCTCCCTGGAAGACGGCCGTCAGGCCGCCGCCAAGACCGGCACCTGGGAGTACGACGACGAGGACAACTCGCACGCCTGGACGGTCGGTTACACCCCGCAGAATGCCACCGCGGTGTGGGTGGGCAGCCGGGACCCGAAGAAGCCGCAGATCAAGCTCGCCAGCGGCAAGGACATCGGTGGTTCGACGCTCCCCGGCCCCATCTGGGAGAAGTACATGAACTCCGCCCTCAAGGGCCTGGAGGAGATCCCCCTACCCAGCGTCACCGGCGAGGGTGACGCCACGAAGGGCAACGGCAAGGAGCCGCCGCCCCCCACTCCGGGCCTGCCCGGTCTCCCGGGCCAACCGGGCTGCGACCCGCTGACCGACCCGTTCTGCACGGTCCCCGGCGGTAACCCGGGTGGTAACCCCGGCGGCAATCCTGGTGGCAACCCGGGCGGTAATCCCGGCGGTCCCGGTGGGCCAGGCGGACCCGGTGGACCAGGTGGCGGCGGCGGTGGTGGACTGCTGCCCGGCGTGCCACCGAACCGGGACTGACCCGCAACTTCGCACGACGCCGCCGCCGGCCGGACGATCTGTTCGGCCGGCGGCGGCGTTTCCGTACCCAGATCTCTCCGCGTCGGGACGGGACGACCACCCCGGTCATACGGCAGGATGCCTTCTCATGAGCACCCAGTCGACGCCCGGCATCGACGACGCCGGAACCACCGACCACCCGTCCCGATCCGACGGGTTCGTCCGCGGCCTCTCCGGCGCCATCGGCGGCCCACTGGGCGACCACGCGACCGCGCTGGACCAGCCGGCCGGCCAGGAGCGTCGCTTCTGGACCGCCGTCCGGATCGTGCTGGCCCTGGCCTGCCTCACCCTTGCGCTGCACTGGGTGCAGAAGTCGCCCTGCCAGGACGGTGCCTGGCAGAACAACGTCCAGTACAACCGGTTCTGTTACACCGACGTCCTCGCCCTGTACTACGCCGAAGGGCTCAACGAGGGCAAGGTGCCCTACCGTGACCACCCGGTGGAGTACCCGGTGCTGACCGGCTACTTCATGGGCGCGCTGGGCCTGCCGGTGCACGCCGTCGGTGCCGGCGACCCGAGCATCAACCAGGGCCAGTGGTTCTACAACCTCAACGCGCTGGTGCTGGGCGCGCTGGCGGTGGCCACGGTGGCGGTGCTCCTGGCGCTGCGCCGCAGACGACCCTGGGACGCCGCGCTGTTCGCACTCGCCCCGGCGCTGGTGCTCACCGCCACCGTCAACTGGGACCTGCTGGCCATCGGGCTGGCCGCCTTCGGCCTGCTGGCCTGGGCCCGAAAACGACCCGCGCTCGCCGGCGTACTACTCGGACTGGCCGGCGCGGCGAAGCTGTGGCCGTTGTTCCTGCTCGGGCCGATCCTCGTTCTCGCGCTGCGGGCCGACCGGCTCCGCGCCGCGCTCACCGCCACCGGTACGGCGGTCGCCGCCGTGGTGCTGGTGAACCTGCCCGCCGCACGGGCCTACCCGGACAACTGGGACCGGTTCTTCGAGCTGAACACCACCCGGCCGATCGACTGGGGCACCCTCTGGTACATCGGGCGCTACCTGGACGGCAAGGTCGGCAACGACCCCGGCCAACTCGGCCCGTTCGAGTGGCTGAACGCCAACATCCCCACCCTCAACAACCTCTCGTACGCGCTGTTCGGGTTGGCCTGCCTCGGTGTGGCCGTGCTTGCGTTGCGGGCGCCGCGCCGACCGCGGCTGGGTCAGCTCGCCTTCCTGGTGGTCGCGGCGTTCCTCATCTTCAGCAAGGTCTGGTCGCAGCAGTTCGTGCTGTGGCTCCTGCCGCTGGTGGTGCTGGCCCGACCCAAGTGGGGTGCCTTCCTGGCCTGGCAGATCGCCGAGGTCTGCTACTTCGTCGCCTTCTACGGTGAGCTGCTCGGCGCGGCCACCACCCGCCCGGTCTTTCCGGAGGGGGTGTTCGTGCTGGCCTCGACGTTGCGGCTGACCACCGTGGTCGTGCTCTGCGTGTTCGTCATCAAGGAGATCCTGCACCCCGAGCGGGACGTGGTGCGGGCCACCTACCCGGACGACCCGGACGGCGGCGTCCTCGACGGCGCACCGGATGCGCCGTGGCTGGACCGCTGGCGCCGCAGAGAGACGAGCAGCGAACCCCGACCCGAGCCCGCCGCAGCTACCTGACAATTAGGCCGAACGCGGCCTGCACCACGTCGGGGTTTTTCGGGGGAGCCCGCCCGGCGCAGGGATCAAGCCTGACCGCCCGGAGCCGGGTGGGCTCCCCCGAAAACCCGCCCTAAAGCTTCACAGGCGATAGACGACCGCGTCCCCGACTTCCTGGCGGGTGATGCCGAGCGACTCGACAGGCGCGTCGATGGTGATCTCCCACGGCGTGCCGGGCACCTGGTCGCGCAGCAGCACCACCGTCCGGACGCCGAGCGTGCGTAGGTAGTCGACGCTTGTCTGGTTGGGGAACGACTGGCTCACCCGACGGACGTCGTCAAGCTGACGGGGTGTGAAGCCGCTGCCGCCGTTGACCACATCGGGGAACCCGCTGGTCGACCAGAGCATCACGTGCTGATCCAGGTTCTGGCTGCTGGGCAGCACCAGCAGTGGTCCCTCGGCCGAACGCAGCGCGGCCGGCTGGGTCGGCACCACCGGATGCGGGGTGCTGTTCAGGCCCTCGACGGTCACCAGCAGCAGCGGCAGCAGCGTGGCCATCCGCAGCCACGGCCCCGGCCACGACGGGATCCGCTGCGCGGTCAGCTCACGAACCCGGTCGGTGAGCGCGGTGACCGCTCCCGCCGCGAGCAGGCCCAGCAACAACGTGGTCCACAACATCAACCGACCAGGGGTACGCAGAGCACTCCAGCCCGGCACGTGCTCGAAGAGCGGCACGTAGGTGAAGGTGCCGTCGAAGAAACGGGTGCCCATCGCGAAGGCCATCGTCACCAGCACCCCGGCGAGCAGCAGCAGCCGGTGCCGCAGCCGCCAGACCGAGAAGAACAGCCCACCCAGGGCGAGCGCGTAGAGCACGTAGCCCGGCAACAGGGTCATCTCCGGGTGCCATGGCAGCGCCGCACGGGCACCCTCGTGCAGTCCACCCCAGATCCGCGACTCCGCCGGCGCCGTCACGAAACCCGACGCCGGCGGCGAGAAGATGCTGACGTCGTCGATGGTGCGCTCGGCGTACGGGTGCAGCTCGGTGACCCGGAAGAACGGGAACGCCAGGAGCACACCCACACCGGCGAACAACACCCCACCGAGCACGTTCGCGACGATCAACCGGCGACCGAAGGGCACGGCCTGGCGGGTGCGCAGCCGCCGCACGACGAAGAGGACGACGGCGACCAGCACCGTGCCGCCGAGGAAGTACGCGAACGGCAGCCCGATGCCGAAGCCGAGGCTGAGCTGCCAGGCCGCCACCAGCCAGCCGCCGTAGACCCACCCGTCGTGCCGCTGCTCGGGTCGGTAACCGTGCCGCAGTGACCAGCCGTGCCCGCGCGCCAGCATCGCCAACGCCAGCGGAATCCCGCCGTTGGAGAGCACGTGCAGATGCCCGGCCTGGGACAGCAGCCACGGCGCGTAGGTGTAGGTGACGCCGGCGACAGCGGCGCCGATCCGGCCGGCGCCGAGCTGCCGAGCCAGGGCGTACGCCCCGAACGTGGCGAGCGCGTGCGCCAGCACGAACATGATGTTGTAGCGCAGGATCGCGTCCTCGGGGCCGCTGCCGAGCATCCCCGCCGGGGCGTACCCGAGCAGCGTGTCGGAGAACGCGAAGCTCCACAGCTCGGGGAAGAACGTGTTGGACTGCCACAGGTGCGCCGGGTCGGTCAGCAGGATGTGCCCCGACCAGGCCATCTGCCAGGCCTGCAGGCTCGGATCCCAGTAGTCCTGCGGGAGTGTGTAGCGCGGGTAGCGCAACGTCGGCCAGGTCATCAGCACGGCCAGTGCCAGCGCGCCGAGGGCGGCCAGGGTCCACTCGTGGATCAGGAACCGGCCGACGGCGAGGCTGGACCGGGTGAGGATGGAGGGCTTCGGCTCCGGAGCGGAAGCGAACGCCTCCCAACGATCCGGGTCGGCCGGCTTCGTCTTGCCATCGGCCTGTGCCGGACCGTCGGCGTCGCCCGCCTTGCCATTCTTGGCCGTACCGCCGGTCTTGGTCGCGTCGTCCTTCGTGCCGCCGTCCTTGACCGGTTCATCGACCTTGGTGGCGTCTGCTTTGGTGTCGCCGTCCTTGACCGCGTCATCGACCTTGGTGGCGTCTGCTTTGGTATCGCCGTCCTTGACCGGGTCGCCGTCGTTGACGGTACCGGCCTTGGCGCTCTCCCCCTTGGCCGCTTTGCCGCGTCGGGTCAGGCGGTTGATCCAGCCCCGCTTGGGCGCGTCCGTGCCGGCGACGTCCGGGGTCGTACCGCTGGCTTCGGCCGTACCGCTGGTCTTGGCTGTGTCGCTGGTCTTGGCCGTACCGCTGACCTCGGCCGCGTCGCTGGCTTTGCCCGTACCGCCGGTCTTGGTCGTGTCGTCCTTCGCGGGGCCGGGTTCGATGTCGCCGGTGGCGGCGCTGGCACCCGTGGGCCTGCCGTTCGTCGCTGGTGCGGGCTTCGCACCGTCGGTCGATCGCGGGGGTCGCCCGGGATTGTCCGCGGTCGTCGCAGCGGTGGTGGAGGCGGGCGTCTTGTCGGCGTCGGAGGTGCCGGTCGGCCGGGTCGGGCTGCCCGTCGTGGACGCGGTGGCGGGTCGCTTCCCGGCGTCCGGGCCGGCGGAGGAGGGCTGGGCCTTACCGGTCCCGGGCTGTCCGGTCGTCATGCTGCCCGGCTCTCCGTCCCGAGCTGCTGACGGAGGAAGTCGATGTCGGCGGCCTGACCGGCCACGCCTCCCGGTGTCTCGACGACCACCGGCGCCCCGGCCGCCCGAATCACCGCCACCACCAGTTCCGGGTCGATCGTTCCGCCGCCCAGGTTGTCGTGCCGGTCCTGGCCGGAGTTGAACGCGCCCTTGGAGTTGTTGGCGTGGACCAGGTCGATCCGTCCGGTGATCGCCTTGACCCGGTCGACGAGCCCGAGCAGCTCCTCGCCGCCCGCGTACGCGTGGCAGGTGTCCAGGCAGAAGCCGACCTCGTGATCACCGATGGCGTCCCAGAGTCGGGCGAGTGCGTCCAGTCGTCGGGCGCACGCGTTGTCGCCCCCGGCGGTGTTCTCGATCAGGACCGGCACGCCGAAGCCGCCGGAGTCGGCGGCGTACGCGAAGGTCTTGCGCCAGTTGTCGAAGCCGACGGCCAGGTCGTCCCCGGCGTTGACGTGCCCGCCGTGGACGATCAGGCCCTTGGCGCCGATCGCGGCCGCGGCATTGGCATGCCCGAGCAGCAGCTTCCGGCTCGGAATCCGGATGCGGTTGTTGAGGGTCGCCACGTTGATGACGTACGGCGCGTGCACGTAGAGGTCGACCTCGGCCGCGCGCAGCCGCTCGGCGTCTTCCCGAGGCTTGGGCGCCTTCCACCCCTGCGGGTCGGCGAGGAAGAACTGCACGGTGTCGGCGGACCGGGCAGCCGCCTCCGCCAGCGGGTCGGTCGAATCGACGTGGGCTCCGATACGCATGCGAGCGAGCCTACGTCGCGACCCTGACCGCCGCCGCGACGGTCGGGGCGGTGTCGTGGGTCGTCGACGTCACCGCTCGGACCGACGGTCGTTGATGGGATTGAACCGGCGACCACTGCCCGGTCAGCAGGCGGCGCGAGCGCCGCGTACGGCGACCGGGGTCGACGGCCGACAGCGAGGTTGCCTCCGCCACGCGGCCCGGCGCGGCGGGGGCGGCCCCCTCGTCCGGCAGATTCCGACCGTTGAAGAATCTCGGAAATTTGTGCTTTTTCCTCCGACAAGGTACGAGTGCTGTTGTATCGTCAGATAACAACACGATAAAGCTCCGCGGGGCGTCTCCGGTCCAACCTCATCGGTGTGGTCGTTCCTCCCCAGGTCCCACCCAAGGAATGCGGACGGGACGCCCCGCGGCCTCGTAGGACGGGGGTCCACCACCGACCGGTGCACGGTCGGACGGTGGACCCCCGTCAGCCTGTCCGGGTGCCGACCCGACCTCCCCGGGCATGATCGTTCGGACCGGGTATCCTGGTCAGGTTGTCCGCGTCCGGTCGGGTTCCCTCGGCGCGTGCGGGCAACGACACAAGACCTCCTGCCACGGAAGGACCGTGGCCGCTTAGCCCACAGGAGGTGAGCACGTCTTGCGTCACTACGAACTAATGGTCATCCTCGATTCCAGCCTCGAGGAGCGCACCGTCGCACCGTCGCTCGACACGTACCTGAACGTGATTCGGACCGCGGGTGGCTCGGTTGAGAAGACCGACGTGTGGGGCCGCAGGCGCCTCGCGTACGAGATCAACAAAAAGGCCGAAGGCATCTACGCCGTCATCGACCTGCAGGCCACGCCTGCTGCGGTGGCCGAGCTGGACCGTCAGCTCCGGCTCAACGAGTCCGTGCTGCGCACCAAGGTCATCCGACCGGAAATGCGCTAGAGCATCCAACCCCGGTTCGTCCGGATCAGCCTCCGCGACTCTGTCGTACGGCTCTGCGAGCCTGTACGACGAGACGCTGAGTGCGCGAGGAGATGGTCATGGCAGGAGACACCACCATCACGGTCATCGGCAATCTGACCGATGACCCCGAGTTGCGGTTCACCCCCTCCGGGGCTGCGGTCGCCAAGTTCCGAGTCGCTTCGACGCCCCGTTTCATGGACAAGGCGTCGAACGAATGGAAGGATGGCGAGCCGCTGTTCCTCGCATGCACCGTGTGGCGGCAGGCCGCCGAGCACGTCGCCGAGTCGCTGCAGCGTGGCGCTCGGGTGATCGTGTCGGGCCGGCTGCGTCAGCGGTCGTACGAGACCCGCGAGGGTGAGAAGCGCACTGTCATCGAGCTTGAGGTCGACGAGATCGGCCCGTCGCTGCGCTACGCCACGGCGAAGGTGCAGAAGATGTCCCGCTCCGGCGGCGGTGGCGGCGGCTTCGGTGGCGGCGGTGGCGGTGGCAACCAGGGCGGCGGCGGAGGCAACTTCGACGACCCCTGGGCTTCGGCTGCTCCTTCTCCCGCGCGTGCCGGTTCGGGCGCCAATTTTGACGAGGAGCCACCGTTCTAATGGCGCCTAGCGCTCGCGATCGCAAACCAGGAGCACGTGCAACGGCCAAGGCTGCGGCACTGCGCAAGCCGAAGAAGAAGGTGAACCCGCTCGACAAGGACGGGATCGCCTACATCGATTACAAGGACACCGCGCTGCTGCGCAAGTTCATCTCCGATCGCGGCAAGATCCGCGCTCGTCGGGTGACCGGCGTGACCTCGCAGCAGCAGCGGCAGATCGCCCGTGCGGTCAAGAACGCCCGTGAGATGGCGCTCCTGCCCTACACGGCCACCACCCGCTGAGAGGAGGCACCGATATGAAGATCATCCTGACTCAGGAAGTGTCCGGCCTCGGTGCCCCGGGCGACGTCGTCGAGGTCAAGGACGGCTACGGCCGTAACTACCTGCTGCCGCAGGGCTTCGCGATCGCCTGGACCAAGGGCGCGGAAAAGCAGGTCACGGTCATCAAGCGGGCCCGTGGGGCCCGCGAGATCCGCGACCTCGACCACGCCAACGAGGTCAAGGCTCAGCTCGAGGGTCTCAAGGTCAACCTGAAGGTCCGCGCCGGCGACGGCGGGCGGCTCTTCGGCTCGGTCACTCCGGCCGAGATCGTCGACGCCGTCAAGGCGGCCAGCGGCCCGGTCCTCGACCGTCGCCGGCTGGAGGTGCCCGGTCACATCAAGTCGACCGGCACCTACCCGGTGAAGATCAAGCTGCACCCCGACGTGACCGCGTCGTTCAACCTGAACGTCCTTCAGGGCTGACGTCCGCGACACCACCACGAGGGCCCGCACCGAGCGATCGGTGCGGGCCCTCGTGCGTACGTCGTCCGCACCACGCTCAGGTGCTGTCCCCGCGCGACACGGCCCCGACTCTCAGCCGCTCACCCGATCGGTTGACCGGTCACCACGCTGATCAGCACCGTGGACAGGCCACCACCCACCACCGCCGCGGCCAACGCGATGGTCGCCGAACGCCACGTCGTGCCCACCCGACGCAGCAGCGCCGCCACCACCAGACTGCTCACCAGCGCCAACCCGAAACGCGGCGAGCCGGCGAGCAGCGACCCCAACGCACGGGACCGAGGTGAGTCACACCCGCCCCCGCTGATGTCGGTCACACAACCAGCCGGCGCCTGACTGTCCAACGTCAACAGCCACACGAAGATCAGCACCGCCGGCGTCAGGTAACAGGCCGCCGTGTACAGCAACGGCCGGAACGGCCCACCCGGATCCGGGTCGAGCAGGTCGTCCTCCAAGCGGCGAGCCCACGCGCCCGTGGCCGCCGACTCGACCCGCCGACGCACCGACGCCGCCCCGGCCGCCGGCCGGTCCGCCCGACGCCGTGGCGCACCCACAGGTGGCACAGCCGCGCTGCGCGGCCTCGGGGCCGTGTAGCCCACCACCGGCGAGCGGGGCGCAGACGGCAGCGGATCAGTCCAGCGGGGGTCATCGCCGGCCAGCCGGGTGCCAGGCCAGAAGCTGTCGTCCCGGGCCGGCCAACCCTCCGCCTCGGCAGCCCGATCGGAGCGCGGCGGCAGCGTACGGTCCCAACTGTCGTCCTCGACGACGGACCGCTCCCATTGACCGGTGCGGTCGGACCGCTCCCAACCACCGACGCTCTCCACCGCCGACCACTGCTCGCTCAGATCCGTGCCGTCAGCACCGGCACCGGGCGGCCACGCGTGCACCCCCGAGGCGTCCCACGGATCCACCGCGGGCGGGTACGACGGCTCCGGCTCGACCACCCGATCCGACCCCCGTGCCCACGGGTCGGCCGCCGGCCGGGACCACGACTCCTCCGCCGCGCGACGGCTGCGCCGGGTGGGTCGGGTCGGCTCCGGATCCGGCACCGGCTTGCTCGGAGCGGACTCCAACTCCCCGCCCGACCAGATCACCTGCGGACGGCCAGCCGGCGCGCGGCGGGGACGGCGGTCCGGGAAAACGCCGGAAACCGGCTCGTCCTCCCCGGCGTTGGCGCGTCGGCGGCCCGCGTACCCCTGGTCCTGCGGACGGTCGAGCGTCCACTCCCGGGTGTGGTCCGACTCGGGGGCCGCGCCGATCGCCGCCTGCTCCCGCCAACTCGTCTCGCTGCCCCGCCGACGACTGCCCGACGACTCGATGGACCGCCTTCCGGCACCGGAAATCGGGGGCTCGGCCTCGCGTTCGGGCTCGGCCTCATCCTCGTCCGGTGCCGCGTGGCGACCGCCGCCGTCAGCGTGCCGGACACCCGACTCCAGAGCCCACCGGGGCAGGTAGGCGTCGACGGGCTCGTCCTGGCCGCGGTCCAATGCGCGCCGTCGACTGGAGGTGCGGTAGCGACCGTCCTCGTCGTACGGATCAACCGGAAGAGACGCCGCGCGCTCACCCCACGAGGCGGTCGGCTGGCGCTCGCGCGGGCTGCCATCCCCGCGTCCCCAGTCCCGGTAACTCACGGCCGGAGTGTGACCCTTCTGAACCGAAAGCGGAATCCGCTGTCCAGGTGTAGCCGTTCGCTGGAGATAGTACGGGACGATCGTGTCACAGGCCCGACCGAAATATTCTCCTCCACAGGCTGGGGAGTATGTTCCAGCAGGTCAGCGGCCTAGGGCCGAGAATTCCCCAATGGTTATCCACAGGCTGTGCACACCCTGCGCACATCATGTCCCCCGGCATCCACAGGTTGTCCCGAGGCTCGTCCACCGGCGTTGTTGAGTCTCTGACCTCGGGGTCCGTATGGTTGGCCCCCGACCGCCGGCGCGATGGCCCCCGATCGACCGGCCCGGTCGGACGGAAGTGTCAGACCCCAGCGGTAGAGCTGGAATCAGATCCGACGCACTGGAGGGGGACCCGTGTCGGTCACCGACGACAGGCGGGCGGAGTCACGATCCGGCGGCGGCCAGACATCCGCGCCGCGCGACGGTCAGTTCGACAAGACTCCACCCCAGGACGTCGCCGCGGAGCAGTGCGTCCTCGGCGGCATGCTGCTCTCCAAGGACGCCATCGCCGACGTCGTCGAGATCCTCAAGACCAACGACTTCTACCGGCCGGTGCACGCCACCATTTTCGACATCATCCTCGACATCTACGGGCGGGGTGAGCCGGCCGACCCGATCACCGTGGCCGCCGCCCTGACCGACTCCGGCGATCTGGCCCGCATCGGCGGCGCGCCCTACCTGCACACCCTCATCGCCAGCGTGCCGACCGCCGCGAACGCGGCCTACTACGCGCGCATCGTCAGCGAACGCGCTGTGCTGCGCCGGTTGGTCGAGGCTGGCACCAAGATCGTGCAGCTGGGCTACGGCACCGCCAGCGGCGGCAGCCGTGACGTCGACGACGTCGTGGACCTCGCCCAGCAGGCCGTCTACGACGTCACCGAACGGCGGGTCAGCGAGGACTTCGCGATCCTGGCCGACATGTTGCAGCCGACGCTCGACGAGATCGAGGCGGTGGGCGCGACCGGCGGCATGATGACCGGCGTCCCCACCGGCTTCAGCGACCTGGACCGACTGCTCAACGGCCTGCACGCCGGCCAATTGATCATCGTGGCCGGCAGGCCGGGTTTGGGCAAGGCGCTCGCGCTCGACACCCCACTGCCGACCCCGGATGGCTGGACCACCATGGGTGAGGTCAAGGCCGGCGATCAACTTCTGGCGGCGGACGGCAGACCCACCACGGTCACACACGCCTTCGACGTCATGCACGACCGCCCCTGCTACGAGGTGGAGTTCTCCGACGGCACGGTCATCGTGGCCGACGCGGAACACCTGTGGAAGACGACCAGTCGGGCCAGCCGGCGGCAGGGGCCGGCGCGGCAGAGGCGGCACTGGTCCGAATCGGCGCTGACCAACGTTCGCACGGCACACGAGCGGCTGAGCTCCCTGCGGAATCAGCCGATCACTCTCTTCGACACGATTGAACAGGTCGGCCCAGAGTTTCGGCATGTCCTGCACACCGTGGCCCGTGAGGTCGGATCGGTCGGTCGGATCAGCCGTCCCATCGTTCGCAACGGCAAGCCGCAGAACTGGACTGCGCCCGGCTATCCGGCTGGTCCGCTCCTGGGCGCGCTCCTGGAACGAGCCGAGCGGGAGGTCAACGCCGGCAGCCGGGTCGACCACGACGGCGTCGTCACCACCGCCGAGATCGCAGCCACGCTGCGCACCGACACCGCCCAGCGGCGGCTCAACCATGCCGTACGGAACTGCGCTCCCATCCAACTTCCGGACCGTGAGCTGCTGGTCCCGCCCTACACCTTGGGGACGTGGCTCGGTGATGGGCACAGCGACGCCAGCCGCTTCACAACGGCAGATCCGGAGATGGTCACGCACGTGGAGGCGGACGGCTTCGTCGTGCGGCCCAACGGACCGATGGTCTACACCATTCTGCCGCAGCCCACGTCCGCTGCTCCGGGGAACGGTGTCTGCGTGGACTGCGGCGTTTCCACCAGGGCGTTGCGAGAGAACTCAGCGACCCGGAAGTGTGCCGACTGCCGTCACCGGAACGGTTCCTTCCTCGGCCTCCTGCGTCAGGTCGGGGTAGCGGGGAACAAGCACATCCCGGGCGTCTATCTGCGTGCCTCGGAGGCTCAGCGCAGGGCGTTGCTCGCCGGGCTGATGGACACCGATGGAGCCGTCGCTCCCTCCGGCAACCTGCAGTACACGTCGACCTCGAAGCGGCTGGCTGACGACGTACGCGAACTCATCGTCAGCCTCGGCTACCGCTGCACCGTCAACACGAAGCCGGTGCGCGGCCGCACCCGCGAGTCGTCGATCGCGTACACGTTGAACTTCTCCACCCCCGATGTCATCTTCCGGCTGAGGCGCAAGCAAGACGCACACGCCGAACGTCGCCGTACCACCTCCGACGTTCGAACCACCTCGCGGTTCATCGTCGACGTCCGACCGGTCCCCAGCGTTCCGGTGCGGTGCGTGACCGTCGACAACGACGACCACCTGTACCTGGCCAGCCGGGCGATGATCCCCACCCACAACAGCACCGCCAGCATGGACTTTGCCCGGAATGCTGCTATTCGCGCCAACCAGGCTGCCGCGATCTTCTCGCTGGAAATGAGCAAGGTCGAGATCGTCATGCGACTGCTCTCCGCCGAGGCGCGGGTCCCGCTGCACGTGCTGCGCAGTGGCCAGCTCTCCGACGACGACTGGACCAAGCTGGCCCGGTGCATGGGTGAGATCAGCGAGGCGCCGCTCTTCGTCGACGACACGCCGAGCATGAACCTGATGGAGATCCGGGCCAAGGCCCGGCGGTTGAAGCAGCGGCACGACCTCAAGATGATCGTGGTCGACTATCTCCAGCTGATGACCTCGCCGAAGCGCACCGAGAGCCGCCAGCAAGAGGTCGCGGACCTGTCCCGTGGCCTGAAGCTGCTGGCCAAGGAGGTCGAGTGCCCGGTGATCGCGGTCAGCCAGCTGAACCGTGGCCCCGAGCAGCGCACCGACAAGCGACCCCAGCTGTCCGATTTGCGTGAATCGGGATCAATTGAGCAAGATGCCGACGTTGTTATTCTTTTGCACCGCGACGACTACTACGACAAGGAGTCGCCGCGGGCGGGCGAGGCGGATTTCATTGTTGCCAAGCATCGGAATGGACCAACTGACACCGTGACCGTGGCGGCGCAGTTGCACCTGTCGCGGTTCGTGGACATGGCCATCGGCTGACCGGCGCGGCACCTGCTGTCGGTCAGCCGAGCAGCGGAAACCAGCCCGCTGACTCGCCCAGCTCCAGCCGGTCCCGATCGGTGAGCGGTACGCGCCCGGTGGCCTTCAGCAGGAAGTCCTGGTCGTCCCAACCAACGGGGCGTACCGTGTCGTCGCTGAGCAGGCCCTCCATGGTGGTCACCGCGACCCGCGCGGCCAGCGGGCCGGGCGGTGGCGCGGCGGGCAGTTCCGGGGTCAGATCCAGGTGGTGGACGACAGCCTCGGTGGTCAGAGTGGCGAGGAAGTCGGGTACGCGCAGCACGTGCCCCTGCGTGGTCACGTACCCCTCGGGGTTTGCCGACCTGGCGGCGCGGACCGCCGCGGGCGCGGTGTCCCGCCAGAGCTGGACGATCCCGGTCGGACGGTCGAATGCGGCGGCCGACCGGCGGACCCACCAGGCGTGCCGGTTGCTCTCGTCGTCGCCGGCCGGAAAGTCGCGCCAGTAGCTGACGTCGTCGACGTCGGCCGGCCCGTCAACGGGGCTGGCGAGTGCGACAAGCGCACGCTGGGCGTCGCCGAGTACGTGCAGGAGCAGGTCCGCGACCAGCCAGCCCCGGCAGCGGGTGGCTCGTTGCAGGTCGGCGTCGTCCAGGTCGCGGACCACCGCGGTGATCCCGTCGTACGCCTGGGCAAGCGCCTCGTCCGGTCGGATCGTGGTCATGCGATTCAGCCTCGCATGAACCATCGCGCCCGCCAACGTTCGACGGCCCGGGTGGTGTGCCCGGGCCGACACGTGGATCGACCCGGGCGGGAAGGCCGTTCTGGATCAGCCGAACATGTCGTCGAGGAAGCCCTTGCGCTTCTTCTGCCGGTAGTGGCCGTGGTAGCCGTGGTGCTGCTGCTGGCCGTAGGCCGGCTGCGGCGGGTAGCCGTGGGCGGGCGGGGGCGGCGGCGGGACGGCACCGTATCCGGGCTGGTGCGGAGGCGGCGGAGGCGGGTAGCCGGCCGGCTGGTGGGTGGGCTGCGGCGGTGCGCCACCGGTCTGTTGGCGGCTCCAGTTGGCCTCCGCCTCGAACAGCTTCTCCAACTCGCCGCGGTCCAGGAAGATGCCTCGGCATTCCCCGCACTGGTCGATCACGACGCCGCTGCGCTCGTACTGACGCATTTCTCCGTGACACTTGGGGCAGGTGAGACTACTCATCGCCCGACGGTACCTGGTGGACCTATGCAGTTGCTGTGAGCGCCTCGGTGACTTCTTCGTCGGAGACCTCGTGGAAGTCGTCGTAGTAGACGCTCACCGCGCCGAAGTCCGGTGGGCGTTGGGCACAGATGACCTGGTCCGCCTCCGCGGCGAGAAGTTCGTACGCCTCCTGTGCGCCGACCGGGACGGCGACCACGACCCGGTGTGCTCCGAGGTGGCGGACGACCTGCACGGCGGCGCGGGCGGTCGCACCGGTGGCCAGGCCGTCGTCGATGATCAGCGCGGTCCGGCCGGTGAGGTCCAGTTGTGCGCGACCGCCTCGGTAGAGCCGTTCCCGCCGGGCCAGTTCGGCCTGTTCCCGTTGGCTGACCTCGGCGATGTCGTCGCTGCTGAGTCGGCTGGCCACCGCGTCGTTGAGCACCTGGACCCCGCCCGGCCCGAGTGCCCCGAAGGCGACCTCCCGGGCCCACGGCATGCCGAGTTTGCGGACGACGAGCACGTCAAGTGGTGCGCCGAGTCGTTCGGCGACGACCCGGGCGACCGGTACGCCGCCGCGGACGAGGCCGAGGACGACCACGTCCGGATCGCCGACGAGCGCGGTGAGCCGTTCGGAGAGCACCCGGCCGGCGTCGGCCCGGTCGCGGTACGTCGTCATGCCTTCAGGTCTACGCCCTGGCGGGGCGTTCCGCCCAGCAGTTACGCCGATGTGGTCCGAGCGGGCAGGTCGGGAAGCGGGGTGGCCGGCGTGTCGACCGGGCGGTGCAGGGCGGGTGCCCAGGTGAGCAGGGCCATGGGGTAGAGCAGGTACCCGAAGCGGGTCGAGGGCATCAGGGCGATGGCGGCGAGTAGCCCGTACCCGCAGATGAGCGCGGTAGCGACGGCGGTGCGGGGCGGGCGGCGGGCGAGCCGGACGGCGATGGTCGCTCCGGCGGCGACCAGCAGCGCGGCGGCGACGAGCCGGCCGGCGGGTAGCGCGGTGGCGATCAGGTAGCCGGGAAAGGGGGACTGCGCGGGGCTGGTGACCAGGCCGTGGCCGAGGGGGAAGCGCAGCACGTTCTCGGTGAGCGCGTCACGGTCGACGAGGATCGCGGGGACCAGGGCGGCGACGGGTAGGCCGATCGCGCCGGCGGCGACCCGGGTGCCGGCGCGCCGGGTGAGGCCCCAGACGATCAGGACCAGCGCCACCGGCCAGGCGAAGAGCTTCAACGCGCCGGCGAGCCCGACCGCGAGGCCGGCCCGGCCGGGTCGGTCGGCGGCGGCGAGTGCGAGGGCCAGCAGGCAGAGCGCGAGTACGGGGAGGTCGTCGCCGCCGGTGGCGAGGGTGAGGGCACAGATGGGCAGTACGGTGGCGGCCTGGACGCCGCGCAGCAGCGCGGAGTCTCGCCGGTGAGCCGCCGGGGCGGGGAGGGCGGTGGCCGGTGTGGTGCGCAGGGCGGTCACGGCCAGGGTGAGCGCCAGCGCGGTGCCGACCGCGAACCAGACCCGGGAGTCGGTCCACCAGGTGTCGGCCAGTGCCCTGGGCAGGCCGAACATCGCCATGCCGGGTTGGTACGGGGTGTAGCCGAGCAGTTGGTCGCCGGGGGGCAGGGCGGCGATCGCGTCGGGTCCGAGGTACGGAGTGCCGTGCTCCAGGAGGCGGTTGCCGGCGTGCTCCACGACCAGGACTTCTTCCTGTGCCCGGTCGGTGCGTCCGTTGGCCCGCTCGATGCTCTGCCAGAGCAGGGGGAGCAGTGCGGTGCTTGCCCAGGTGAGGCCGGTGATCGTCCAGCGGGCTCCGAGACCGACCAGCCGTGCGGTCGGGTGGTGTCGGCGGAGCAGGAGTTGGGTGAGCACCGCAAGCGTCGCCACCAGGTATCCGACGGCGGCGACCGCGCCCCAGGCCCGGTGCGGGAGGAGGGTCGACGTGACCGCGGTGATCGCGGCGAAGATGGTCGAGACGGCGTAGAGGCTGAGGTCGACGGCGAGCCCGCCGGCGGCGGTGTCGAGCGTCCGCCAGTGCCAGGGACGGCGGGCGGTCGGGGCGTCGGCGATCACGGGCGCCAGTCTGGCAGACCGGGTGGCACCTGCAGCGGACCGTGTGGTGCGGTCGGCCGGTGCCCGGTCAGGCGGGCAGGTGCGGGAGGCGGGCGCGGGCGGCCTGGCGGCGGTTCTGGCTCAGCCGGATCACCGCGCCGGCGTCGTGCAGTGGTGCGACGAGGGCGCCGGGACGTCCGCCGGAGCCGCGCTGCATTGCCGCGAGCAGGGTGCCGGCGGGCACCGGCCGCGAGAACAGGTGGCCCTGGCCGGCGACGCAGCCCAACTCCCAGAGGGCCCGCCGTTGCGGTTCGCTCTCCACCCCCTCGGCCACCACCGTCAGGTCGAGACTGCGACCCAGGTCGAGGGTGGAGCGGATGACAGCGGCGGCCTCCGCTGAGCTGTCCATCGTCGTCACGAAGCTTCGGTCGATCTTCAGCTCGTGCACCGGGATGCGGGAGAGGAGCGAGAGCGAGGAGTAGCCGGTGCCGAAGTCGTCCAACGCCAACCGGACGCCCTCGTCGCGCAGCCGGCTGAGTACCCGGTCGACCACGTCGAGTTGGCTGAGCGTGAGCGTCTCGGTCAACTCCAGCACCAGCCGGTCCGCGGGGAGGTCGTGAGCGCGCAGACGGGCCAGCACGGAGCCGGGGAACCGCGCGTCGAGCAGGCTGCGGGGGGACACGTTCACCGCGACCGGTACGTCGAAGCCGGCGTCACGCCAGGTGGTGGCCGCGATCAGTGCCTGGTCGAGGATCGCCTCGGCGAAGGCCGGCAGCAGACCGGAGCGCTCCACCGCCTCCAGGAAGCGCAGCGGGTCGATCATGCCGTGGGTGGGGTGGCGCCAGCGGGCCAACGCCTCGGCACTCGTCACCTCGCCGGTGCCCAGGTCGACGATCGGTTGGAAGTTGACGATGAACTCGTGGTCGGCGACCGCCCGGGGCAGGTCACCACCGAGGGTGAGGCGGCCCAGGTCGGCGGTGTCGCGGGTGGTGGCGTAGGTGGAGATTCGCTGCCCGGCACGCTTCGCCTGGTACATGGCCACGTCGGCGCGGCGCAGCAGCTCGGTCATGCCACCGTTGGACGGGGCGACGGAGATGCCGCCGCTGGCTTCGACGCTGATCCGCATGCCGTCCAGTTCGAACGGCTCGTGCAGGGCGGCGAGGAGCGTCTCGGCGCGATGCGCGGCCACCGCCGGGGCCGGCAGCCCGCGCAGGAGTACGGCGAACTCGTCGCCGCCGAGGCGGGCCACCAGGTCGCTCGCCCGTGCGGCGCCTCGTAACCGGTCGGCGACCTGCACCAGCACCTGGTCGCCGGCGGCGTGACCGAGGGTGTCGTTGACTTCCTTGAAGTGGTTGAGGTCGATCAGCACCAGTGCGGTGACCCCGTCGGCGTGTCGGGCGCTCAACTGTGTGGTGCCCTCGTCGAGGAGGTGCCGGCGGTTGGCCAGTCCGGTCAGTGCGTCGTGGGTGGCGGCGTAGGCGTGTTCGTTGGCGACCCGGGCCAGTTCGGCGTACGCCTGGGCGTTGCGGACGGCGGTGCAGAGCGCGGAGGCGAAGGTGCGCAGGGTGTACTGCTCCCGTTCGGAGAGCTGCACCGGGCCGCGGAAGCGTAGTCGGAGCATGCCGATGTCGACGGTGCGGTCGTGCCCTTCGAGCGGGGTGGGGATGACGGTGCGGTGCACGTCGCTGGGTGTGCCGATGGGACCGTCGAAGGTGATGCCGCCGGTGCCGCCGCGCACGGCGCGGTCACCGTCGCGCAGCTCGATCTCGACCTCGTCGGCGGAGAACAGTTCGGCGGCCTGGGTGACGGCGGTGGTCAGGACATTGTCCAGGTCGACCACGTTGAGCGCGTCGGTGGTGCGAGCGAGCCGCTGCCACGCCTGCTGCTCCGTCCTGGAACGGATTCTCGTGGAGTAGGCCAGGTGCAGGCTGAGCACGAGCGGTGGAACGGCGACCAGGAGTCGCAGGTCGGCTTGGAGGAGGAGCAGGGTGCAGATGGTGACGAGGAACCGCAGCGCCACACCGACGCCTCGTAGGTCCCAGTTTGTGCGGAATTGCTGACGAATGCTGCTGCCGGAGGCTATCGCGATGACCGGGATCGCGATGAGCTCGTCGAGCACCGTGGCGACGAGATAGGCGAGGGCTATTGGGCCGACGAGACGAATGAAGTCGGTGAGCTTTGCGGGGGGCCAGGTCCAGTCCAGCGCTACGAGGGTCAGCCCCGCGCCGGCAGCAACGATGGTGTTCTTTCCGATGCTGAACGCCATCTTGATCGGCGCCAGGCGCTGGACGGCGAAGGCCGCCGCCACCCCAACGGCCGTGCACAGCACGACCCAGGGCGCTGGAGCGATCGCCACTCCGACGACGATCGCAGTCTCACTCCAGGTGATCTGGTGCGTGGTCGATCGGATTCTCACCCTTGCATTGACCATCGTGGCAACGGCGATCATGGGGATGAGTGCTATTACAGTCGCAACCTCGGTCCCGGTTGCCGGGAGCGCGGTAAGCGCCGCCACCAGGGAGAACGCACAAACCACCGAAGCTACAACGACGATGACGCCGATGATCAGAGTTAGTCGTCGATGATCTTCTTGGTCGTTCTGCGCTTGGGTTTGCATGCCGCTCCCGAGGGTGCCCGGTTCGCTCCTGGCACCGTAGCGCACGACGAGAGGCCAGCGGCAGGCCCTCGGGTGCTCAGGTCCACTCGTTGCCGCGCATGACTGCCTCCCTGTAGATCAGGCATTAGTGGCAACTCGTGGATTAGCCATTAATGCACCGACTTGCTGACAGGGATAGCGTAGCGGAGATATGAGTGGTTAGCGCCCGCCATATGTCGCTATGCGCAACATTAGCCAACTGAACGATGGTTTGTAACGTTCTGTCCCCACTTGGGAGCGCACCGTTGACGTTCGCGGCTTCTTCCCAAGAGTTGTTGCTGGCTGTTGTGGGCCGAATGCGATGGGCTGAGCCTGCGTATTCTCTCAAGTCTGCCGGCTTCTGGCCCGTTGCATCATCTGCAGTTCGGCCAGCGGTAACCACCGGTTGGGCATCGCGTACGCCAGGAATGCCGGTCGGCGCAGGCAATGGTCGACCGCAGGGGTTGCGCATCCTGCAGCTCGTGCTCGGACAAGAAAGCTGCAACCTGCAACAGGCATGCCGTGCCGGCGGTCGGCGCCACTCGCCGCTTCCGTCGATGACCGCCCGACCCGTTGACATCGGCCCGTCACGTTCGGTGCCCGTAAGCTTCGTCCGTGATCGGCTGAATACCCCGCTGAAGCAGGGGGACGGATGGAGATTCAACTTCTGGGCGGCCTCTCGGTGCAACTGGCCGCTCGCACACTGCACCTCGGAACGCCTAAGCAGCAGGCCGTCCTTTCGATGCTCGCAGTCCAACCTGGGCAGTTGGTGACCGTTCACGACCTGGTTGATGAGTTGTGGCCCGATGGTCCGCCGCGTTCGGCGGTGGCGAATGTTCGTACCTATGCCGCCAATCTGCGGCGGACCTTCGAAGCGTTCGAAGGCGGTCGGGGTGTCATCGTTAGGCAGCAAACCGGTTACCGGCTCGTCCTGAGGCCGGAATGTATCGACGTGTTTCAGTTCGAATTGGAGCGCTCCGCCGGCCGGCAAGCCCTGATGATCGGCCACCTGGACCGCGCCTCGGAACTACTGGGGCGTGCCGTGGCGCGCTGGCAGGGGGCAATGCTCGCCGGTATTCCGCTCGGACCCGTGCTCAGCGCACGCGTGGCGGCGGCCGAAGAGGAGCGGCTGCTGGCCGTGGAGTTGCTCGCCGACGTACAGCTGAGATCGGGGCGGGATGACCTGGCGATTCCGCTGCTGCGGGAGGTCATCGTCCGTCACCCCCTCCGGGAACCGGCATACGCCCTGCTCGTGCGTGCACTCTACGAGCGCGGCGATCACGCCGGCGCGCTCGTCACGTACGACGAGGTCCGGACGAGGCTGGCGGCTGAGCTCGGAGTCGTTCCTAGTTCTGACCTCCATACTCTCCACCGCATGATCGTGAGGGCGGGTCTGCCCCGGCGTTCGCCGATCGGCGGCGCAACCCGTCCGGCTGGTCGGGGTGCGCTCCCCGCCCCGAACACACCGCATGCGGCGGGTGTCCTTGCCCTCGAGAAACCGCGTCGGCTCCACCCGGTAGATCATCTTCCTCGAGCGGTAACCGATTTCGTTGGTCGCGAGGACGTCATGTCGCGGCTGCTCGCCGAGACCCGTCGGGTCGAGGAGCGGGTTCCGGCGGTGCACGTCATCGACGGCATGCCGGGCAGTGGAAAGACGACCATGGCCGTACACCTGGCCCGCCGGCTGTCCGATCGATACCCGGACGCCGCGTTGTTCATCGACTTACGCGGGCACGACGAAAAGAACCGGGTAGAGGCGGCGAACGCTCTGGTCACGCTGCTTCGACAGCTTGAAGTGCCAGCTGTGCGCGTTCCGGTCGAGCTTGAGGCAAGGGTGGAACTGTGGCGACAAGAGCTGGCCCGTCGGCGGTCGGTGATAGTTCTCGACAACGCCGCGAGCAGCGAGCAGATAATGCCCCTGCTGCCGGCCGAGCCGACCACCGTCGTGCTGGTGACCTCGCGACGACGTCTGTTCCACCCGGATGTCGGAACGTCGCGGACGCTACCGCTCCTGAGCCCACAGGAGAGCATGGATCTCCTGAGCCTGAGCGTTGGCCGGGACCGGGTCGAGGCAGAGCCGGAGGCGGCCGCCGAGGTGGTCCGGCGGTGTGGTCACCTTCCCCTGGCGATTCGGCTGGCCGGTGCCAGACTGGCGCATCGGCGCGGCTGGCGGTTGGCGGAACTGGTCGAACAGTTGGCCGGCGATCCTCTGGTGCTGCACCACCTGGCTCAGGAGGAGAGCAGCGTCACCGGGGCCTTCGCCGCCTCCTACGAGCCTCTCCCGGGTTCGACCAAGCGGGTCTTCCGATTCCTGGGCCTGTATCCCGGTAACCGCTTCAGCCCCCCGGTGGTCGCCGCACTGACCGGTCTGACCCTGGCGGACGCGCACGCCGCGCTCGACGACCTCGTCGACCGCAACCTGGTGGAGGACCTGGACTCGACGCGGTATCGGCTGCACGACCTCATGCGCCAGTACTCCATCGAACTCTGCTCGCACGCCGATTCCTCCGACGACCGCCAACGCGGTCTGGCTCGACTGTTCGACTTCACGCTGGAGGCGGTTCTGAACGTCGCCGAGCTGCTTGAGCCCGAAGTGATCAGATCCCAGATCCCGAACAGCCCGTCCGCGCAGCGTGAGCTCGTCGAGGCCGTCGGAGAGCCGACGGCTGACTGGCTGGAGGCCGAGCGCACGGACCTGGTGACGATGGTGGTGTCGGCGCTCGAGTCAGGGTTCTACCGGCACTGCTGGCAATTGGCCCGTGGCCTCTGGCGATTCTGCTACATCCGCGGGTACTTCGAGGACATCATTCTGATCCACCGCCACGGGCTCCAGGCTGCGGAGACTGTCGGAGACGCTGACGCGCTGGCTCTCATGAACAACTACCTGGCCTCCGCCTACGTCCGTACCGGCAACAAGCAAGGGGCGCTCGATCACCTGACACGTTCGGTCGACCTTTCCCGCAACTCGCGGGACGTACTGAACTCCGCCCGGTACCGCGCGAACCTCGCCGCCGTCTACTGGTGGAGCGGCCACCTGTCCGAGTCGGTGGAGCTCGGCCTCGAGTGTCTGCGGGACAATGTCTACGCGAATGTCGGCGGCCCCTTCCTGCTGCCGAACCTCGGGTTGGCGCTGACGGCCCTCGGGCGTTACGAGGAAGCGTTGCGGATACACCGCCTGCACCTGGCCTGGGCCCGGACGAACTCCGACGAGTTCCACACGCTGAACGCACTAAGCCACATCGGCGGAGTGCGGGTTCGCATGGGTGATCTTCCACAGGGGATCCGGATCCTGATGGCTTCACTCGCGCTACGGGATCGCACCGGCCACCGGTACGCCGAGGCCGAGGTGCGCAACGACCTCGGGATCGCCTACCGCAGTCTGGGTCGTCTGATGGAGGCACAGCGGGAACACGAGCTGGCCCGGAACCTGTCGATCGGTTCGGGGGAACGCCACGTCGAGGCGGCTGCGCTGAACGAGCTCGGGCGCACCCTGCTGGCACAGGCGCGGGGTGACGAGGCGTTCGAGGCGCACCAGGAGGCGTTGCGGTTGGCCACCCGGATCGCACACCCGCACGAGCAGGGTCGAGCCCTCGCCGGGCTCGCCGAACACTTCGCCCGCACCGACCCGGCCGAGGCCCGCCGGCACTGGGAGCGGGCGTTGGCGATCTTCCGACGGATGGGCGTGCCGGAACGCTTCGAGGCCGAACGCCGCCTCTCCGAGTTGACCGTGACCCCGGTCGCGGAGCACTGACCAGCCCGAACGTCGCTTATCGATTTCTTATCGGCAGGCCCGGTAGCTTTTCCGCCGTATCGGCGAACGGGGGAGGTCCTGCCCGCGGGCAGAACCAGGTCGCCGAGACGTACCCGCCGTCAGGTCCCCCCAGCGACCTCGGCGGCGGGTCGGTGAGGAAGGAGTGGCGTCGACCGTTACGCCTTTGGCACCGGCGCGGCGGTCAGCGCGACGCCGCTCCTTCCAAGCGCCGTCGTACGGCACCGATAAGCTCACGGCCGTGACCGAACCCGCACAGCTCAGCCACGTCGACCGTGCTGGCGCGGCCCGCATGGTCGACGTCTCCGCCAAGGCGGTGACGGGCCGGCTGGCCGTCGCGGCCGGCCGTCTGCGGACCACGCCCGAGGTCATCGACCTGCTGCATCGTGACGGTCTACCCAAGGGGGACGCGCTGGCGGTCGGTCGGCTGGCCGGGATCATGGGGGCGAAGCGCACCCCCGACCTGATCCCGCTGTGCCACCCGATCGCCCTGCACGGCGTCACGGTCGACCTGCACCTGACCGCCGACACCGTGGAGATCACGGTCACCGCCCGCACGGCTGACCGGACGGGCGTGGAGATGGAGGCGCTGACCGCGGTTGCCGTCGCCGGTCTCGCTCTGGTCGACATGGTCAAGGCGGTCGATCCGGCGGCCTCGGTGGAGGCGGTCCGGGTGTTGCGCAAGGAGGGCGGCAAGACCGGCGAGTGGGTCCGGCCGGAGGACCGACCGTGATCCGGGCCCGGGTGATCGTCGCGTCCAACCGGGCCGCGGCCGGTGTCTACGCCGACACCAGCGGGCCGCTGCTCGTGGGAGGCCTGCGCGAGCTGGGGTGCCAGGTCGACGAGCCGGTCGTGGTGCCCGATGGTGAGCCGGTCGGCGCCGCCGTGCGGGCCGCCCACGCCGACGGTGTCGACGTGGTGCTGACCAGCGGTGGCACCGGAGTGACCCCGACGGATCGGACACCGGACGTCACCCGGGAGTTGTTGGATTACGAGATTCCTGGCATCGCCGAGGCGATCCGTGCGCACAGTCGCGAACGGGTGCCCACGTCGGTGCTGTCCCGGGGTCTGGCCGGGGTGGCCGGCCGGATGCTGGTGGTCAACCTGCCCGGCTCGACCGGCGGTGCCCGGGACGGCCTGGCCGTGCTCGGGCCGATCCTCGGGCACACCGTCGACCAGTTGCGCGGCGGCGACCACTGAGGCTGCCGCGGCGACCACCGAGGCTGCCGCGAACACCGGTCGGTCCACGCCACGCACCGACGGGTGTTGGTCCGGGCCGATAGGCTCGGCTGGTGAGCACGGAAACCGCACCCACCGCGGATCGGGTCACCGCACCTCCGCCCGCCGGCTGGGAGGAGGCGCGGTCGCGGGTCTACGCGGTCGGTCTGGCCGCCGCGCTGCCCGCCGTCGCCCGGCCACTTGCCGACATCGACGGGTCGACCCTGGCCGAGCCGTTGACCACCCGCACCGACCTGCCGGCCTTCCCCACGTCCAGCGTGGACGGCTGGGCGGTGCGCGGCACCGGTCCGTGGCGCGTCGTCGGCCGGGTGTTGGCCGGCAGCACCCCCGCGCCGCTCACCGGTGACGGCACGACCGTTGAGATCGCGACCGGGGCCATGGTGCCCGAGGGTGCCACCGCCGTGCTGCGCGTGGAGGAGTCCACGACCGTCGACGGTCTGGTCCACGGCACCCCCCGGCAGACGCCGGAGTGGCGCGAGCCGGGCGAGGAGGCGTACGCCGATGAGGAGCTGTTGCCGGTCGGCACGCCTGTCGATCCGGCGGTGATCGGCCTGGCCGCCTCCTGCGGGCACGACACGCTGCGGGTCCGGCGGGCGCCGCGTGCCGCGCTGCTGGTCTTCGGCGACGAGTTGCTGACCGCAGGACCACCCGCGGCCGGTCGGGTCCGCGACGCGCTGGGTCCTGCGGTGCCGGCGTGGCTGCGGCGCTACGGCTGCCAGGTCCGCCCGTCGGACGTGGTCGGCCCGGTGGCCGACACCCTGCCCGCGCACGTGGCGGCCCTGCGTTCGGCGCTGACAAGTGCCGACCTGGTCTGCACCACCGGTGGCACGATGAACGGCCCGGTCGACCACCTGCACCCGACCCTGGAAGCGCTCGGTGCCGACTACGTGGTCAACACGGTGGCGGTTCGCCCGGGTTTCCCGATGCTGCTGGCCCGGCTGGCCGGCCACGACGGGCGGATCCGGTTCGTGGCGGGGCTGCCGGGCAACCCCCAGTCCGCCATCGTCGCCCTGGTTTCGCTTGTCGCGCCGCTGCTCGCCGGCCTGCAGGGCCGCTCGATGCCGGTGTTGCCGCACGCCACGTTGGCCGAGGCGGTGCCCGGTCGCGGTGACCACACCCACCTGGCCCTGGTCCGGCTGGACCGGGAGGCCGGGACGGCGTACCCGGTGCGACACGTCGGTTCGGCGATGCTGCGTGGCCTGGCCGGCGCGGACGGGTTCGCCGTCATCCGGCCCGGCACCAGGGGCGAGCCGGGAGACCGGGTGCCGATCGTGCCGTTGCCACTACTTCCTGGGGAGCGTTCGTCATGACCGCGCCGACGATCACCTTCGGTGAGATCACCGACCAGCCACTCGACCTCGCCACCCACGAGGCGGCGGTCGCCGACCGCAGGGCCGGCGCCGTGGTCTCCTTCCAGGGCGTGGTCCGCGACCACGATCACGGCCGGCAGGTCACCAGCCTGGAGTACGAGGGGCACCCGAGTGCCGCGGAGGTGCTGCGCGAGGTGGCCGCCGAGATCGCCGCGGAGCCCGACGTGTACGCGGTGGCGGTCTCCCACCGGGTCGGCCCTCTGGCGATCGGTGACGTGGCGCTCGTCGCCGCGGTGAGCACCGCGCACCGGGCGGCGGCCTTCGCGGCCTGCGCCCGGCTCGTCGACGAGGCGAAGGCGCGCCTGCCGATCTGGAAGCGGCAGGTCTTCGCCGATGGCACCGAGGAATGGGTCAACTGCCCCTGACCGCTCAGCGGCGACTGTTGACCGCCGCTGTGCGGGCGAGCCGGTCGCCGTAGAACGCCGGCTCGGCACCGGGACGCCAGGGCAGTGCGGCGACCAGCACGATGAGCGCGAGCGCGAGCGAGTTTTCCATCAGGGCTCCGAAGAGACCGTCCTGGTAGTGCGACATCTCCGGCAGTTGGTGCTCGTACGGCCAGATCGGGGAGATCAGGAAGAGCAGGTAGAGCCCGATCGCGGCACCGCCGTGCCGGAGCCCGGTCAGCGTTGGATACCAGATCGGCGGGCGTAGCCCGTTGACCCCGGGCAACCCGCCGAACACGGCTCCCTGGCCGGCGCGCGAGGGCATCGTCCGGCTCGCCTCCCGGCGACGTACGGCGGCGTCGGCCAGCACGATGATCGCCGGGATCACCCAGACCAGGTGGTGCGTCCAGGAGATCGGGCTGATCACGTTCGCGGTGAGGCCGACAAGTGTGAACGCGGTCAACTCGTCACCGTCGGCGCGGGAGCTGGCCGCCCGGGACAGGCCCAGCGCCAGGATCAGCACCGAGAAGGCCAGCCAGAGCAGTCCGGGGGTCTCGATCGAGTCGTACAGGCGGGCGAGCAGGCCGGCGAGTGACTGGTTCGGCGTCATGTCCGCCGCACCGACCCGCTCGGTCTGCCAGAGCACGCTGCCGAAGTACGTCCGCGACTCGTCACCGACGATCCCGAAGGTCGCCACCGTCACGCCGATCGCGGTGCCGATCGCGGTGGCCGCCACCCGCCACTGACGGGTGATCAGCAGGTAGGCGATGAAGAGGGCCGGGGTGAGCTTGACCGCGGTGGCCAGGCCGATGCCGGCGCCGGCCCACGCTCCGCCGTAGAGGAAGCGCAGCAGGGGGCCGTCGGTCGCGGCGTAGTGGGTGCCCCGGCGGGAGCGCCAGCGCAGGCCGATCAGGTCAGCCATGATCAACGCGAACAGCAGGATGTTGACCTGGCCGTAGCCGAGAGTCTCCCGACCTGGCTCGATGGCGACCGCGAGCGGCACCGCCACGGCCACGGTGAACCACAGTGGCCACCCCAGCCGGTCCACGATGGGGCGGAGCAGCCCGGCCAGCACCAGCGCCAGCGCGGCGATGCTGGCGGCGGCGTTGACCATGCCGGCGGTGTCGATCGGAAGCTGCGCCATCGGCAGCATGACCAGCCCGGCGAACGGCGGGTAGGTGAAACCGAGGGTGGTGCCGGGCGCGATGAACTCGTAGAGCTCATGCCCGCTCGCCCACCACACCACGGCACCGTGGTAGATCTTCATGTCGAAGAAGTTGTACGGCCGCCCGAAAGCACCGATGGCGAGCCATGCGGCGTAGACGACGGCGGCCACGATGGCGCCCCGTACGACGTTCTTGCGATCGATCCGACGTGACACGCGGTCGATGCCGCGTGTCACGCGTTGGATTGGGGCGAGGCGGTCCGCCCGACTACCGACAGCCGTCGGCATGGCGTGGCCACCCCCATACCAAGGTCGTCCTACCCGTCCAGGTCCTGCACGGAGCCTAGAACGGCGCCTCACGTCAGTGCCTCCCGCGTTATGCGACCGTGTCCGATCCCACACATGTTTTTGACATTTCCACCGCGTTAACGCCTACCGGGTGGTTCAGGTAATTCGCGGCCTTAGCGGGGGGTGGGGGTGGCGTGGAGAGGCATCGATGCAGTTCAGCCGGGCAGTCGACGTGCGGTGGACGCGGATCGGACGGCGATCCGGGCTTCCCGTCGGGCGGTACGGACGGCGCGCTGCATGGAACGTCGAGAGTGGCCGATGCGATGGCCGGTCCGCCAGCGCAGACCCGGCTTGCCGCCGGTGTCGGCCGCGGCCAGCAGCAGACCGCCGAGGAGACCGAGGTTCTTGAGGGCGTGGATCTGGTTGTTGTTCTTGGCGATCGGATCGTCGTTGTTCCAGAAGGGATGACCGGCGATGGTCACCGGCACCAGCGTGCCGGCGAGGACCAGGGCGGCGGGTCGACTGAACCGCCCGGTGGCGAGCATCAGTCCGGCGCTGACCTGCACCGCCGCGTTGAGTCGGATCAACGTCTCGGTCTCGGTGGGGAAGCTCGGGTGCGCCTTCTTCAACAGCGGCGCGATCTTGTCGGTGACCGGCGCGGCGGCCTGCGCCAGCCGTGCCGGGTTGCGGATGTTGCGATACCCGCTGACCACGAAGATGCCGCTCAACATGGCGCGGGCGAGGGAGCGTACGGGCGTCATGGATCAGTCATACCCCCTCGCGACGTTTGCTACCCCGGCAACCGTCGGATCGGATCGGTGTTCATACACCTGCGCCACGCCGATTCGAGCGACCGTCACGGATGGACCGGCCTCGGCGGGTAACGTCGCGCGGGTGACCACGCTGCGGCTACGCCCCGAGGACCCGGCCGACGCCGGTCCGGTACGCCGCGTGCTGGCCACCGCCTTCGCCCGCCCCGACGTGGCGACGCCGCCGGAGGTGAGTCTGGTCGACGAGTTGCGCGGCACGGCCGCCTGGCTGCCGCGGCTGGCAATGATCGCCGAGTACGGCGGCGAGGTGGTCGGGTACGCGCTGCTCACCCGGGTGCGGGTGCGGCCGGATCAGGGCTCGGACGTGCCCGCCCTGGCGCTCGGTCCGGTGGCGGTCGCGCCACACCGACAGCGCGTCGGGCACGGCACGGCGGTCGTGCAGGCGGCCCTGGACGCGTCCACCGAGCTGGGTGAGCGGCTGGTCGTGGTCCTCGGCGACCCGGCCTTCTATCACCGGTTCGGCTTCAGCCCCGCGACGGAGCTGGGCCTGACCAGCCCGTGGGCCGGTCTCGGTGAGCCCTGGCAGGCGTTGGTGCTGCCGCCGTCGACGAGCGAGGAAGGCCCCCCGCCGCGCGGTGAGGTGCTCTTTCCGCCGCCCTGGTCGAAGGTCTGACGGGCGTCGTCACCTCGATCGGCGGTCAGGCCGGCTGGGTGCGCAGGTACCTGCCGAAGTGCGGCACCGTGAAGGCGACGGTGCCCCGCTCGCCGGAGTAGATCAGCCCCTTCTTGATCAGCGCGTCCCGCGCCGGGGAGAGGCTGGCGGGCTTGCGGCCGAGTGCCCGGGCGATCTCGGCCGTGGGCACCGCGGCGTCCATGTCGTCGCGGGTCACCGCCCCGGACTCGTCCCCGACCGCGGACATCATGGCCATCGCCCGCATGTACTCGCGTTCGGCGGGGGTGGCTCGCTCGAACCGGGAACCGAAGAAACCGACCGCCAGCTCGGCCTCCGCCTCGGGTGCGGCGACGCGCACGTCCGCGGCGGTGATCGGCGAGCGCGGCGCGTGGTCCCAGGTCGCCTTGCCGTACGCCTGGACGAAGTAGGGATAGCCACCGGACTTCTCGTAGAGCAGGTCGAGGGCCTTCTGCTCGTACTCGACGTCCTCGCGCTCGGCCGGCGCGCAGAGCGCCTGGTCGGCGGCGATCCGGTCGAGGCGGTCGATGCGCTGGTAGCGGAACAGCCGTTCGGAGTACGACTTGGCCGCGCTGAGCACCGCCGGCAGGTGCGGGAGGCCGGCGCCGACGACGATCAGCGGCGCGCCGAGTTGGGACAGCTCGTGGCAGGCCGCGCAGAGCGCCGACACGTCCTCCGGGCCGAGATCCTGCATCTCGTCGATGAAGATGGCGATGCCGGTCCCGACGTCACTGGCCACCGCGGCGGCGTCACTGAGCAACTCGACCAGGTCGATCTCGATGTCGCCGGAGTCGGCCCGGCCGCTCGCGGCTGGCACGTCGATGCCGGGTTGCCACCTGTCGCGCAGCTTCGGGGCGGCACCGGCCCGGCCGGTCGGGGCGGACCGTTGGGCGAACGCCTTGAGAACGCCGAGGAACGCGTCGATCCGGTCGGGTGCACGGTGGCGGGGGGCCAGCTCCCGGACCGCCATGTGCAGCGCGGCGGCGACCGGACGGCGCAACGACTGATCCGGTCGTGCCTCGATCTTGCCGCTGCCCCAGAGATGGTTGATCGCCTGCGACCGGAGGGTGTTGAGCAGAACCGTCTTGCCGACGCCACGCAGCCCGGTGAGCATCAGGCTGCGTTCGGGTCGTCCCCGTGCGATGCGTTCGAGCACGATGTCGAAGACGTCCAGCTCCCGCCCCCGCCCGGCGAGTTCGGGCGGACGCTGGCCGGCGCCCGGCGCGTACGGGTTGCGGACCGGATCCACGCATTGCAGAGTATCGGGCCGTCTAGCTGCGAGGCTAGACATGGATAGATGGGGCTACCGGCGTGTCGGAGCCGTCGACAAGAAACTAAGGCTGTCTAGCGTCCACGCTAGACAGCCCTAGTTTTGGCAATCGGAGCTGCCGCTTCCGCAGGAATTCCCGGGGTGGGTGGTCTCAGCGTTGCTTCAGGCAGAGGACGAAGTCGAGAGTGTCCAGCTCACTGTCGAAGAAGTACCAGTTGGTGTAACCCGGGACCTTGTCGCACTTGGCCTCGGCGTCGCGTTCGCCGCTGGTCGCCCCGTCGATCCGGCTCAACACCTCGTACGACTTCGCGGCGCACTCGGTGATCAGCAGCTTGGGCTTGCCGCCCGCCGCGGCGTCGTTGCGGACGCACTGACCCACCTTGGCGAACCGGGGATCGGCCGACGACTCCGGGGCCGGGGCGCTCGGTGGCGGCTCGGCCCCGTCAGCGTCCGCGCTGGGCTCCGCGGCGGTGGTCGAGTTGGCCGGTGCGGTCACCGGGGCCGGGTCGTCCTGCCCGCGAACGAACCAGAACGCACCCCCGGCAGCCACCACCAGCAGCAGTACCACCGCCAGCACGGCGATCAGCGGCCCCCGGCCGCGCCGGCCCGGTGCCGGTGTGGGGTCCGGGCCGTACGGGGTCTCGTCGGGCCGGTACGGCTGCCGGTCGTACCCCGGATGAGCCCCGGTGGGCTGGTACGCGCCGCCGTAGGGTGCCCCGGGGGCACCGCCGTAGGGCGTACCCGGACCGCCTTCGTGGGGCGCGGTCGGTGGGCCGTACGGCCCGGGTCGTCCCAGGGGCGCCTGCGGGTACGGCGGACCCGGCGGCGGGTACGACGGGACCGCCGGCGGGTAGGGCTGCTGCACCGGCCGGCCCGGCGTCTCGTCCGGTCGCTGCCCGCGCCACGGTCCCGGGTTGCCGCCCCCGGGTGGTCCGTAGTTGGTCATGCCGCCCTCCTGCACAAGTGGTGAGTCCCGCCACCGGTACGCGACGCCGACTCCGACGTCACCGTAGCGTGGTCCACTGATGAGCTCACCTCCACCGAGCGCGGCAGGCGTCGCCGGCCGCCGCGCAAACGTCACGCCGACCCTGATCTGGACCGCGTTGATCGTGGTCTACCTGCTCTGGGGTTCCACCTACCTGGCCATTCGGATCGCCGTGGAGACGCTGCCGGCGCTGCTGTCGGCCGCACTGCGGTTCGCCGTCGCCGGCCTGATCCTGGCGGTGGTGCTGCGGGTGCGCCGAGGCCCCGGCGCACTGCGTGTGGACCTGCGGCAACTCGGCTCGGCGGCGTTGGTCGGGGTGCTCCTGCTCGCCGGCGGCAACGGCCTGGTGGTGCTCGCCGAATCCGGGCCGCCCGGAGTGGCGGTGCCGTCCGGGATCGCCGCGCTGCTGGTGGCGACCGTGCCACTGCTCGTGGTGCTGTTGCGCACCGGCACCGGGGACCGGCCGCCGATCTGGACGTTCGCCGGGGTCACCCTGGGCTTCGTCGGCTTGGTCCTGCTGGTGCTGCCCGCCGGCAGCGCGGACGCGGTGCCGCTGCTCGGGGCGTTGACAGTGGTCGTGGGGGCCGTCGCCTGGTCGGTCGGGTCGTTCCTGTCCGGCCGGATCCGGATGCCCGCCGACCCGTTCGTGGCCACGGTGTACGAGATGTTGGCCGGCGCGCTGGTGCTGGCCGTCGTCGCCGCCGGTCGGGGCGAGCTGGCCGACTTCCATCCTGCGGCGGTGAGCACCCGGTCCTGGCTGGCGCTGGGCTACCTCATGGTGGCCGGCTCGCTGGTGGCCTTCACCGCGTACGTCTGGCTGCTGCACAACGCGCCCATCTCGCTGGTGTCGACGTACGCCTACGTCAACCCGGCGGTCGCGGTCGCGCTCGGCGCGCTGCTGGTGGCCGAGCCGATCACCGCGCAGGTGCTGCTCGGCGGTGCGGTGATCGTCGCCGGCGTCGCTCTGGTGGTGAGCACCGAACGGCCGCGCCGGGTGGGCACGGGATCACGATCGGGGGACACGCTGGTGCGCGACCGCCAGTAACGTCCGGCCCATGTCGGCCGCCGCGCTGGTGTCGATCGCGCTGCTCGGCGCGCTGGTCGGCCTCGTCGTACCGCTGGTGTCGCGGCGCTTCGCCACGGCGGACGCCCGGCCGTGGGCGTTTCCAGGACCGCACCCGGTCCGACGGTCCTGGGTCGATCCGATGGTGGCGGCCAGCGCCTTCGTCGGCCTTGCCGTCGCTGTGGGTGACGACCCGGCGCTGCTGGTCTTCCTCGGGGTCGCGGCGGTCGGTCTGGTGCTGGCGCGGGTAGACCTGGCCTGCCTGCGGTTGCCCGACCCGCTGGTCCTGGTCGCCGGGTTGCTGGCCCTCGGCGGGCTGACCGCGGCGGCGCTGCTGTCCGGCACTCCTGGCCGGCTGCTCGGCGCGCTGGGAGGTGCGGCGGTCGCGGGCGCGGCGTACGTGCTGCTGGCCCTGCTGCCCGGCTCACGACTGGGCTTCGGAGACGTGAAACTCGCCGCCGTCCTCGGCCTGCCGCTCGGCTGGTTGGGTCGGGATGCCCTGCTCACCGGGCTGCTCCTGCCGCACGTGCTGCACGGCGCTCTGGTGCTCGGTCTCCTTGCCGCGCGGCGGGTCCGTCGGCACACCCTCCTGCCGCTCGGCCCGGCCCTGCTGGTGGGCGCCTGGCTAGCTGTGCTGCAAGCCTGACCGCCCCCGGCTTTGTCGATCTTGCAGTTTCTGCCGCGACAAAAGGTGCATCCCACGCACAACGGCGACCGAAAGTGCAAGATCGACGGGGTGTGGGGTGTGCGGGACTGAGGGTCAGATCAGGCGGAGTTGGCGGTCCTTGGGGCGGCGGGGCTCGGCTTCGCCGAAACGTTCGAACAGGCCGGGGTCGATGCTGCCGAGGAAGGGTGAGGGGGCGCTGTCGCGTTCGGCGCCGTGGCGGGTGCGACGGGCGGCGTGACTGACGTACAGCCGGTCCTGGGCCCGGGTCAGGCCGACGAAGAAGAGCCGGCGCTCCTCGGCGACCGCGTCCTCGTCGGGCGTCGAGCCCGGCCAGCGCAGCGGCAGCAGCCCGTCCTCGACGCCGACCAGGAAGACCACCGGGAACTCCAGGCCCTTCGCGGCGTGCAGGGTGAGTAGCGTGACCGCCTCCGCGCGCGGGTCGAGCGCATCCACCTCCGCTCCGGTGGCCAACTGCGACAGGAACGCCTCCAGGTCGTCGCCGCAGCGCCGGGCCAGTGGGGTCAGCAGATCCACTGCCGAGCGGACGTCCTCCGGGCGGACCGTACCGGTGCCATCCAGGGTGGGCACCGCGAACCGCTCGGCGACCACCTGGCCCGCCAACCGCACCCGAGCGGCCAGTGAGCCGGCCAACCCGTCGGCGTGCCGCAGCTCACGGGCGATGGCCGCCACCCCGGGCCGGTCCCGCAGCCGGTCGTGGGACCGCTTCTGCACCGGGATGTTGGCCCGGGTCAGGGCGTCGACGATCGGCGCGGCCTGCGCGTCGGTGCGGTACAGCACGGCGATGTCGGAGAAGGACAGCGAGGTGGACCGGCCGTCGATCCGGCCCGAGTCCAGCGACCGGTGGGACAGCCCGCCGACCAGGTCGTCGACCGTCCGCACCACGAAGTCGGCTTCCTCGACGATCGACGACGCCGGAAAACGCCCCACCAGTGGGGCCTCCGGGTCGAGTCGGGCCGGGTCCAGTCGCCGGCCCCGAACCAGCGAGGACGGCGCGATGGCCTGCACGGCGGCGGCCAGGATTGGCGCGGACGAGCGGTAGTTGCGGTTGAGCCGCACCAACCGGGCGTCGGTGAAGTCCTCGGAGAAACGCAGGAAGTAGCCGACGTCGGCACCCCGGAACGAGTAGATCGCCTGGTCCGGGTCACCGATCGCGCAGAGGTTGCCGTCCGCCGGGCTGAGTAGCCGCAGCAGCTCGTACTGCGTCTCGTCCACGTCCTGGTACTCGTCGACGAAGATCCACCGCCAGCGGTCCCGGTAGCGTTCGACCAGCTTCCGGTCGGCTCGCAGCACCTCCACCGGCAGGCTCACCAGCTCGTCCAGGTCGACCAGGTCCTGCTTGCGCAACAGTGCCGTGTAGCTGGCGCTGTCGTTGCCCGCCGCGGCGCGAGCCGCTGCCCGCTCGGCGTCGTCGGCGATGCGGAAGTCGGCCGGCAGACCCGCCGCGTCCGCGTTCTCCCGCAGGATGGCCATCCCCAGCGCGTGGAACGTGCCCACGGTGACGTCCTCGGCGACCGGACCGAGCAGGCCGTCGAGGCGGTGCCGCAGCTCCTCGGCGGCCCGGCGGGTGAACGTGATCGCGAGGCAGTGCTCGGGAAAGACGTTCAGTTCCGCGCAGAGGTACGCGATCCGGTGCGTGAGCGTCCTGGTCTTGCCGGTGCCCGGCCCGGCCACGATCAGCAGCGGCCCTCCCGGCGCGGAGGCAGCCACCCGCTGCATCGCGTCCAGCCGGTCCAGCAGGCCGGTGCCGACCTCCTCCATGCCGGAGAGCATCGGCTCGAACGGCTCGTGGGGGGACGGCGGCGACGCGATCGGCGGTGCGGGCGCCGGGACGGGCTTACGCTTCGGCTCCGCCTTCGCCGCCGGGCGCTTGGCCGTCGACCGGGCCGCCGGCTCCGGGGGTCGGCGCTGCGCCGGCACCGGTACGTCGAACAGCGTCTCCTGTGCCGGGCCCTCGCCGCCCAGCTCCGCCGGGTCGAAGAGCGTGATCACCCCGTACTCGCCGTCGTAGCCCGGCACCCGGCGCACGTCGCCTCGTCGCAGCCGCCCGATGCCCTCGGCGAGCAGCTCACCACCGGCCCGCGCGATGTCGGCGAGCGGCGTCGTGGTCAGGATCTCCAGCTCCGGCCCGAGCGCGGCGAGCAACTCGTTGAGTCGCCCCTCGACCTTCTTCGAGCGTGCGCCCACCTTGTTGATCTCACCGAGGATCTCGGCCAGCGGAACCAGGTGCGTGACGTCCCGGGCGTGTGCCGGCCGGTGCCCCGTCGGCCGGTCGGCCAGCTCCTCGATCCGGCTGAGGACGCCCACCGTGAGCGGCTTGCCGCACTCGGGGCAGCGCCCGTCGGCGGCCCGGGTGCGCTCCGGGGACCAGTTGACCCCACACAGCCGGTGCCCGTCCGCGTGGTACTTGCCCTCCTCCGGGAAGAACTCGATGGTGCCGGCCAGGCCGTCACCGGTCCGCAGCGCCTCCCGGACGGCGAAATAGTCCCGCTCGGCGGTCAGCACTGTCGCCTCCCGGCCCAGTGCCGGTGGCGAGTGCGCGTCCGAGTTGGACACCAGTTGGTAGCCGTCCAGGCTGCCGACCCGCCAGTTCATCGCCGGGTCGGAGGAGAGGCCGGTCTCCACGGCGAAGATGTGGTCGGCCAGATCGGCATAACAGTCCGCGATCGCGTCGAAGCCGGACTTCGAGCCCAGCGCGGAGAACCACGGCGTCCAGATGTGCGCCGGCACCAGGAAGCCGTCCGGGCTGGCCTCCAGGGTGATCTCCAGCAGGTCGCGGGAGTCCAGACCGAGGATCGGCCGGCCGTCCGAGCCGAGGTTGCCGATCCGGCCGAGGGCGGTGTTGAACCGGGCCACCGCGTCCAGATCCGGCAGGTAGATCAGGTGGTGCACCTTGCGGGTCCGGTCGTCCCGCTTGTAGATCGTGGAGATCTCCACGCTGAGCATGAACCGGACCGGGTCCGCCTCCGCCGCGCCGGCGAGACGGGGCGGCAGCCGCCGGGCGATGTCCCGCTCCGCCTCGGCGTCGAGCCGGTACAGCCCCGGCTCCGCCGGGCGCAGGGTCTCCCGCAGGTGGTCGTACCAGGCGGGGTGGGTGAAGTCGCCGGTGCCGAGCAGACCGATGCCCTTACGACGCGCCCACCACCCGAGGTTCGGCAGCGTGAGGTCGCGGCTGCACGCGCGCGAGTATTTCGAGTGGATGTGCAGGTCCGCGACGAATGGCGAGAGGCCACCGGAGGGTACGGCACTGAACGGGGGCACGCCGCATCCTGTCACGCCCGCCGCGCCGGTCGCCGGCCGCCACGCGCGGACGTGACGTCCGCTATGCCGAGCGCAACTCCACGAGACTGATCTGCGGCTCCGCCCCGACCCGGACCGGCGGCCCCCAGAAGCCGGCGCCGTTCGTCACGTAGACCTTGGTGCCGTCGACCTCGCCGAGGCCACTGACCACCGGCTGCGCCAGCCGGACGACCAGGTTGAACGGCACCACCTGCCCACCGTGGGTGTGACCGGACAGTTGCAGGTCGACGTCGTACCGGGCGGCCTCGACCGCTGCCAGCGGCTGGTGGGCGAGCAGCACCACCGGACGGCTCGGGTCGCGGTCGCCGAGAGCGGCGGCGAAGTCGGGCCCGGCGGCGAGGCCGCTGCCCCCGGTGGCGTCCAGGTCGTTCACGCCGGCCAGGTCGAGCACGCCGCCCCGGGCCCGGATCTCCTGCCGCTGGTTCTGCAGCACCCGCAGGCCGAGCCGGTCGACCTCCTGGACCCACTCCTCCACGCCGGAGTAGTACTCGTGGTTGCCGGTGACGAAGAAGCTGCCGTACCGGGAGCGCAGGTCACGCAGCGGCGCGGCGGCCGGGCCGAGTTCGGCGACCGAGCCGTCGACCAGGTCGCCGACCACCGCGACCAGGTCGGCGTCGAGCCGGTTGATCGCGGCGACGATCCGCTCGGTGTGTGCCCGGCCGCGCAGTGGACCGAGGTGGATGTCGGAGACGGTAGCGATGCGCAGGCCGTCCATGCTGCGGGGGAGCTTGGCGAGGGGGATCTGCACCCGGTCGAGGCGGGGCGGGCCGAGGGCGGTTCGCACGCCGTACCCGGTGATGCCCGTTGCGGTGAGGCCGGCGAAGATGGCCGCCCCACGGGCCAGCAGCAGCCGGCGGGCCGGGTCGTGGTCCGGGGCCGTGACGGCGTCGGCCGCAGGCGGCTCGGGCGGCCCGGCGGCGCCGACGAGCACCGGCTCGGGCGCGGCGGTGGTCGGCTCGGCGGTGGCGAGCCGGCGGCGCAGCACGAGACGGGTGACGAACATCGGCACTTCGAGGACGGCGAGTACCACGAGCAGGTAGAACATCAGGGCGAGCCAGAGGTAGCCCGGCCAGGCGAGCCAGTAGAGCCCGGCCTGCGTCCCGATGAGGGTGGCCGGCACGAGCAGCGCCAGCACCAGGGCGGCGATCCCACCGACCCGCCGCCAACGGCCCGGGTTGGTGGTGTCCCGAACGAGCCGCTTCCACAGGTAGAGGTGGATGAGCCCGGTGGTCAGCGCCAGGACGCCCACGAATCCCAGAACCGCCAACATGTGCGCCTCCTCAGCCGCCCGCGAACGGGGGCAGAACGTCGATCGTGGCCCCGGCCGGCAGGGGTGCTTCACGATCATGACAGGTGACGCCATCGACCAGGAAACTCGCCGCTCGCAGCACGGCGGCGAGGCGATCGCCGTGTCGCCGCACCAGCTCGGCGGTGAGGTCGTCGAGCGACCGGCCGGCGGGCAGGACCTCCTCGGCGTGCCCGACAGCGGCACGGGCACCCGCGAAGTAGCGGACGGTCAGTGGGGTCACGCCTCAGCCCCCGATCGCGGACATCGGCCGGGTCGGTTGAAGGAAGGTCGGGTCGTCGATGCCGTGCCCGGCGCGCTTGCCCCGCATCGCGACGCGCCAGCGTCGGGCCAACTCGTCGTCGTCCGCGCCGGTGCGCAGCGCCGCGCGCAGGTCGGACTCCTCGGTGGCGAAGAGGCAGGCGCGGACCTGGCCGTCCGCCGTCAGCCGGGTGCGGTCGCAGTCGCCGCAGAAGGGTCGGGTGACGCTGGCGATCACGCCAACCCGGGCGGGACCCCCGTCGACGAGCCAGGTCTCGGCCGGTGCCGCGCCGCGCTCGGTCGGGTCGGGGCTGAGATCGAAGACGGTACGCAGAGAGGCCAGGATCTCCTCGGCGGTGACCATGGTGTCGCGGTCCCAGCCGTGCTGAGCGTCCAACGGCATCTGCTCGATGATCCGCAACTGGTAGTCGTGATCGACGGCGAAGCGGAGCAGGGCGGGCGCCTCGTCCTCGTTGACACCGCGCATCAGCACAGAATTGATCTTCACGGGTTTGAGCCCGGCGGCGGCCGCCCCGGCGAGCCCGGCCAGCACCGCGTCGAGGCGGGGACGGCGGGTGAGGCGGGTGAACCGGTCCGGGTCCAGGGTGTCCAGTGAGACGTTCACCCGATCCAGGCCGGCCGTGCCCAGCGCCGGGGCCAGCCGGTCGAGCCCGATGCCGTTGGTGGTCAGCGAGACCCGGGGGCGGGGGCGCAAGGCGGCCACCGCGGCCACGATGCCGACCAGGCCGGGCCGGATCAGCGGCTCGCCGCCGGTGAACCGCACCTCGGTCACACCGAGCCGCTCGACGGCCACCCGGACCAGCCGGACGATCTCCTCGTCGGTCAGCAGATCCGGGCCGGCCAGCCAGGGCAGCCCTTCCGCAGGCATGCAGTAGGTGCAGCGCAGGTTGCACTTGTCGGTGAGGGACACGCGCAGGTCACGGGCGACGCGGCCGTACCGGTCGACGAGGACGCCATCGGTCCCCGGGGCGGCGCTCACCTGTCGACCGTAGCGCGTTCGACCCGAACGGGGACGGCGCGGGCGGCCTGAAGGACCGCGTCTCGGTAGCCGCCGCCGAAGAGCGCGGTGTGCACGAGCAGCAGATGCAGTTGATGCAGCGGCACCCGCTCGCGCCACCCGTCCGGCAGCGGCCAACTCTCTTGATAGGCGGCCAGCATCCGGTCCAGGTAGGGGATGCCGCCGAAGAGAGCGAGCTGGGCCAGATCCGTCTCCCGATGCCCGCCGTGCGCCGCCGGGTCGATCAGCCAGGCCCGGTCGGCGGCGCCCCAGAGCACGTTGCCCGGCCACAGGTCGCCGTGGACGCGCGCCGGTGGCTCGTCGCCGCCGAGCCCGTCGAGCCGATCGATCACCTGCTCGACCAGGGTGGCGTCGGCGTTGGTCAGCGCGCCACCGTCGACCGAGCGTCGCAGGTAGGGGACGAGGCGTCGCTCGGCGAACCACGTCGACCACGGCCCGTCGGTGGGGGTGTTGTCCTGGGGGAGCGACCCGATGAAACCCGGCCAGGCCGCACCGAAGGTGGTTGCGCCCGCCCGGTGCAGGTCGGCCAACTCCCGGCCGAAGCGGTCCGCGGCCTCCGGCGTCGGCTCGCCGGGCTCCACCCAGTCGAGCGCGAGCAGGCCCGGCAATGCCACGATCACCTCGGGTACGCCGATCGCCCCGGCCTCCCGCAGCCAGCGCAGCCCGGCCGCCTCGGCGGCGAAGAAGCCCTCCGGCGCCTGCCGGCCGGCCCCCTCGGGCCAGGACTTGGCGAAGACGGAGTGGCCGTCGTCGAGGGTGAGGCGGGCGGCGGCGCAGATGTGCCCACCGGCGACCGGCGTCTCCCGGATCCGCTGGTGGGTCCGGAAGGTCGGCAGGTGTGCCGGGTGCGCGCGCAGGTACGCCAGGTCCATCAGCGCACGGTAACCGCTCCCTGTGACGCCACGGTGCCGCCCGAGGAGATCGGGCCTCTTTCGGCACTCGTGGATAAGCGGTGAGCAGCATAAACACGTTCAGTAACTGTGGATAAACCGCGTGTCATCCACAGGGGCTGTTGAGGCCGGGCAGAGCCGCCGCAGGCTTCCGACATGACCTCGACCGACCGCCCCCAGCTCGCCGTCCGCTCGCCCGCCGACCTGATCGCCGCAGTGCCGTACCTGCTCGGCTTCCATCCCACCGACAGCGTGGTCGCGGTGGCGTTGCGCGGGCGGCAGATCATCTTCGCCGCTCGCGCGGACCTCCCCGACCCGTCGGCTGATCTGGTCGAGCGGGCCCGGCACCTGGTCGGCGTGATCAGTCGGCAGGGCGCGGAGGCCGCCACCGTGGTCGGTTACGGACCACCCGATCGGGTGACGCCGACCGTGGACGCGGTGCGCGCCGCACTGACCGCCGCCGGGTTGGAGGTGCTCGACGCGCTGCGGGTGACCGAGGGCCGGTGGTGGTCCTACCTCTGCACCGAGCCCGACTGCTGCCCGCCCGAGGGCCGGCGTTACGACCCGTCCGCCAACCCGGTGACCGCCTCGGCGGTCTTCGCCGGCCAGGTCGCGCTCCCCGACCGGGCCGCCCTCGTGGCGCAGGTGGCACCGGTGGACGGCCCGGCCCGGGACGCGCTACGGGCCGCCACCGCCCGCGCCGAGCTGCGCCTGGCCGAGCTGCTGGAGCAGGCGCCGTCGAGCGACCTGCTCGGCAGCCGGACGACGTGCGCCGCCGGGGTCGCGGCGGTCCGCGAGGCCCAGCGTCGGCAGCGCCGCGGTGAGCGGCTCGACGACGACGAGGTGGCCTGGTTGAGCCTGCTGATGGTCCACCTGCCGATCCGCGATCACGCCTGGGAACGCACCGACGGTCGGGACCGGGACATCGCCCTCTGGACCGACGTGCTGCGCCGGGCCGAGCCGAAGCTGGCCGCCGCGCCCGGCACGCTGCTGGCGTTCGCGGCCTGGCGCGCCGGCCAGGGGGCGTTGGCGGCGGTGGCGCTGGAGCGCACGCTGAGCCAGCACCCGGACTACACGCTCGCCGTGCTGCTGGACGACATGCTCCGGCGTGGCGTGCCCCCGTCCGAGCTGGACGGCTGGCCGTCGGTCGGAATGCCAGGGGTCGTCCGTCCGCGCAAGCGGGGGCGACGTGGCCGCCGCTGACGAGCCAGCCTCCGGTCGCCGCCGCTTTCCTCTCGGCTTCCTGAAAGTCGGGGTATCACCGCTACCCGGACACCCCGGTATCAACAAAACCGAGTCGATCAACGGTCCGCGCGCATGACCTCCGTCGAACGATGTACGCGTTTCTCCTGATCGCGGCCGACTCGGCGGGGCGGGCGCCGGTCGACAATGATCGAGTGACCCCCGAACTGCTGCTCTCGCTGGCCGGGCTGGCGTTGATCGACAGCACCAGCATCGGCACCCTCTTCATCCCGATCTGGCTGCTGCTCGCCCCCGGGCCGGTCAACGCCCGGCGGATCCTGGGCTACCTCGCCACCATCGCGGCGTTCTACCTCGCGGTGGGGCTGCTGCTGGTGTGGGGCGGCAGCAGGTTGGCGGACGCGCTGGGCGGTGCCCTGGACAACCGGGCTGTGCTCTGGGCGCAACTCGTCCTGGGCGTGGCGATGCTGGCGCTCAGCTTTCGCTACGACGGCAAACGGCGTCCCCGTGGCGGTGGTGTGCTGCGGTGGCGGGACCGGGCCACCGCCGGCGACTCCTCGGCCCGCTGGCTGGCCGGGCTCGCGTTGCTCGCCGCGCTCGCCGAGGTGGCGACCATGCTTCCGTACCTCGGTGCCGTGGGTCTGTTGGCCACCTCGGGGGTCGGCGCGGTGGCCGTGGTGGCGCTGCTCGCCGGATACTGCCTGGTCATGGTGTTGCCGGCGGTGGTGTTGCTGGCTGCCAGGGTGGCCCGTCCGGCTCTGGTCGAGCCGGTGCTGGCCCGCCTGAACGCCTGGATCGTCGCGAAGGCTGGCGGCGCGTTGGGCTGGATCCTCGGCATCGCCGGCTTCCTGATCGCCCGCGACGCCGCCGCGCGGCTGGAGCTGATCGACCTGATCGGTCGCTGAGCGTCAGGCCGGCTGTTCCAGTGTGATCCGGTGCGGCCCGGTGTAGACGTTCATGGTCCGGCCGCGCAGGAAACCGACGAGCGTCATCCCCGCCTCGTCGGCCAGTTCGGCGGCGAGCGTGCTCGGTGCGGACACCGCGGCCAGCAGCGGCAACCCGGCCATCCACGCCTTCTGGGTCAGCTCGAAGCTGGCCCGGCCGGAGACCAGCAGCAGGTGCCCGGCCAGTGGCAGCCGACGTTCGCGCACCGCCCAGCCGATCACCTTGTCCACCGCGTTGTGCCGGCCCACGTCCTCCCGCAGCACCACCAGCTCTCCGTCGGGGGTGAACAGACCGGCCGCGTGCAGCCCGCCGGTCCGGTCGAAACCACGCTGGGCGGCACGCAGTCGGTCGGGCAGTTCGGCGAGGAGCGCGGCCGGCACGCTGAGCGGATCGGCGGCGACCGGGAACAGGGACCGGGTGCGGATGGCGTCGATGCTGGCCTTGCCGCAGACGCCGCAGGAACTTGTCGTGTAGAAGTTCCGGGACGGGTCGGCGGTCGGTTCCGGCACGCCCGGGGCGAGGGTCACGTCCACCACGTTGTACGTGTTCGGTGTCTCCGCGCCAGCACAGAGCTGCGCGGTCAACACGTCGTCGGTCGACCGGATCAACCCCTCGGTCAGCAGGAACCCGATGGCCAGATCGAGGTCGTCACCGGGGGTACGCATGGTCACGGCGAGGGGCTTTCGCCGGCCGGGGCCGGCCGCGCCGACCCGGATCTCCAGCGGTTCCTCCACCGCGAGTGTGTCCTGTCGACGAATGGACCCGCGCCCGACGGTCGCCGCGTCCAGGTCGATCCGAAGTACGCCCCGCCGATCTGTTGCCCGTCCCATCCCGTCATCCTCCACCTCCCGCCGGCACGCCCGCACGGCCACCGGGTAGCCGGCACCCGGGCGCGGCGCCAACGGGGGTCGACACGGCTACCGTGACGGGGTGGTCACGTATGCCGCAGTGGTGCTCGCAGGTGGGTCCGCCCGACGGATGGGCGGGGTGGACAAGCCCGCGCTCCCGGTCGGTGGCCGGCCGATGCGTGCCCGGGTGCTGGCCGCCGTCAGCGACGCCAGCCCACGGGTGCTCGTCGGTCCGGTCGACGTCTTCCCGGAGGGCGTGCGGGTCACCCGGGAGGACCCGCCGGGCGGGGGTCCGGTCGCCGCGGCGGCTGCCGGGCTGGCGCTGCTCGATCCGGACACCGCGGTTGTCGCGCTGCTCGCCGCCGACCTGCCGCTGCTCACTCGCGCCGCGATCGGCGACCTGCTGACCCACCTCGCCGGGGAGACGGCCGACGGCGGCCCGGTCGGGAGCGGACGGCCGGACGGCGCGTGCTTCGTCGACGGGAACGGGCGGCGGCAGTCGCTCTGCGGTGTCTGGCGGGTCGCGGCGCTGCGAGCCGGGTTGGACCGACTAACCGCCGAGCGGGGCGGCAGCCTGTCCGGAGCCCCGGTCCGGGCGCTGCTGGCCGGGCTCGTCGTGCGGGAGGTCCCCTGGTCCGGCGACGGCCCACCGCCGTGGTTCGACTGCGACACTGACGAGGACGTACGCCGGGCGGAGGAGTGGACGCGATGACGGTGATGGACGACTGGGTGACGGCGGCGTGCACCGAGCTGGAGCTGGACCCCGCCGGGGTGCCCGTGCCGGCGGTGCTGGACCTGGCTCGCGACGTCGCCCACCAGGTGCTGCGGCCGGGCGCGCCGGTCACCGCGTACCTGCTGGGGCTTGCGGTCGGCCGGGGTGCCGACCCGGCGGACGCCGCAGCCCGGCTCAGCGCCCTGGCCGGCACCTGGCCGGTCGACCTGGGCGCGGATCCCGCGAACCCGACGGCCCCCTGACCGCCCGTTGTCCGATCCCGGTCCGGGCTGACGGGGCACTCAAGCGGCGTGGGTAGGGTGATCGTGACGGACGGAGGCGATCATGACGGCTGACCACCCCTCGGCGCCGCTCGATGACCTACCCGGCGCTACGACTGAGCCGGCGGAATCGATCCTGCTCGACGAACCCAGCACGACCGACCTGCGGGCGAAGGTGACCGAGGCCTGGCAGGAGTTCGCCCGTGCGCTCGCCCTCCGGCTGCGGGAGCTTCCCGTCGGCGCGCACCTGGAGGTGACCCTGGACCCGACCGCCTCCGGCACCGGGGACGCCGTCTACTCGGTCAGCGTGGACGTACGCGACGGCGGCGGGTTGTCCGCGCGGGCGGTCGGAAACGCCACGCTGCCGGCGGGCTACCGGCTGGACCGCGGTGCGGTGGCGGAGATGGTCGCGCTCGGCTGGTCGCCGCCCGGGGTGGTCGCCGGCTCCGGCGGCTTCTTCGGGTTGGACGACCGGACGAGCGAGTCGACCCGGATCGCCGCGCTGCTCTCCCGGACGCTGCGTGACGTCTACGGCGCCCCGCACCCGGCGTTCCTCGTCTACCTGGTGCAGGACGGCGAGGGTGAGCCGCTGGCCGTGGACCCGTTGGGCACGGCGCGCAGCGAGTTCGGCCCGGACGCCGACGTCGAGGCCGACCTGGAGGAGGCGCTGGCCGAGGCGGCCTCCGCGCAGGTCGAGCGGGAAGACGTGCTCGACCTGGCCGATCGGGTCCGGACCGTCGTCTCCACGATGCTGAAGTCGGACACGGACCGGTTGCAGGTCGACTCGGACGGCGACATCACCATCCGGGCCGGCTCGGCGATGGTCTTCGTGCGGGTGCGCGACAATCCCCCGCTGGTGGACGTGTTCTCGCCGGTGCTCACCGAGGTGGAGCCGACCGAGCGGCTCTACGTCCGGCTTTCCGAGTTGACGAACCGGATGCCGATCGGCCGCCTCTACTGCGCCGACGACACGGTCTGGGCGTCCATCCCGGTCTTCGGCCGCAACTTCCAGGCCACGCACCTCATGCTGGCGGTGCAGGTGATGACCGGTCTGGCCGACGAGTTGGACGACCGGCTGCACGGCGAGTTCGGCGGCAAGCGGTTCTTCGGTGAGGGCGACAAGCCGGTTCGGCGCGACGAGTCGGAGCACCGCACCGGCATGTATCTGTAGGGCCTGGTTTCAGAAGAACTGGCCGGCCGCCCTCATGAAACAGGCCCTAGAGTTCCAGCAGGGTCTTGCCGACCGTCGCGCGCGCCTCGATGGCGGCGTGCGCGTCGGCGGCGCGTTCCAGTGGGAACCGCTGGCCGATCAGCGGTCGTAGGCGGCCGGCCGCGGCGTCCGCCAGGGCCTGCCGGGTATACGCCCGCAGCCGCTCGGGTGGCGTGTTCGGCCGGACCAGGGTGACCTGCCGTGCCGTGGCGGCGTCCGGCGACACCGAGGACCACTCCCCGCTCGCCAAGCCGTAGCTGATCATGCGACCGCCGGGGTCCAGCAGGTCGAAGGCCGCTCGGGCCACCGCCCCGCCGACCCCGTCGAGCACCACGTCGACACCGCCGGTCGTGGCCCGGATGTGGTCGGCCCAGTCGAGTTGGAGGTAGTCGACGGCATGGTCGGCGCCGAGGCCGGGCAGCAGGCCCACCTTGCGCGGCCCACCGGCGACGCCGATCACCAGGGCGCCGGCCCGGGCGGCGAGCTGCACCAACAGGCTGCCGACGCCACCTGCGGCGGCTTCCACCAGCACCCGGTCGCCGGGGCGGACACCGACGGCCTCGATCAGCATGCTGGCGGTACGCCCGTCGGCCAGCAGTGCCACCGCCTCGTCCACGGCCAACCCGTCGGGCACCTCGATCGGCGCGGCGGCGTCCACCGCCGCGCGTTCGGCGTATCCGCCGGAGCCGCCGGTGGCGCTGACCACCGGCCGCCCGATCAGTGCCGGGTCGACGTCCGGGCCGACGGCGGCGATCACCCCGCCCACGCCGTTGCCGGGAATCAGGGGTGGGGTGACCGCAAACGGCCCGGGGCGGCCGGAACGCTGCTGCGTCTCGACGAACGTGATGTTCGCGTACGCGACGTCGATCAGCACCTGGCCGGGGCCGGGCGTCGGGTCGGTCGCGGGGCCGGGCACCAGCACCTCGGGTCCACCGAACTCACGTAACCAGACCGCCCGCATTCCATCCCCCTCGGCTGCGGTGGGCGGCACGCCCACGCTTCCGACCACTCCATCTCCTCAACCGGGGTTGAGGTCAAGCGGTACGGGGGGACGGGCCGACACCGGGGGACTCGGCCAGCCGGGACAGCACGATCGTGCTGCGGGTCGAGGTCACGAAGGACTCGGCGCGCAACCGTTCCAGCGCCGCCTCCAGGTGGGCGATGTCGGCGGCGCGCAGGTGCACGAGCGCGTCCGCCTCCCCGGAGACGGTGTACGCGCCGACCACCTCCGGGTGCCGCCGGGCGGCCACGCCGATCTGCGCCGGGGTGGTCCGGCCGGCGCAGAACAGCTCGACGAACGCCTCAGTGGTCCAGCCGACGGCGGCCGGGTCAACGACGGCCGTGAATCCCCTGATCACCCCGGTGGCCCGCAGTCGGTCGACGCGACGCTTGACGGCCGGGGCGGAGAGTGAAACGCGGGTGCCGATGTCGGCGTACGACGCCCGGGCGTCCGCGACGAGTAACGCAATGATCCGCTGGTCTACCGCGTCTATCTGCAACGTTCCGCCTCTGAGAAGCAACGGTTGTGGCTGTTACCAAAGTTCCACGGTACCTACTGTTGGTGACCGTGAACCAGCAGCGAGTCCCGCGAAAGCGGACATATCTCATGTGCCCGCCCGCGCACTTCGCGGTCGAGTACGCGATCAACCCGTGGATGGACGTGACCACCCCGGTCGACCGGGACCTGGCCGTCAAACAGTGGGACCGGCTGCGCGAGACGCTTGTCAGCCTCGGTCACGAGGTGCACCTGCTGACGCCCGAGCAGGGACTCCCGGACCTGGTCTACGCCGCCAACGGCGCCTTCGTGGTGGACGGCGGCGTCTACGGCGCCCGGTTCAAGCACGAGCAGCGGGCCGCCGAGGCCGCGATCCACCACGCCTTCTACGAGTCGCAGGGCTGGCGGTTCGTCGCGCCGAGCGAGACCAACGAGGGCGAGGGTGACTTCGCGTACGTGCCGGAGGCGCACGGCGGCCTGATCCTCGCCGGGCACGGCTTCCGCACCGAACTGCCGGCGCACGCCGAGGCGCAGGAGGCGCTGGGCCGCCCGGTGGTGTCGCTGCGCCTGGTCGACCCCCGCTTCTACCACCTGGACGTGGCGCTGGCGGCCATCGACGACTCGAACGTCGTCTACTTCCCCGGCGCGTTCTCGGCGGCCAGCCAGCGGGTGCTCACCCAACTGTTCCCGGAGGCGGTGATCGCCGACGACGAGGACGCTCTGGCCTTCGGGCTGAACCTGGTCAGCGACGGCGCGAACGTGGTGCTCAACAGCGAGGCGACCCGGTTGGCCGGCAAGCTGAAGGCGGCCGGTTACACCCCGGTCCCCGTCGAGCTGGCCGAGCTGAAGAAGGGCGGCGGCAGTGTGAAGTGCTGCATCGCCGAGCTGCGGCACTGATCGGTGAATGCTCCGGGGCCGGTCTCCCAGTGGGAGACCGGCCCCGAGTCGTGCCGCGGGTGGGCGTTCAGCCGAGCGTCGCCAGCTCGTTGATCAGCACGTTCGACATGACCTGGCCGTCGCGCTGCACCTCCCGCAGGTACCACTTCTGCTGGGGGGTACGCGGCTGGTTGAACTGCCAGATGCCGCGCGGGCTGTCGATCTGGCCGATCCGGCCGAGCGCCAGGTTGACCTGCTGCGGGTTGGGTGAGCCGCCGGTCAACTGGATCGCCTGGTCGAGCACCTGCGCCGCGTCGTACGACGCCATCGCGTACGTGGTGGGGGTGACCTGGTACTTCTTGCGGTACGCCGAGGCGAAGACCCGGTTCGACGTGTTGTTCAGGTCGGCCGAGTAGTTCAGCGCGGTCTGGATGCCCAGCGCGTTGTCCTTGAGGCTTTCCAGCACGTTGCCCTCGGTGAGGAAGCCGGGCGCGTAGACCGGCCCGCGGAACTTCTCCCGCAACTGCTTGATGAACTCCACGGCGGCCGCGCCGGCGAAGTTGCAGAAGACCGCCGAGGGCTCCTTGGTCAGCGCCCTGGTGATGTCGGCGGTGTAGGTGGTCTTGCCGGGGTTGGGGTTGGCGCTGGTGTAGGTGACCGGGTCGCTGATGCGCGGGTCGGTGAGGCCGAACTCCTGCCGGAAGCCACGCACCACGTCCGGGCTGCCGACGTTCTCCGGCATGATGATCGCGACGCGGCCGTTGGTCGGCAGTTGGTCACGCAGGTAGCGGCCCAGCGCCTTGCCGGCCTCGTCCAGCACGTACGACGTCCGCCAGATGTAGAAGACGCTCTGCAGGCTGCTCGGCGAGGCGTTGGAGCCGATCAGCGGGACCTTGGCCTGCTCGACGGTGTCGCGGATGCCGACCATCACCGCCGAGTTGACCACGCCGGTGAGCGCCAGCACGCCCTGCTTGAGCAGCCCGTCGACGGCGGCCTTGCCGGTCTTCGCGGTGTCGCCCTCGTCGGCGGTCAGCAGCTCCACCGGGTGGCCGCCCAGCCGCTTGTCGTGCAGGTCGAGGAAGAGCTGGAAGCCGTTGGTGATGTCATCGCCGATGCTCTTGAGGCCGCCGGCCTGGGGCGTGATCAGCCCGATCTTGATCGGGCCGCGGTTCACGGTCGGCTGGGCGTCTGTGTCGGAGCCACACCCCGCGACGAACCCGGTGGTACCGAGCGCGGCCAACAGTTGGAGCGCGCGCCTGCGATTCATCTGTGACACCGAGTTCCTTCCAAGGAGCGTTGCAGGGCTGAACTCCGCCCTCCGGCGTTCTACCTGGTCCGCGACGCTGCGTCAATGGCTAGTGATCAACGTGCAGGGACCGCAACGAATCAAGGACCTGAGGCCACGCGGCGGACTCCGGGTCGATCAGCCCGAAATGCTCGCATCCGAGCAGTTCCAGAAGGGAGATATCGGATCCTGCGGCGGTTGCTGCCGCCACAAATCCCCGGCTCATCTCCACCGGGACCTGCTGATCCTCGGAGCCGTGCAGAACTACCGTGCGTGTTCGGGTGGGTACCAACAATCGTGGATCCGTCACCGCGTACCGGTCCGGAACCTCGGCCGGGCCGCCGCCGAGCAACGCGGCCACCGCGCCCGCGTCCAGGTCCCGCCGGTACGCCTCGACCAGGTCGGCCACCGGCGCCAGGGCGAGCACCCCACCCACCATCGCCGGGGCGGTGGCCGCGACGTACAGCGCCAGGTGGCCGCCGGCGGAGTGCCCGACCAGAATCGGCGCGTCCCCGCTGACCCGGCGGGGCAACGCCTCGGCGGCCAGTACGGGCAGCTCGGCCACCCCGGTCAGCACGTCGGTGAATGTGCCCGGCCAACCACCTCCCGGCTGCCCCGTCCGCCGGTACTCCAGCTGTGCCACCGGGAAGCCAGCCGCGGCGAGTGCGGCAGCCAGCGGGTCGGTGTGCCGCCGGTCGTACTCGTCCCGCCAGAAACCGCCGTGCAGGACGACGACAAGCGGCCCCGCCGGGACAGCTCGCGCCGGGAACCGCAGGTCGGCCACCTGGTCCGGGTGGTCGCCGTACGCCACCGTCCGGTCGGGCTCCGGTGCGGGCCGGGTCAACACGGCGCGCGGGTCGGCAGGCATGGCGCGACGGTAGCGCGCTCGCGCGGGTGGTTCGGGCCCGGTAGTCGGTCCCGGATGCCATGGGTCCCGTCCGCTGGGTAAAGATGGACCCCATGACCGAAGCGCGCTCAGCGGGACACGACGACGAGCCGGGCACCGACGACTCCGGCCACTCCGGCACTGTTGTGGTGGTCGGTCCGGACGGCCGGCCGATCGGGACGATGCAGACCGACGAGGGCCCGGGTGAGGACCCGACCCGCCTGGTCGAACAGCCGGCCAAGGTGATGCGGATCGGCAGCATGATCAAGCAGTTGCTGGAGGAGGTGAAAGCCGCACCTCTCGACGACGCGAGCCGCAACCGGATGCGGGAGATCCACGAGCGGTCGATCGTCGAGCTCAAGGAGGGCCTCGCCCCCGAGCTGCGCGACGAGTTGGAGCGCATCTCGCTGCCCTTCACCGAGGACAAGGCCCCCAGCGAGGGCGAGTTGCGGATCGCGCACGCCCAGCTCGTCGGTTGGCTGGAGGGCTTGTTCCACGGCATCCAGGCGGCCCTGGTGGCCCAGCAGATGGCCGCCCGGGTGCAACTGGAGCAGATGCGCGGCGGCCGGCAGGCGCTGCCCAGTGGTCCCGGCGGAATCGTCCCCGGGATGTCGGGCATCGGCCAACCGGGCGGCGGCGAGGGCCACAACACCGGCCAGTACCTCTGACCGGCTCAGTCCACCCCGAAGATCTTCTCCAGGTACGCCGCCACGCCGTCCTCGGTGTTCGCCGTCGTCACGTCGTCGGCGACCGCCAGGACGGCGCGGTGCGCGTTGGCCACCGCCACACCACGCCCGGCCCAGGTCAGCATCGGCACGTCGTTGGGCATGTCGCCGAAGGCCAGCACGTCCGCCGCGGCCACCCCGAGCTGGTCGCAGTACCAGGCCAGCCCTGCCGCCTTGGTCACCCCGGCCGCCGAGATCTCCACCAGCCCGGAGGACGACGAGTGGGTGGCCTCGGCCAACCCCGCCACCGCCGTGGCGATCAGCTCGGCGAAGGCATCCGGGTCCTGCTCGCCGGCTCGGGCGAGGAGCTTCACCGCTGGGACCGAGAGCAACTCCTCCGGCGTCTCGATCGGCCGGATGCCGTTGGCGTCGGCGTCCCAGCGCAGCGGGTAGTGCGCCTCGTGCCGCATCTCCCGGCTGTCCAGGATCTCCACGGCGAAGCTGATCCCGGGCACCTCGGCCCGTAGCCTGCGGGCCACCTCCGCCAGGTGGTGCGGGGCGAGCGGGTCAGCCCGCACCACCTCGTCCTCGAACGGGTCGTAGACGACCGCGCCGTTGGCGCAGACCGCCGGCAGCGGTCGGGCGAGCTGGTCGTACACCATCTTGAGCCAGCGGACCGGACGGCCGGTGACCAGGACGACAGGCGTGCCTCGCGCGGAGATCCGCGCGAGCAGGTCGGCGGTGCGTGGGCTGACGGTGTGGTCGTCGCGGATCAGCGTGCCGTCGATGTCGGTGGCGATGAGGCGGGGTGTGTCTCCCATTACCGGGACAGTAGCCGGTCCAGATACACCGCCACCCCGTCGTCGTCATTGCGCAGGGTCACCTCGTCGGCGGCGGCGCGCAGGGCGGGGTGCGCGTTGGCCACCGCCACCCGGGACCAACCGGCCCACTCGAACATCGGCAGGTCGTTGGGCATGTCGCCGAAGACCAGGACGTCGGCCGGGTCCACCCCGAGACTCTGTGCCACCACCGTCAGCCCGGTCGCCTTGTCCACGCCCGGCGGGCAGATCTCGATGAAGCCGAGCCCGGCCTGGGTGAGCGTGGCCACCTGCGGCGGGATGATCCGCCGGGCCACCGCCAGCAGTTCGTCCACGTGGTGGTCGGCGGTGCGGGCGAACGCCTTGATCACGTCGCAGGCGAGGCACTCGTCGCGAGTGCGGGCCTCGAACCGGTCCTGGTAGGGCCAGCTCTCGTGATAGTCGCCCCACAGCGGGGCGTCGTGCTCGTCGGACGCCTCGACCATCACCGTCAGCGGGCCGACCTCGGCCTCCAGGTCGGCGAGCAGCCGGGCCAGCACCTCGGCGGGCAGCCGCTCGTCGCGGAGCACCACGGGGCCGGCCGGGTCGCTCTGGTCGACCACCCGGCCGCCGCCGGCCATCACCAGGAAGTCGGCGGCCCGGATGTCGTTGCGGGTCAGCTCGGTCAGCCGAGGGCCGCGGCCGGTCGCGCCGACCACCGGAATTCCGGCGGCCCGCACCCGGTCGAGCACCCCATGGGTGTACGCGGAGACGGTGTCATCGCTGCGGACCAGTGTCCCGTCGAGGTCGGTCGCGATCAGCTTGGGCAGTCCCGGGCGGGTCATCGTTCCTCCTTCGCCCACCGCCGTCGCGCCTGCCGTCCCCTTCTGGTGAGGAGACCCTGGCGTCGTGGCGGGCAGCAACCGTACCTCGCGGAACGGGCCGCATCTCTGGCTTCCAGGCGAATCGAACGCGAACAACCGCCCCCCGCCCCCCGTTGAGGGCTGGGGTCAGGGCTGGGCGTCGGGATGGGCGAAGGGGGCGGCGGGGGTGACGGTCAGGTCGGCTGGGGCGGGTGGGCCGTACTCGACCGGGTCGGGGTTGCGGCGGCGGCGCCAGGGTCGCGATGCTGGCGCGTCGGCGGGCCGGTCCTCGTCCGGTGGCCCGGCGAACGCGCCAGGGGATGCGGCGGGCGACAGCCGCAGGGCAACCGCGAACAGCACGCACGCGGCGATCGCCATCACCACACCGCGGCCGTACTCGGCTCGGAATCCATCCTGCGGCGAGTAGAAGAAACTGCGCTGAGCGGGGTTGTCGAGGGTGGTCGCGGCGGCGACCAGCAGCGCCAGCAGGGCACCGGCGAGGGTGAGGCCGGCGAGCCGGGCGTTCGGCCGCACGGCCGCCGTGCCCCGCAGGGCCAGCGCCACGGTGCAGAGGAGACCGAGGAGCCCGACCAGGTAGCCGACGCCGAAGCCGCCGACCTCGGAAACGCCGACCGGCACCTCGATCGTGCTCTCACCGTCCGGTCCGCTGTTCGGGAGGCTCATCACCAGCCATTCGCCCACAAGCGAGGCGACCCCGGCCACCGCGCCCAGACCGGCGAGCAGCAGAGGCAGGCGAGGGTCCTGCGCGAGGCCGCCCAGGGACAGGCCGAAGCGGCGTCGTGGAGCCGGGTCGACGGCACCCCACTCGATCACGGCCGGCCCGTCGGACCGGTCGCCCTGCCGCGGGATCGGAAGCTCGTCGGGCATCGGCCATCCTTCCGCCGGTCACGGACCTGGTCGCATCATGACACAGCCAGCCCGTGGTGACCGGGATCGCACGGTAGGCGTCCGTGCCGGTCGGTCGCTCGGCGGTCACCTTTCCGCTAGCGTTCTCCTCATGCCTATCCGTACCGCTTCAGCACAATGGCAGGGCAATCTCACCGAGGGTGCCGGCACCGTCCGCACCGGTAAGGGCGGCCTGTCCGGCAACTACTCCTTCAAGTCGCGCTTCGAGGAGGGCGAGGGCACCAACCCCGAGGAGCTGATCGCCGCCGCGCACGCCGGCTGCTTCTCGATGGCGTTCTCGAAGGCGCTCGCCGACGCCGGCTCGACGGCCACGTCGGTCGAGACCACCGCCAAGGTCCACCTGGACAAGACCGACGCCGGCATGACCGTTACCCGGATCGACCTGGAGACCGTCGGCCAGGTCCCGGGCATCGACGACGCGGAGTTCCAGAAGCTCGCCGAGGCCGCCAAGGCCAACTGCCCGATCTCCCGCCTGCTCTCGCCGGGTGCCGAGATCACCCTCAGCGCGCGCCTGGCCTCCTGAGCGGTCGACCCACAAACAGCCCGGTCGACCCACGACCGCTCGTTCACGGACAGAGCATCCGCCCATCCCTGGGCGGTCTGCTCTCTCCGTGAGCCTGCGGAGCCGGCCAACGGCACGTCACGAGGGACCCGCCGGGTCCGGCATCGGGCAGAATGGGTGGCGTGCCGGTGGAGATGACCCGTGAGCGCTTCGAGGAGCTGGTTGGCGACGCCCTCGACGAGGTGCCCGAGGAACTGCTCGGCCTGATGAGCAACGTGGTCATCCTCGTCGAGGACGACCCGCCGCAGGGCGAGGCGGACCTGCTCGGCCTCTACGAGGGCCACGCCCTCACCAGCCGCGGCTGGGACTACTCGGGGGTGTTGCCGGACCGGATCTTCATCTACCGGCGCCCGATCCTGCGGATCTGCGACAACGACGACGACGTCGTCGACGAGGTCGCGGTGACCGTCGTGCACGAGATCGCCCACCACTTCGGCATCGATGACGAACGGCTGCACGCGCTCGGCTGGGGCTGAGCCCACCGGCGGCGGCGCGGTCGCCGCTTGGCCGATGGCCCGTGGTTGCCCTGGTCGCCTACCTTCGGTGCAGCGAACGCAACCCTGTCAGGAGGCACCCTTTCATGCGCAGTGAGCTGTTCTCCGCCGAGAACCTGGAGAAGGAGTCCGCGCAGCCCGGCATGCGGCTGCAGAACTCCAAGATGTTGAAGATCGAACTCAACGGCGAGGCGATGGCCCGGGTCGGGTCGATGGTCGCCTACCAGGGCAATGTGCAGTTCCAGGCGCTGGGCTCGGGCGGGCTCGGCAAGTTCCTCAAGCAGAAGCTCACCGGCGAGGGCGTCCCTCTGATGAAGGTCTCCGGCCACGGTGACGTCTTCCTCGCCGAACTCGCCAAGGACGTGCACATCATCGACCTGGAGCCGGGCGACGCCCTCTCCATCAACGGCTCCAGCGTGCTCGCCTTCGACTCGACCCTCCAGTACGACATCAGGATGGTCGGCGGCGCCGGGATGGCCTCGTCGTCCGGGCTGTTCAACTGTGTGTTCAGCGGCCACGGACGGATCGCCATCACCACCAAGGGCACCCCGGTCGTGCTCAACGTGGACGCCCCCACGTACGTCGACCCGCAGGCAGCGGTCTGCTGGTCGGCGAACCTCCAGACCGGCTACCACCGTGCCGAGCAGTTGGGCCTCGGCACGCTGCTGGGCCGACGCACCGGCGAGTCGTTCACGATGAGCTTCGCCGGCCAGGGCTTCGTGGTGGTGCAGCCGTCCGAGGAGCCGCCGATCATGGGCAGCGGCCAGCAGCAGCAGGAGGGCGGTCTGCTCGGCGGTCTGCTGAGCTGACCACCTGCTGAGCTGACCACTTCGGTGCGGGCGGCCCCCCAGGTGGAGGACGCCCGCGCCGGTCAGGTCAGCTCGCCCGTGCGCAGTCGGGCCAGCCAGGCCGCCGCGTCGACGTAGTCGAAGTCGGTGAGGCCCGCCGGCGCGGGCACCGGCCGATCGCCCGCTGCCTCGGCCCACCGGTGCCGGGGGTACGAGCCCAGGAAGCGCACGTCCGCGCAGACCCGGCGCAGCCCCTGCAACGCCTCGCCCAGTCGTACGTCGGCCACGTGCCCGGTGCAGTCCAGGAAGAAGACGTACCGGCCCAGCGCCTCCCCGGTGGGGCGGGACTCGATCCGGGTCAGGTTGATGCCCCGGACGGCCAACTCCATCAGCACGGACAGCAGCGCGCCGACCCGGTCGTGGGCGATGTAGACCGCGAGCGAGGTGAGGTCGTCGCCGGTCGACGGGGGGGGTGGCCCGGGACGGGACACCAGCGCGAACCGGGTCACCGCGTCCGGGTGATCGGCGATCTTGTCGGCGAGTGTCGCGAGCCGGTGCCGGGCCGCCCCGATCGGCGCGCAGATGGCCGCGTCGTACTCGCCGGCACCGGCGCCCGCCGCGGCGGCACCGTTGGAGAGCACGTCGACCACCACGGCGTCCGGCAGATGATCGCGCAGCCAGCCCCGGCACTGGGTGGAGGCCTGCGGATGGGCCGCCACGGTGCGGATCGAGGTCAGCGGAGTGTCGGGCCGCGCACCGAGCACGAACTCCACCGGCAGGATCACCTCTCGGGTGATCACCAACGGCTCGCCCTCGGCCATCTCGTCCAGGGTGACGCCCACCGCGCCGCCGATCGAGTTTTCCAGCGGCACCAGCGCCGCGTCGGCGTCGCCGGTCCGGACGCTGTCCAGCGCCTCCCCGACGCTGCGGGCAGGAGTACGGGTGCCGCGCTCGGCGGCGGGAAGTGTGCGCAGGGCCTGCTCGGCGAAGGTGCCCTCCGGCCCGAGGTAGACGAAGCGTGTCGGCGGTGTTCCCGGCATGTCGGTCAGCCTACGCACTCGGCCGCACGGCTGGACCGGCGTCGCAGGCGAGCGCTCGGATTCCGGCCGGGCCGGTGGCGCGTACCTCGATGGTGCAGACGTCGGTGCCGGCGGTGACGAGGGTCGGCGCGGTGGCCTGGCCGCGGGTGACCACCTGGAGTTCCTCGTGCCCGGTCACCTCCAGGACGGTGTACTGCCACTCGCCGGCGCAGAGCGGCCCGGTACGGACCTGGACCCGGACGTTGGCCGGGAGCACTCCGGCCCGGCCCCGCAGCAGTTGCACCACCCGCTGACCGGTCGGGCCGTTCCGGCAGGCCGTCGCGACCAGACCGGCGTCCGGAGTGGGCGTGACCGTGCCGGGTGGCGGCGCGCTGGCCGGCGGGGTGGTGGGTGGGGTGCTCGGGCCGGATGCCGTCGGGGCTGCGGTGCGGGTGGGCGCGGCCGTCGGTTCGGACAACTCGGGTGGGGCGCCACAGCCGGCGAGCACCGCGACGGCGAGCACCGCGAGCGCGACCGGTCGGACCTGGACCGTGGGCCGCGCGGGGGCGTGAACGGACGCCCGGTCGCGAGGCGCCGGTGGGAGGTGGGGCGTCGCCCGTGGTGGGGGAGACGAGGGGCGGGGCGGGGCGAACGGCACGGGCCGATCCTCGGGACATCGGAGAATTCGTCGCGGCCGGGGTGGCCGAGCCTCATCGTAGGGTCAGCGACTGATCGGGTGAAGGTCAGCCGGTGACGCGGTGCCCGGCGCGCTGGAGGGCGGCCGTGCCCTCGGTCAGCCGGACGGTCGGCACCAGCAGATAGTCGGTGTCGAAGGTGGAGAAGGTGAGCACGCTGACCCGTGCCTCGGCGAGCGGGTCGACGAGCGCGGCCAGGCTGCCGGTGCTTGCCAACTGCACCGGGGCGGTGACCCGCAGGCAGCGCCAGACGGTTTCCACCACGGCTTGCGCCGGCACCCGATCTGCTGGGCAGATCACCGAGATCCCGTCGGAGGTCCAGCTCACCGTCACCACGTCGGTGCCGCTCAGCCCGCTCGACAACGCGTACGGCAGGGCGGTGCCGGCGGTCAGCCGGCACACAGCGTATTCCCCTGGCAGCACGGCGATATCGAGCATGAGGGCACCTTACGGCCTCCTCGCGCGCGGCTGAGCCAGCAACGCCGTGTGCGGCTTTGTCGCTGGTCAGACCTCGGAGAAGAAGGTGAGCGAGCCGGCCACGGCACCGTCGGTGAGCACCGGGGTGGAGATCGCGTCGACCGTCGCGTCGGAGCTGTTCGCCGAGGCGGCCTGCACCCGGAGCAATCCGCGGGCGAGTCGACCGGAGGAGAGCGCCAGCAGGGGTGGGATCTTGTCGATCTCGGCCTCGGTCAGCTCGCCCCGGTTGGCGGTGAAGTCGAGAAGGCGTAGCCCGCCGTCGAGCAGCGGTCGCCCGATCAGGCCCCCCGGCTCGCCCAGGCAGAGCAGCTCGCAGCCGGCGGTGGAGATCGCCACCACCAGGGTGTTGGCGTCGATCAGCAGGCACGGCTCGTCGGCCCGGGAGACCGTCGAGGACCACTGGCCGACGTTGCCGGACTCCGGCTCTGTCAAGGCCCGCGCCGCCGGCACGAACGCTTCTGAGAGCGAAAGTTCGACGTGGGCCACCGCGCCTCCTATGTGCACCGATCGACTGTCCACGCTAGCGGGTCGCCGACGGAATCACCGAGCGCACCGGGTCACCGAGCCGCGCAGCGTGAACCGGGGCGGTCGGTGACGGCGCGGAAACCGGTGAGGTCGAAGGGGGGCCGGAGCCGCGTGGCGTCGTCGGTGACGTTACCGGCGGCGGGCCGGCTTGTCAGCGGCCGTTCGGCCCTCGTCGTACCACCGGTAGTCGGCTGGTGGACGGTACGTGCCGTTCAGCCAGGTGCCGGGGTGCTGTGCGACCCGGGAAAGCTTTTCGGCGGTGGCCGGGCTGATCCGGCTGCCACCGGCCACGAGGAGCCGGTCCAGCTCTCGGTGGGTGGCCATCAGACAGTCCTTCGGAAGGCCGTAGACACTGATCACGCCGGAGCCGACGAAGGTCAGCACCGGCGTGACCGGGACGGGTAGCCCCACCGCGTCGGAGAGGGCCTTACTGGCCCGCTTGGCGTCCCGCCGGGACTCCGCCACGTACGGCGGACGCTTGCCGTTGATCTGCACGACGTCCCCGGCGACGAGCACCCTGGCCCGGCCGTGGTCGGCGATGGTCACGGCGAACAGCCCGCTCGGCCCGATGGCGAGGAAGCCGGCGCGCTCGTCCTGACCGCGGTCGAGGACGTCGTTGACGTCGGTGCGCGGCCACTCGATGACGTGCCAGGCAGGCCCGAGGTGGTCGAGTTGACCCAGTGCCCGCGCTCCGGCCGCCTCCAGGCGGCGCGCACCCCGCTCGGCACGACGGCGGCGCGCCCATTCGAGCGGTGTCGGACGGACCGGTTCGAGAACCCCGGGCGACTCGACGCGGGGGTGTGGCACCGCGACGGGCGGCAGTGCCCGAGCGGACGGTACGGCTCGTCGTGCGGGAAAGACAGTCATCGCGACCTCCGGCAAAAGGTCCCTCGAAGTTATGTCCTCACTACCCTACGTTGCCACTACCGGTGTTCGGCAAGCCGGAGCGCCGGAGTGACTACGGATGAATGCCATATTCATCCACAGTTCTTTTCTCGGATGCCGCCAAACCCTGCCCTACGCTGCGGGAGTGACCCACTACGTCGACAGTGAAGTCGGCCGGCTCGGCACTGTACTGCTGCACCGGCCCGGCCCCGAACTGGCCCGGCTCACCCCACGCAACAACGACTCGCTCCTGTTCGACGCGATCCCCTGGGTCGGACGAGCCCAGGAGGAGCACGACGCGTTCGCCGCCGCCCTGCGCGACCGTGGAGTCGAGGTGCTCTACCTGGCCACCCTGCTGACCGAGACGCTTGCCGTCGCGGACGCCCGGGCCGAGCTCACCGAGCAGGTGCTGCGCTCCCGGCGGCTCGGCGACACCCTGCGGGCCCGCGTCGCCGACCACCTCGCCTACCTCGACCCGGCCGCCCTGGCCGACGTGCTCACCGCCGGGCTGGCCCACGAGGAACTGCGGATCAGCTCGGAGCGGCCGGGCGGGCTGGTCTACACACTGATGGACCGGCACGACTTCGTCATCGACCCGTTGCCCAACCTGTTGTTCACCCGCGACTCGTCGCTGTGGATCGGCGACCGGGTCGGTGTCACCAGCCTGGCCATGCCGGCCCGCAGCCGCGAGACCACCCTGACCGACGCCATCTACCGCCACCACCCACGTTTCGCCGGCACCGAGTTCGTCTACCGCCCGAACCTGGAGCACCTGGAGGGCGGGGACGTGCTGCTGCTCGCGCCCGGGGTCCTGGCGGTCGGGGTGGGTGAGCGGACCACACCGGCCGGTGCCGAACGACTCGGCCGGCAGGTCTTCGCCGCCGGCCTGGCGCACACCATGCTGGTGGTGCCGATCGCCCAGAAGCGCGCCACCATGCACCTCGACACGGTCTGCACGATGGTCGACGTGGACGCCGTACTGATGTATCCCAACATCGCGAGCACACTGTCCGCGTACACCGTGATCGCCGGCGCGGACGGCGAGGACCCGCGGGTGGACGGTCCCGCGCCCTTCCTGCGGGCGGCCGCCGACGCGATGGACCTCGACCTGCTGCGGGTCATCGACACCGGGCTGGACCCGGTGACCGCGGAACGCGAACAGTGGGACGACGGCAACAACACCCTCGCGTTGGCGCCCCGGCTCTGCGTCGGTTACGAGCGCAACACCGAGACCAACGCCCAGTTGGAGCGCGCCGGCATCGAGGTGATCCCGATCGCCGGCTCCGAGTTGGGCTCCGGCCGGGGCGGGCCGCGCTGCATGTCCTGCCCGATCACCCGCGACCCGTTGTGAGTTCGGGCGCCGTCTCCGGGAGAAGGCGCCCCAACGCGGCTCAGCGCAGGGTGAGCTGCCGGCCGAGCAGACCCTGGCGGGAGCGCCGGCCGGCGGCGTCGAGCGGGTCGGTGGCGGTCAGCGCCTCGGCGTACCGCTTGGCGAACTGCGCCACCGGCTCCTCCCAGTCGGCCGCCGGAGTGGCCTCCGGCAGGTCCCAGACCGGCACCAGCCGACCGTGCGCGCGGAACATGCCGGCGAACTTGGTCTGCTCGCCGAGCGTCAACGAGCCGGCCGCACCGAGGCGGGCCAGAGCGTCCAGGGCGGCATCCTCGTCGTCCGGCAGCACCCAACGCACGTGTGCCTTCTCCGGGACCTGACACCAGTACGCGGCCTTCGCCGCGGTCAGCCGCACCGTCGGGTAGATGGCCGCGTTCGCCCGTTCCAGTGACGCCTGGACGGTCGGGTCGTCGGCGGCGCCGGGGTCGAGCCAGAACTCGAAGCCCTCGTGCATGGTGATGTCCAGTGGCCCGTCCACGAGGATGTCCTGCAGACGGGGTCCGGGGCCGGGCAGCGGCGGCACGGCCACCTGGCCGCCCGGTTCGGTCCGCAGCGCGCAGAGCAGTGCCTCGGCCAGGTCCCGGGAGACGTCACCAGACTGCTGGTGGCGTTGGAGGCCGATGAGCACCCGACCGTCCGGCTTGGTGATCGCCGGAGCGGCCATCGGCAGCACCGTGGCGAGCGTCGCCGACCGGTCGCCGAACTCCTCGACCAGGGCGGGTGCCAGCCGCAGCGGCGCGGAGGCGGCGGGCACCAACTCGCGCAGCGCGATCCATTCGGCCTCGTCGACCAGACCGTCGAACGGACGCGGCACGAAGACGTCGCGTACCTTGTCGCGGCGGGGGGCGGTGTCGGTGGTGGTGCGCTGGCTCTTTCGACGCTTGCTCACGGCGTCACAGCCTAGAGCCCCGGCCGGCCCACCGTGGGCCGGACCCGCCCGAGCCCGGCTCAGCCCGCCGGCACCAGGTCGGATCGGGGTGCCGGCGCCGGCGCGAACTCCGCCCAGACGCGCTGGCCCATGCCGTCCTGCTCGACACCCCAGCGGGTGGCCAGACCGGCCACGATGTGCAGCCCCCGGCCGTCCGCCGCGTCCGCGCTGGCCGTCCGGATCCGTGGCGCGGTGCTCGCGCCGCCGTCGGTGACTCCGAGCTGGATCAGTGGACCCTGGGTCGAGGGCCGCATCCGCCAGGCCACGCGGACCACTCCGCCGGGCAGTGGCCTGGCGTGCCGCACCGCGTTGCCCACCAGTTCCGCGAGCACCGCGATCAGGTCCGCGAGGAGCATCGGGGGTACGACGCCCGCCAGCTCACCGGCCAGCCGGTGCCGGGCCAGCCGTGCCCCGGCCGGGTGGTGGGGAACCACCACGCACCACGCCTGATCCCTCGCCGCTGCCGCTGCCACCGTCGCCTCCACGTCGCGCCACCTGGGTCAACCGCGCGGTAGCCGCACCTCTGCGACCGTACCGCCGTCGGTCCTCGGACGTAGGGATACCCATCCATTCTGTTGTTCAACGATCCGGCGGACGAGATAGAGGCCGAGCCCGGCCCCCGGGTAGCCGCGCCGGTCGCCGGACTCGCCCTGCCAGAACCTGTCGAACGCCCGTTCCACATGCTCCGGTCGGATGCCGATGCCCCGGTCACTGACCCGGAACGCCACCAGTTGACCGTCCACCGCGGCGGCGATCTCGATCGGCGACTCCGGTGGGGAGTACTTGCCGGCGTTGGTCGTCAGCTCGGTCAGCACGGTGGCCAGGCTGGGTCGGTGGCCGAGCGCCTTGGGCAGGTCGGCCGGGAGGCGGAGCACCAACCGGCGACGCAGGTCCGTCGGCAGGTCGAGGACGGCGGAGCGCAGTGCTTCGCCGAGGTCGAACGGGGTGGGCGGATCGTCACCCGGCCCGGCCTCGGCCGCCGAGCTGAGGAGACGGTCGACCAACCGGGCCAGCTCGTTGGCGCGTTGCCCGATCACCCGGGCCGCCTGCCGCCGGTCGACCTCGGTCAGCGAGTCCCAGTGGTCGGTGAGGGTGTCCGCGTACCCCTTGATCACGGTGACCGGCGTACGGAGTTCGTGGCTGGTCACCGCGACGAACAGCTCCCGGTCATGGTCGCGGCGCTGCTGGTCGGTGATGTCGCGGAAGGTGACCACCCGCAGCGCGCCGGGACCGGGCAACTCGCCGGAGGTGATCCGCAGCCAGCGGCCGTCCGGCATCCGGTGGTCCCGGACCTGACCGGAGGGCGGCAGCGGAAACGGCAGTGGACGGCTCAGCGCCTGCTCGACCGGACGCCCGGTGACCTGGGCGGCGGCCGGGTTCCAGAGTCGGACGTGCCCGTCTCGGTCGACCACGGCCAGCCCGTCGGCGAGGGCCGCCACCACCGGCCCGTCACCGTGCACCGGCAGGCCGCTCTGGTCGCCGTACATGTGGGCGACGCAGGACGCGAGGTAGGCGACCACCCCCTGCCGCTCGGCGTCCGGCTCGTCGTCGCCGAGGTAGAGCGCGTGCAGGCTGCCGACGGTGTGGCCGCCGATCTCGGCCCGCGAGACCACCATCCAGCGCAGGTCACTGCCGGCCAGTTCCCCGGCCAACTTGCCGTTGAGGTGGTCCACCAGCACGTTGCGTATCCGTGGCCCGTTGAGCAGGCAGACCGTGTCCGGGTCGTCGACCGCCAGCGGACGGCCGAGCGCCCAGGCCGCCGCGCCGGTCGCGGCGATCACCCGACCACCTGTCGGACCGAACTCGACGAAGGCCATCCCGGTCGCACCGAGGGCCGGCTGGGCCACCCGGAGCAGTTGGGTGAGGACCGGAAGGCCCGCCTCCCCGGAGTTGATCATCTCGATGATGACTGTGTGACCGGTGAGGAGAGCGGGGAAATCGATACGCTCCGGCATGTGCCGAGTCTGCCCCGCCGACCGGGATTTGGCACCTCTGCCAGGTCAGCGGTTCAGCCGGGCGAGGGCGTACGCCGGCCGATCGGTGATGATCCCGTCCGCGCCGGCCGCCAGCACCAACTCGAGGTCGGTCGGCTCGTTGACCGTCCAGACGTACACCTGGTTGCCGGCCGTGCGCAGTGCCGGCAGCAGCTGCGGGCGGGCCCGGACCAGGCCGATGCCCGGCCCCGCGATCCGGGTGCCGAACGGCAGCCGACCCAACCGCGGCCAGCGGGGCAACACCTCGAGCAGCAGCACGGTGGGCAGCTTCGGAGCGAGTTCGTGCACCCGGCGGACCGCCAGCGGGGAGAACGACATGACGGTGACCTGCACCGGGTCGTCCGGTGCCGGGTCGGCCAGTCCGTACCGGCGCAGCAGGGTGATCAGTCGCCGTTCCACGTTCGAGCCGTAGCGGGACGGGTGCTTCGTCTCCACCAGCAACCGGACCGGCCGCCCGGCGGCGAGCACCGCGTCCAGCAGCCGGGTCAGGGTCAGCAGCCGGGTGTGCGAGTCGTCCGACGGTACGTCCCCGTCCGGCGCGCTGCCCGGATGCCACGAGCCGAAGTCCAGCGCCTCCAGTTCGGCGAGGGTACGCGCGCTGACCAGACCGCGACCGTTGCTGGTGCGGTCGAGCCGTCGGTCGTGCACGCAGACCAGGTGCCCGTCCCGGGTCAGCCGGACGTCGCACTCCAGGCCGTCGGCACCCTCGTCGAGAGCCCGCAGGTACGCGGCGAGGGTGTGCTCGGGCAGGTCGTACGAGGCGCCGCGGTGCGCGAAGACAAGTGGACCACCCATCGCGGCCGCCTCAGATGACCTGGCCGGGCTGCCCGTTCGCGTCGACCACCGGGCGGCCGACGGCAGCCCACTGGCGCATTCCGCCGTCGGCGTTGCGCACCTGCTCCCAGCCGTTGTTGGCCAGGTAGGCGACGACCTGGGCGGAACGCCCCCCGGAGCGGCAGATGACTGCCACCTCCCGGTCGGTGGGCACCTCGGCCAGTCGGGCCGGCAGTTCCATCATCGGCAGGTGGTGGGCGGTGGGCGCATGGCCGGCCGCCCATTCGTCGGCCTCCCGCACGTCCAGCAGGTAGGTGTCGTCGGCGATCTCGGTCACGGGCACGGTGGGAACCTGGGGTCCGAACACAGGAAGCAACACTAGATCCTCGTCGACCGGTTCCGCACCGACCTGGCCGTCGGCACCGTCACAACCGGGTCACCCAGCGCGGGTTGGCCTGTGCCCAGGACGGCATCTGGCGGCCTCGAACCGCCTCGAACAGCCCGTTGCCCCCGTTGTCCAGCACCACGTACGAGACCTCGTCGATGGTTTGTGGGGACGACGGCACCTGGACGCCGCGCATCCCGTCGGGCGGCAGCGCGCGGAGCGCGAGGAGCAGGTCCGCCAGGGGTACGCCGTTCGTGTCGACGGTCAACGAGCCGCCCACCGCCCGGAGCACCTGGTCCAACTTGACCGGGTTGCTCCGCAGATCGGCCCTGCCGGCGCTGTCCAGCATCGCGCGGAGCAGCTGCTGCTGGTGGTGCTGCCGGTCGTAGTCGCCCCCGGGCAGGTCGTAGCGCTGCCGGACGTAGTCCAGGGCCTGCGCTCCGTCCATCTGTTGGCAGCCCACGGGGAAGACACGGTTGGTGTGGATGGACCGGACCTCGGTGTCCACGCACATCTGCACCCCGCCGAGGAGGTCGATGACCTTCCGGAAGCCGGAGAAGTCGATGAGCGCGGCACCGTCGAACCGGATTCCGGTGAGCCGGTTGAGGGTGGCGGAGAGCAGTTGGGCGCCGGCCTGCCCGCCACCGCCGTGCTCGTACGCCGCATTGATCTTGTCTTGACCACCACCGAAGCCGTTCGCGGGCGGGATGGCGACCAGCAGGTCACGCGGGACGGAGACCAGGTACGCCTCCCGCTGGCCGGCCGGCACGTGCACGATGAGGATGGTGTCGGAGCGTTGGTCCGGTCCGCTGCCGCCGGGGCGGCGGTCGGAGCCGACCAGGAGATAGTTGAGCGGCCCGTCCAGGTCGGTGCGGTCGGTGCGGGCGTCGGGGTCGAGCAACTGTTCCTTGGTCACCGTGCGGTCGTACCGGTCGGTGAGTGTCTTGAGCCCGACCACGGCGAGCCCGGCCAGCAGGACGAGGGCCAGGCCGATGCCCAGCATGATCCGCGACCCGCGGGCGCGGCGTGCTCGGCTGGGCGGGGCCGCTCCGGCCCGGCCCGCCACGTTCCGTCCCCACCTGGACGTGACCGCCTCCCCGCAGCCGATACGTGAAACCTGCTCACGTCAGGCTACGGGCGGTGACCGGGTGGTCGCCGGCTTTCCGGGACTTCGGGCCAGCGCCCCTCACTTGCGGGTGGAGATCACCTCGGGGTGGTTGAAGACGAACTCGGCGAGCTTGTCCTGCTTGACCGCCCGGAACATCTCCTTCGTCACGTCGTTCAACGCCTCGGTGCCGTTGCCCGAGCCGTTGTAGGTGCCGTTGTTGGTCTTGAGCATGGTCAGCTCGTTGGCGGTCACCCCACGCATGGTGAAGATGAAGTTCTCGATCGACGCGCCACCGGTGTCCAGCACGAACGCCTTGCCGGCCGCCTTGATCAGCTGCTGGAGCTTGGTCGGGTTGGTCAACATCCCGCCATCGGTGGCCTTCTTCGCCATCGCCTTGATCAGTTGCTGCTGGTTCTGCTGCCGGTCGTAGTCGCCACCGGGCAACCCGTAGCGCTGCCGGGAGTAGTCCAGCGCCGCCCAGCCCTCCATCTGCTGGCAGCCCTTCTTGTGCACCACGGCGGTGCGGGGCTTACCGGTCTTCTTGGCGTCGGCGTTCCACATCGGCTTGCCGTCGACGATCGACATGTGCTTCGACTTGACCTCGTGACTCACGCAGATCCGCACGGTGCCGAGGGTGTCGATGACGTTCTTGAAGCCGCCGAAGTTGATGATCGCCGCACCGTCGAAGCTGATGCCGGTGAGACCCTTGATCGTCTGGGCCATCAACTGGGCACCGCCCTCCCAGCCGCCGCCGTTGCGGGCGCCGGCCTCGAACGCGGCATTGATCTTCTCGGTGCCGCCGGCGTAACGACTCTTCGGGAACGCCGGAATCTGCGCCTCGGTGTCCCGCGGGATGGAGATCAGGTACGCCTGGTCGTGCGTGGCCGGGATGTGCAGGATGATGATGCTGTCCGAGCGGACGTTGTCGGCGGCCCAGCGCTCCCGGGCGTCCACACCGAGCAGCAGCATGTCGATCGGGCCGTCCAGGCTGGCCCCGCCCTCGGCGTCGGACTTGCTCGCGTCACCGAGCAGGTTGCGTTGCGCGATGTCGCCGGTGGCCTGGCCGATCAGCACCTTGCCGCCGACGATGCCCACGCCGCTGCTGAGCATCAGCACCGCCCCGAACACCACGGTCAACCGGGCCCACAGCGGGTCCTTGCGCTTGGTCCGCTTCCTCGCCGACCCTCCGCCACCCACCCGGCCACCGTCGCCGCCGCCGGGCGGGCGACCGCCCGGCCCACCACGTGAGGGGAGTGTCTGCGCCGGTATGGCCGCAGAGACACGGCCGCTGGGGGCGGCGGACCCGGGGGTAGGAGGGCGGCGACTGGCCTGAACCGGCATGCGTGCTCCAGCTCGTGATCAGGAGGGGGCGGCACCACTGTACGTACATCAAATCGTCTTGGCGAGTTCATCCTGGGTCAATCCCGACGCCGATTCACACGAATCAGGTCGATCGGCGCGCCTCGATGACCCGATCGGCGGGTGACGGTCGGCCCGGCGTACCACCGGCCGACCGGGTGCGGTCAGCCGCCGTCCCTGCCCTTCGGCGGGTTGGCCTTGACCCAGTCCGCCATGGTGTCCGCGGTCATGGCCCGGTACATCGCGAGCGCCTTCTCCCGGTCCGAGACCACCACCGACTCGCCGTTGATCGTGTCGCTGCCAGAGTTCGGGCTGGTCACGAAGGTGAGGTTCTGGCCGCGCAGGTTGCGGAACTGCAACGCCATATCAGTAACCGAGAAATCCTGGTCGACGGTTACGGCCGCGGTCACCGACTTGAGGAAGTTGTTGAGCTTCCCCGGGTTCGCCAGCGTGCCGGTGCTCGCCGCCTTGTCCATCAGCGCGCGGAGGAACTCCTGCTGGTGCCGCATCCGGGCGAAGTCCCCGTCCGGGAACTGCTTGCGCTGGCGGATCCAGTCCAGCGCCTCCGCGCCGTCCATGTGGTTGGTGCCCTTGGTGAACGTCCGGTACGGCTTGTGGATCGAGGTGATGGTCCGCTCCACCTTCAGGTCCACCCCGCCCAGGGCGTCGGTGACCTCCTTGAACCCGCCGAAGTCGATCGCCATCACGTGGTCGATCCGGACGTCGGTGAAGCACTCCACGGTGCGAACCGCCAGCGGCAGCCCGCCGAACGCGAACGCGGCGTTGATCTTCGCGCGCTGCCCGGAGTCGCAGGCCGCACCGGCGCTCTCCGGAATCGGCACGTAGAGGTCACGCGGGATGGAGACCAGGTACGCCTCCTGGTGGTCGGCCGGGATGTGCATCACGATGACCGTGTCGGCGCGCCACTGGCTCTTGCTGTCGACCGGCGCGTCCGGGTCCCGTGAGTCGCTGCCGACCAGCAGGATGTTCAGCGCGCCATCCACCGTCTTGGCCGGACGGCCGCCGGTGATCTCCGCGAACGGGTCGGTGCGGGCCAGGTCGTTGTCGAGGTTGCGGGCGTACAACCAGGCGCCCACGCTGCCGAGCAGCGCCAGCACCAGCACCGCGACCCCGGACACGAGGGCGATCCGACCCCACCGGGGGCGCGGCCCACGCCGCCCCGAACCGCCGGGGCCGCCCGGCCCGCCGGGTCCCCGTGGCCCCACCGGGCCGCCGGGCTTGGGCTGCTCCTCGTCGTACGGCGGGTAGAAGCGCGCCTCGGTCGGACGGGCGCGCCCGGAGGCGCCCCGGTCGGGGCCGGGGACCGACGCGCGCCCGGCGCTGCGGTGCAGGTGCGGGTGCGGGACGCCGGCTGACGAGGTCGCAGACATGTCACTCAGGGTACGTAGCGCAAGCCACCGCCGCCTTCAGCCGACACTCAGAGACCGGTGGCGTCGACGATCTGGTTATCCCAGCCGCTCCCGGAAGTACGCGATCGTGCGTCGCAGGCCATCTTCGGGCGCCACCGTCGGCTCGTAGCCGAGCAGCTCGCGGGCGAGCGTGAGATCGGGCCGACGCATCTCCGGGTCGTCCGAGCTGCGCGTGACGTAGGTCACCGACGAGGTGCTGTCGGAGAGTGACACGATCAACTCGGCGAGTTGCCGCATGGACATCTCGTGCTCGGTGCCGCAGTTGACCGGTCCGGTCTCGGTCGAGTCGAGCAGCAGCAGGATGCCCCGCACCAGGTCCTCGACGAAGCAGATGGACCGGGTCTGGTTGCCGGTGCCGTGCACGGTGATCGGCTCGCCGCGCAGCGCCTGCGAGATGAAGGTGGGGATGGCGCGGCCGTCGTCCGGGCGCATCCGGGGGCCGTACGTGTTGAAGATCCGGACGATGGCCCCGTCGAGCCCGCGGTAGCGGTGGTACGCCATCGTCGCGGCCTCGGAGAAGCGCTTCGCCTCGTCGTAGACGCTGCGGACGCCGATCGGGTTGACGTTGCCCCAGTAGGTCTCGCGCTGCGGGTGCTCCTTCGGGTCCCCGTACGCCTCGGAGGTGGAGGCCATCAGGAACCGGGCGCCGTCGGCGACCGCGCGCTCCAGCAGGTGCAGGGTGCCCACCGAGCCGACGCGGAGGATCTCCACCGGCAGTAGGGCGAAGTCGGTGGGGCTGGCCGGCGAGGCCATGTGCAGGATCGCGTCGAACCGCTCGGCCAGCGCCGGGTGGTGGGTCGGCAGACCCTCGGAGATGTCCGCCTCGACGAGCGTGAAGGTCGGCCGGTCCAGCAGGTGAGCGACGTTCTCCTTGGAGCCGGTCACGAAGTTGTCCAGCGCCACCACCGTGCACCCACGGGCGATGAGCGCATCCACCAGGTGCGATGGGACGAAACCGGCACCGCCGGTGACGAGAACGCGATGACCGGAACCGAAGCGCTCAGCAACCTTCATGCTGGTCAGCCTACCGACCCCCGATTACGGCGAGAGGCCCCCTGCCGACGCGTGGCGTCAACAGGGGACCTCTCGGTGCGTGGATCAGTGGGCGCCTGCGCCGGTGAGGGCGCGCACCTCCAGCTCCGCGTACTTGTCCTCGTCGTGCTCCTTGGAGATGACCGTGCCGATCCACCCGCACAGGAAACCGAACGGGATGGAGAGGATGCCCGGGTTGGACAGTGGGAACCACTGCCAGTCGTGATCCGGGAACATCGAGGTCGCCGCGCCGGAGACCACCGGTGAGAAGAACACCAGCAGGACGGCCGAGAGCAGACCGCCGTAGATCGCCCACACCGCGCCGGAGGTGTTGAACCGCCGCCAGAAGAGGCTGTAGAGGATCGCCGGCAGGTTGCCCGAGGCGGCGACCGCGAAGGCCAACGCCACCAGGAACGCCACGTTGAGGTTCTGCGCGTAGATCGACAGGAGGATGGAGATCGCGCCGATCACCAGGGCGGAGATCCGGGCGACCCGCACCTCCTGCCGCTCCGACGTCTCACCCTTCTTCAGCACGTTCGCGTAGAAGTCGTGCGCCAGGCTGGACGACGAGGCCAGCGTCAACCCGGCGACCACCGCGAGAATGGTGGCGAAGGCGACCGCCGCGATGATCGCCAGCAGGGCCGCACCTCCCAGTTCGCCGCCGAAGAAGTCGATGCCGAGCGCTTCGGCCAACTGCGGCGCGGCGGTGTTGCCCGCCTTGTCCTGCGCCGTGATCGCCTGGCTGCCCACCAGCGCCGCCGCACCGAAGCCGAGGGCGAGGGTGAGCAGGTAGAAGGTGCCGATGATGCCGATCGCCCAGAGCACGCTCTTGCGGGCCGCCTTCGCGGTCGGCACCGTGTAGAAGCGGATCAGGATGTGCGGCAGACCGGCGGTGCCGAGCACCAGGGCGATACCCAGGGACAGCAGATCCACCTTGTTGTAGAAGGTCTGTGTCGAGTTGCCGGCGACCTCGACGCCGTACCGCAACCCGGGTTCGAGGAACGCGCCGCCCTTGCCGGATGCCTCGGCCGCCTGGCCCAGCAGTGCCGACAGGTTGAAGTTGAACTTCGCCAGCACCAGGATGGTCATCAACAGCGCGCCGCCCATGAGCAGGAACGCCTTGACGATCTGCACGTAGGTGGTGCCCTTCATGCCGCCCACGGTGACGTAGATGATCATCAGCGCACCGACCATGATGATGGTGGCGATCTTCGCAGTGGACGCGTCCATGCCGAGGAAGGTCGTCCCCGGCTTGATGCCGAGCAGCAACGCGACAAGCGCGCCGGCGCCCACCATCTGCGCGAGCAGGTAGAAGATCGACACCGTGATGGTGGAGACCGCCGCCGCCGTCCGCACCGGACGCTGACGCATCCGGAAGGCCAGCACGTCCGCCATCGTGTACCGGCCCGAGTTCCGCAGCAGCTCCGCGACCAGCAGCAGGGCCACCAGCCAGGCGACCAGGAAGCCGATCGAGTAGAGGAAGCCGTCGTAGCCGTAGAGCGCGATGATGCCGGCGATGCCGAGGAACGAGGCGGCCGACATGTAGTCGCCGCCGATCGCCATGCCGTTCTGGAAGCCGGAGAAGGACCGGCCGCCGGCGTAGAAGTCGGTCGCCGTCTTGGTCTGCCGGCTGGCCCAGATGGTGATGCCCAGGGTCACCGCGACGAAGACCAGGAAGAGCGTGATGGTCAGGTTGCGGGCGGTGTGGTTGCCCGCCTCGGCCGCGAGGAACGTCTCAACCGCGTGAACCGTCTTCACGGGTCACCTCCCCGATCTCGGCGCGGATCCGGTCCGCGATGGGGTCGATCTTCCGGTCCGCGTACCGGGAGTAGAGCCAGGCGATCAGGAACGTGGAGACGAACTGGAGCAGGCCGAAGACCAGCGCGACGTTGATGTTGCTGCCGAACAGCTTCGTGCCCATGAAGTCCCGGGCGTACGCGGAGAGAATGACGTAGAGCGCATACCACAGGAAGAAAGCGACGGTCATCGGGAAGACGAAGCCGCGCAGCGCACGCCGCAGCCCGGCGAACTCGTCCGACCGTTGTACGGCCAGGTACTTGTCCGACTGGGAAGCGGCCGGAGCGGGTGTGTCCGTGGACATCTGTGGATCACCACCTTCACAGGCGTCAGAGGAGTTTCGCGCACCGTAAAGAGCGCGCTCCCCGACAGGGAAGGCTGAGATCGACGCCGGTAGACGAGTGCGCCGAGCGGTTGATTGCGTGCGCCAAGTGACTCAGATCACCACGGTGACCGGTCGGTCGGGTTGAGCGTCCGTTCAGGCCGGCAGCTCGTGATACCGACCGCGGTAGTGCAGCAGCGGAGACGCCTCCCCGGTCAGCTCGACCGTCTCGATGGTGGCCTCCACCAGCAGGCCCCAGCCGTACTCCCGGGCGTTGTCCAGCCGGCATCCGGCCCAGCCGCCGGCGTCCCCCGGCACCGGCCCGTACGGCGTGTCGATCCACGCACCGCTGGCGAACAGCCCGCCCGGAGCGGGGAAGAGGCCGGCGAACCGGTCCGCGAGCTGCCGGTGCGGCGGGCCGAGCGGCGTGACCGCGAACCGACCCGCCTCGTCCACCGCCGCCCAGAGGTCAGACTCCGGGTCGATCAGCCCGAGCAGTCGGTCCGGTTCCCCCTCGGCGACAAGCGTGGACGACACCGTCAGTCCGGCCGGGCCGGGCGCCGTCCAGAGCGTCACCGGCGCGGCGAGGCGCCCGCGCAGTCGGCGGACCGGCGACCGCTGCCCGCTCGGCACCGCGAACGGGTCGGTGGAATGGATCTCGGCGCCCGGTTCTTGATTCACGTGAAACATTGTGCCGCCCCGACCGCGCGCCCAGCCCACGAAGCGCTCGTGCAGGTCGCTGGGTCGGCCACCGAGCTGGGCGAGTTGATCACCCGCCTCCGTCATCAGGGAGCCGAGGTAGATCAGCAGCGCCACGCGGTCGTGCCGGTACTCGGCGAGCAGCGTCAGCCGCGCCGGCTGGCACGGCCAGGGCGCGCCGCAGCCGCGACACCGCCAGAGCGGGCGCATCGGCAGGTGCCGCCGGGTCACCTCAGCGCTCCGCCCCGGCGCGGCGGTCGTGCCCACCGGCTGCGGCGCGGTCCGCCGGCGTCGAGCCCACGCCAAGATCCGAGCAACTTCCCCGATGTTGCTGCCTCCGACCGGCGGGAGACACCAACAACCCTGATGTTGCGCGGATCTTGGCGACGAGCGTCCGGCACAGGCGGCCGAGCGGGCGCGCCCGCCGAGTTTTCCGTGCCCGGCACCGCCGCCGGTCCCGCCGGCTTGCCTTTTGGTACGACCACCGCGTCCCGTTCCTGCCCCGGATGTGCCCGAACACGGCTGATCTCCTCCCGGTGGACGAGGGCCGCCCTGATCGGGGGATCACCGGGGTGGCCCGGCCAGCAGCTCCATCTCGAACGGGGTGCTGGGCTACGGCTCACGGATCCATCCGACGACCCGCTCGTACAGCTCGGCGGCGTCCTCGTCCGGGCGCTCGTTGACGGCAACGTAGTAGAGGCTGCCCACATGCATCGACAGGCCGATTCGGTCGTTGCGGTACTGCTCGGCCAGGCGTACCTGGGCCGGGGCGCACGGCCAGGAGGTGTCGGGCTCGCACGACTGGCATGTCCACTCGGGACGGCGCGGCACGTGCTCGTCCGCGAGACGGGCTTCGACCGCGGCGATTTCCCGTAGGGCCTGCTCGTACCGGCTCTTCATGGCCGCCTGAACGGTGGTGGGTTCCTCGACCACGATCAGACCGGCCTGTCGTCGTAGCGGTGCGCGGCCGATCGGCGCTGCGCCTGGTCGAGCAGTCGCTGGTGAGCGGCCAAGCGGTCGGCGGCGTCCGATGCCTGGCTGGCGGAGAGCCCGCGCCGTCGGCGGATCATGCGGGAGATAAAAATGATCAGGTTGCGCCACATCGACATCCCTTCCGGGTGGATAAGCCGCGGCGGGGCGAGCTGCTGGCCGACTGCACGGCGTTTGGGACTCCCCGCTACCGCCAGCAGTGGTTGCTGACCGGAGCTGATCGACAGCGGGGAGCTACCCGAAAGCTAGTGCACTAGGTTTGGTCGAGCAAGGGTTTCGCGCAACTTGGCACACCAGGTTGTCTGTGATCGACTGGGTGGGCTGACCGGAGGTTTACCCATGGCTAAGACGCCCGCCTATTTGGCGATCGCAGCGGGGCTGCGCGCGGAGATCCAGTCCGGCACTCTGGCGGCCGGCGCGAAGCTTCCCAGCGAAACCACGCTCATGAATCGCTTCGCCGTGAGCCGCACCGTCGCGAAGTGGGCGATTGCCGTGCTCAAGGGTGAGGGACTGGTCGAGGGGCGAGCCGGGTCGGGCGTCTACGTCCGGGCCGCCCGGCGACTGACCCGACACGCTCACGGCCGCGATATGCGCGGCGGCCCGGGCTCTACATCGCCGTTCGCCCGGGACGCGGCCCGAGCGGGTCAGCAGGCCACCTGGGAGCACGACAGCCGCCACGACCTGGCTGACGACCTGATCGCGGTGCGGCTAGGCGTGGAGCCGGGAGCGCCGGTGATGCGCACGGCATACCGGTTCCTCAGCGACGGTGAACCGATCCAGCTGTCGACGTCGTATGAGCCACTGGGCGTCACCGGTGACACACCTGTGGAATGGCCGGAGGCGGGAGCCGCGGTCGGCGTGGTCGCCCGGATGGACGCGATCGGAGTGCACGTCGACGAGTTCGAGGAGCGAATCAACTCCCGGCCCGCGTCGGACGCCGAGGCGGAAGCGCTGGGGCTGCCCGGCAGGCCAGCGGACGTGTACGAGATCAATCGGACGTACTACGCCGCTGGCGTGCCGGTCGAGACGGCGGACATCGTGCTCCCGCGCGGTCGGTACGAGTTGGTCTACCGGATCCGGGTGGACTGACGGCGCGTCGGCTAACGGCGCGGCGTGACCGTGGCCAGCAACTCCGGCTGACGCCGGTCCAGCACGTCGCCGGCCAGGTACGCGCCCAGCAGCGCCGCCCCCAACCCGTACGCCGCCCCCACCGGCAGTGCCAGCCAGAGCCAGGCGTCGCCGAGCAGTGCCGCAGCGGCCACCATCGGCACCGCCGCGACCACCGAGGCGAGCATGGCCACCAGGGTGAGCAGCCCCTTTGCCACGCCGGCACCGCTGTTCATCGCGAACGGGTTGCTCGTCTCCGGCAGCGAGTACGCCCCGAGCACCGAGATCAGGCTGTTCACCGCCAGCCCGGCACCGTAGGTGGCGACCAGGCCGCCGATGGTGAGCCCGATCCACTCCGGTCGGCGGAGCAGTGCCGACAGCACCACCGCGACGAACCCCAGCATCGGCAGCACGTACAGCGAGAAGGCCACCATGCGGGCGCGCAGCTCCACCCGGCCGGGCACGCCGGCCACCACGTTCGCCGCGTACGCGCTGCCGTCGAAGCCGAACTGGTTGGCCAGGGTGACCGAGGCGAGTACGCCCACGAGGAGCATGGAGATGGTGACCACGACCGGTGAACTGTCGGCGGCAGCCGAGGTCAACCCCGCGTCGCTCTCGCCCGCGAAGTCCCCGCCCGTCACGTTGATCAACACGGGTACGAAGATGCCGACCACCGCGATCGTGATCAGGTTGGCCCGGCGGCGGGCGTCCCGCCACCAGTAGCGGGCCTCCCTGGCGACCAGCGCACCGAACCGGTCGCGCCGCGCCCAGCCGGCGAACGTGGGGAACAGTTGCTCGACCGCGCCGCCGGTGACAGCGCGACGCGCCGGCGCCTTGCCGGCGCTCACCGCACCCACCATCGCCGACTCCAGCGACCGGGACCACCAGAGCAGCAGGGCAGCGATCGCCACCCCCGTGATCAGCAACTTGACCGGTGCGGCCCAGACCCGACCCTGGGCCACGTCGATGCCTGCGGTCCACGGCGCCCCGAGCGGCGTCCAGCCGATGACCGTCGCCACCCCGTTCAGCCGGTCCCAGTCCGCCTCGCGCAGCGCCGCGAGACCGAACACCTGCAACGGCCCGAGCAGCGCGGCGGTCACCGCCAGCAGCACGGCCGCCAGGTCGCGGACCCGACGGGACCGCAACATGCTGGCGAATGCGCTGGTCACCGCCCGACTGGCGGCCACGCAGAGCAGTAGCCCGGCGAGTGCGCCGACGACGGCGACCAACCCGGCCGACCAACCGCCCAGGGACAGGGCGGTGAGCACCAGCCCGAACGACGCGATAAGCACCGCCAGCACCGGCACGCTGATCAGGGCCGCGACGAACAGGCCGGTCACCAACGTCCGGCGGGGCAGTGGCAGCAGCGCGAACCGGGCCGGGTCCAGGGTTTCGTCCACCCCGAAGAAGACAAGCGGTAGGAGGAGCCAACCGAGCACCAGCAGCCCGCCGCCCGCCGCCGCGATGAGCACCGCGTACGTGCCGTCACCGGCCAGGCCGGGCGCGGCGAAGAGGAAGAAGCCGCTGACGGCGAACCAGAGCCCGACCACCGCACCACCGATGAACAGGGCGATCCGCCAGCCCTGGCCCCGGAAACTGTTGCCCATCACCCGCAGCTTGAGCCGCGCGAAGTGCCGGGCCGAGACCTGCCGCACCGGCGCGGACGGCTCGGCGGTGGCGCTCACTGGGAGAGCCACGACAGCTCCTCACCGGTCGCGGTGCGGCCGCCGACCACCTCGACGAAGACCTGCTCCAACGAGCGGTCCCCGCGCACCTCGGACAGTGTGCCGACCCGCTTGATGGTGCCGCCGGCCAGGATGGCCACGTGCGAGCAGAGCCGCTCGACGACCTCCATCACGTGACTGGAGAAGATCACCGTGCCGCCACCGCTCGCGTAACGGGTGAGGATGTCCCGGATCAGCGCGGCGGAGACCGGGTCGACCGCCTCGAACGGCTCGTCCAGCACCAACACCCGAGGGCCGTGCAGCAGCGCGCAGGCCAGGCCGATCTTCTTCTTCATGCCCGCCGAGTAGTCCACCACGAGGGTGCGGCCGGCATCGCCGAGCGCCAACACGTCAAGCAACTCCGCGGCCCGCTGGTCGACCACCGCCGGGTCCATCCCCCGCAACAACCCGTTGTACGCCAGCAGCTCCGCCCCGGTCAGCCGGTCGAACAGGCGAACCCCGTCGGGCATCACGCCGAGCAGCCGCTTGGCGGTCACCGGGTCCTGCCAGACGTCGTGTCCGAGCACCCAGGCCGAGCCGGCGTCCGGTCGTAACAGCCCGACCGCCATCGACAGGGTGGTGGTCTTGCCGGCGCCGTTCGGGCCGAGCAGGCCGTAGAAGGAGCCGGCGGGGACGTCCAGGTCGACGCCGGCCACCGCGATCGTGCCGTCGAAGCGTTTGGCCAGGCCACGCAGTGCGAGCGCGGGGTGCGCAACAGTCATGCGCTGACGTTATCCGTCGATCGCCAGTCTCGCCGTCCAGCGGCAGGCGGATAAGCGACCATCCTGCAGGTGGATGTCACCGTAAATCGCCAACTTCTGAAGTAGTGTTGATGTCGTGTCCATGCCATCGGAGTCCGTACCGTTCTCGGAGTTGCTACGCCAGCCGGTCGAGACGGCGGAGCGGCTCTCTCGTGCTCGCGCCGTGCGGCTGCGCCGCCGCGATGCGCCTGATCTGGTGCTGATGTCTGCCGACCGGGCGGCGGCCGAGGGCGAGGTGGTGGACCTGACGGCCCGGCTGCTGGCCAGTGTCGTACACCGGGACCCGACCCTGGTGCGTGAGGCGCTGCCGACCGTGCTGCCGTGGGTGCGGTTTCTGCCGCCGGAAGACGTCGAGCAGATGGCCAGCGAGTTCGTCGCTACGGCGGAGGCGGCTGCCGCGGTGGGCAACACCGCGGCGGTGTCGCAGCTGCTCACCGAGTGGCGGCACACCGCCGAGATCCACGCCGATCCCGACCTGCACCGGATCCTGGCCGCGCCGAGCTCTGACGACTTCGGGCCGGTAGCGCGCCCGACCGGCGAGTGAGCGCCAAGCGTGGCGACCGGGCTGCGCCGCCACCCCGTCCTGGCGGCTACCTCCTGCGATTCGCCACGAACGATGCGGCCAAGGGTTGGGAGGACCTGTGCCGCCAGGCCGCAGCCAACACTCGGGCTGCGTTCGACGCCATCGAATCCGACCCCTGCCCCTCCCCACCGACGAGCCGGCAGCACCCCCTCAAGGGCACTCTCGCCACCGCCGCCCACAACGGCAAGACGCTGCCGCAGTGGCAGTACGAAGTCACCGCAGGCGGTCGCATCTGGTACCTCCCCGACCACGACACCCGCACCTGCTGGGTGAAGCACGCCGGCACGGGCCACCCGAGGGCGACCGACTGACCAGGATTGGCTCAGCCGCAGGCACCTAGAGGCGGACGGTTTCGGGGGTGTGCAGGCGGAGCATGGTGGCCGCGACGTCGGCCGGTGCCCGCCGCCGGGTGGCCATCGACACCACGACCATCACGGTGAAGGCCAGCGGCACCGTCCAGGCGGCCGGCTGGGTGGTGAGCGTGCCCGGCCAGCCGGACAGCGGCGGCCCGAGCACGGTGACCAGCACCGCCCCGATCGCCGCACCACCGCCCGCCACCACGCCGGCGGCGGCGCCCACGTCGGTGAGCCCACGCCACCAGATGCCGAGCACCAGCAGCGGGCAGAAGCTCGACGCGGCGACCGCGAAGGCCAGCCCGACCACCTGTGACACGTCCAGTCCGGACACGTGCAGCGCCAGCAGCGTCGGCACCGCTCCGGCGATCACCGTCGCCAACCGGAAGCCGCGCACCGAACCCCGGCCGAGCACGTCCGTCGAGATCACCCCGGCGACGCTCGTCAGCAGCCCGGACGAGGTGGAGAGGAAGGCCGCGAACGCGCCCGCCGAGACCAGCGCGGCGAGCATTCGCCCGGTTGCCCCGTCGCCGAGGGCCGCACCGGGCAGCAACACCACCACCGCGTCGGTCTGGCCGCTGACCAGCAACTGCGGCGTGTAGATCCGGCCGAGCACCCCGTACAGGGTGGGCAGCAGGTAGAAGACGCCGACCAGGGCCAGCACGACAAGCGTGGTCCGGCGGGCCGCCGCGCCGTCCGGGTTGGTGTAGAAGCGGACCAGTACGTGCGGCAGGCCCATGGTGCCCAGGAACGTGGCCAGGATCAGCGAGTACGTGGCGAACAGTCCCCGGTCGTCGTTGCCCGCGGCGCTGGGCAGCAGCCAGTCGCTGGCGGCGGTGGCCACCCCGGACACGTCCGGCACCGGGTCGCCGGCCGCGAAGGTCAGCTCGTCGCCGGGGCGTACCTCGCGGATGTCACCGTCGGGCAGGGTGAGGGTCGCGCGGTGCTCGACCACGACGGTGGTCGCGGTCCGGAACGTCGGCCCGTCCGGCGGCGTCACCGCCGGACGGCCGTCGGCCTGCCACTGCAACGCCAGGAAGATCACCGGTACGGCGAGCGCGGTCAACTTGAGCCAGTACTGGAACGCCTGCACGAAGGTGATGGCCCGCATCCCGCCCAGCGCCACGTTGGCGGTGACCACAGCGGCCACCAGCAGGGCACCGACCGGGTACGGGGAGCCGGCGACGGTGGCCAGGGTCAGCCCCGCGCCCTGGAGTTGCGGCACCAGGTACAGCCAACCAATGAAGATCACGAACGCGGTGGCCAGGATGCGCAGCCGACGGGACCCCAGCCGCAGCTCGCAGAAGTCGGGCAGGGTGAACGCGCCGGAGCGGCGCAGCGGCGCCGCCACGAAGAGCAGCAGGGCCAGGTAGCCGGCGGCGAAACCGACCGGATACCAGAGCACGTCCACGCCGTACTTGAGGACCAGACCCGCGATGCCGAGGAAGCTCGCCGCCGACAGGTACTCCCCGCCGATGGCGGCGGCGTTCCACGTCGGGCTGATCGCCCGGGACGCCACCAGGAAGTCCGACGTGGTCCGGGCCAACCGCAGCCCGTAGAAGCCGATCCCGACGGTGACCAGGGTGACCGCGACGATGGCCGGGACCACGAAGTCGTTGCCCACTCAGCGCTCCGGCCGCTGCACCAGATCGGTGAAGTCCTGCTCGTTGCGCTCGGCCAACCGCACGTACGCCCAGCCCACCCCGATCAGGAACGGGAACGAGGCCACCCCGAGCAGCAGCCACGGCAGGTTGACGTCGGCCACGGTGGTCCGGCCCAGCGAGGGCGCGATGGCGAACAGCAGGGGCAGCCCACCCAACCCGATGGCCACCACCAGCGAGAGCCGCAGCGCCAGCGCCAGTTGCGCCCGGACCAGCCCGCGGACCAGCGCCTCGCCGACCTGGGTCTGCTGGGCCAGTTCGGCGCGGGTCCGCTCGGCACGGGTGTCCTGCCGGCTGATCTCGGCCAGCACGATCCGGGCCCGCCGGGGCGGCGGTACCGCACTGCCCGACCCCACGTCAGGGAGTTGCTTGGCCACCCCGGCAGTCTTGCCCGCCGCGCGCGATTGTCAAGCGGTGGCGCTCACCAGCCTCGCGCGACGAGGCAGTCCGTCACCCCGGTGGTCGTCGGGATCGTGGCAAGGTCCCGGCGCGCCCTCTCCCGGCCGAGGTTCGTCGCCCAGAGCCCGTCCCGAGGCAGCTCGGCGGCGATCTGCCCCAGCGCACACGCGCGCATCGGCTCGGGCAACCGGGTAAGGGCCGGTACGGCGTCCGCCGACAGCCCGGACAGGTAGCTGACGTCCAACCGGCCGGTCTCCAGGTACCTGTCGACGTTCCGTTCGGCGATCAACCGGTCCGGGTTGACCATGGCCAACCCGAGCAGCGCCAGCACCGCCGTGCCGACCACCAACCGGGGCAGCCAGGCCGCCCGCAGCCGCACCACCGCCACCCCGACCAGGACGAAGAGCACCCCGAGCCAGAGTTCGACTGTCGTCACGAAGAGCCGCAGGCGGGTGGCGCCGTACGCGTCGGTGTAGACCTGCATCCGGTAGAGCGCCGAGGCGACCACCACCAGGCTGAGTGCGGCGAGCGTGCCGAGCAGTACGCGGACCAGCAGTCGATCGGCCCGGGTGGCCTTCGGTGCCCGGCGGGCGGCGATCGCGATGACCAGCAGGGTGAGTGCGGTGACGGTGAGCAACTGCCAGAAGCCGCCCCGGGCGTACTGGGCGTAGGTGAGCCCAGCCGTCCGCAGCACGTGCCCCGCGCCGCCGAAGAACACCGTGAGCTGGACCAGCACGAACGCGGCGAACAGCGTGTCGAGCAACACCAACGGCAGGGTCCACTCCAGCCGGTGGGCCGGTCGGGCCGGCCCCGGCCGCAGACCTTCCAGGTCGGGTGGGCGACTGACCAGGTACGCGGCACCGAGCAGGCCACCGCCGATCAGCGCCAGACGCAGCAGCCAGCCGACGACACCGTCCAGCGAGATGTCGGGCAGGAGACCCGTGACCAGGTCGGCGAAGACCGCGTCGGCGGAGGAGAAGAGCAGGCCGAACAGCAGCAACAGACCGGCGGAGATCGCCACGCTCTTCAGGACGCGCCCGAGCCCGATCCCCGCCCCGGCCGGGCGGGTGTCGTGCAGTCCGCGTACCGCCCAGGGGAGGGCACGTACGGTCGCGGCCGGCGGCAGCGTCGCGGCGACCAGCATCCCGAGCGGGCTTCGCCCGCCGGTCACCGCGAACGTCCCGGTTGCCGCGGCCGCGACCAGGCAGAGCGCGAAGAGCCAGCCGGCCGCGCGGACCGTGCCGACGGCGACCAACGCGATCGTCGCGACGGCCCAGGCGATCTGTGCCGCCCGCCCCGGTGCCCCCGTGGCACCGGGACGGGTGGCCGTCCCCGCAGTCGGCCGTGCCGGCGTGGTCGCGGTCGCGGCCGGCGTGGTGCTCGGCGGCGTGCTCCTGGTCGGCGTGGTCGCGGTGGCCGTTGGCGTGGTGCTCGGCGGCGTGCGTCCGGCCGGCGTGGTGGCGGTCGCCGGCATGGTGGTCGGCGGTGGCGTGCTCCCAGTTGGCCGTGCCGGCCCGGTGGTGGTCGGTGCCGGCGTGGCGGCGGTAGGCGTCGTCGGTCCGGCCGCTGCGGCGCTGGGCGCGGCCGGCGCGGTGCCGCCCACCGCCGGGGGCGACGGCCTGGGGCGCACGACCGCGGCGGTGACCAGGGCGGCGGTGCCGGCCAGCGTGGCCACCAGCCAGCCGAGGCCGGGACGAACCATCGTGAGCGTGGCCGCGCCGACGACCGCCGCCGCCGTCAACGCCGCCAGGACCAGCGGACGGACGGAGCCGGACGGCCCCGGCCAGCGCCGCACGATCGCCGACGGTGGCCTGGGTACGGGCGGCGCACCCGGCCACGGTTGGGGCTGACCGGCGGCCGGTGCGGCGGCCGGACCCGGTCGGACCGGTGGCGGGAGGACCTGCGGTCCGGTGGCCGGAACCGGGGTGGTGCCAGGGCTGGTCATGCGACCTCTTTCCGATGTGGCCCGTCGCTCGGGATGGTGACCTGGATGCGGCAGCCGGGCCGATCGACCCGGTGCGGTTTGACGGGGTCGAGGACGGCGATCCGACCACCGTGCAGTTCGACGACCCAGCGGGCGATGGCCAGGCCGAGCCCGGTCCCGCCGCCGGCGGACCGATCGCCGCGGGTGAACCGTTCGAAGACCCGGGACCGTTCGCCGGGTGAGATGCCCTGGCCTTCGTCGCTGACCTCGAAGCGGAGCTGGTCGGCGTGTTCCTCGGCGCTCAGCCGCACCGTGCCCCCGGGTGGGCTGTGCCGGGCCGCGTTGTCGAGCAGGTTCGCGAAGACCTGGTGCAGCCGCCACGGGTCGGCGTGGACGGTCAGCGGCGCCGGCAGCTCGCGGAGCTGGAAGCGCACGTCGAGCGCCGCTCCGGACGCGCTGGCGGTGGCGTGCTCGACCGCCTCGTCGAGGAAATCTCCCACGTCGATGCGGACCCGGCGCAGCGGCACGACACCGGCGTCGAGGCGGGAAAGGTCGAGCAGGTCGGCGACGAGGTGCCCGAGCCGTTCGGTCTGGGACAGCGCCGAGCGCAGCGCCGCCGGTTCGGGGTCGGCCACCCCGTCCACCATGTTCTCCAGCACGCCCTGCAACGCCGTGATCGGCGTCCGCAGCTCGTGCGAGACGTTGGCGATCAACTCACGTCGGCGCTGGTCCGCGGCGTGCAGATCCTCGGCCATCTTGTTGAACGCCTGAGCCAGCTCGCCGACCTCGTCGCGGGAGGTGGCGCGTACCCGCCGGGTGTAGTCGCCACGGGCCATCGCGCCGGCGGCCGCAGTCATCTCGCGCAGCGGCGAGGTCATCCCGTGGGCGAGCACCTGCGAGGTGACAAGGGCGATGCAGATGCTGGTGACCGCCGTGCCGGGCGGGAGCCAACCGATGCCGTACCAGAAGTAACCGATGGCCACCGCCCAGGCGGCGACCAGCAGCACGCCGAGCTTCATCTTGATCGAGCGGACCGGGTCCAGTGGACGCGGTAACACCCGTTCCAGCCAGTCCAGCAGCCGACCGGTCACGCGGGCACCTCCAGGGCGTACCCGACGCCGTGCACGGTCCGGATCAGGTCGGCGCCGAGCTTGCGGCGCAGCGCCTTGATGTGGCTGTCCACCGTGCGGGTGCCACTCCCGTCGGCCCATCCCCACACGTCGGCGAGCAGCCGTTCCCGGGGGAGCACCGTGCGTGGTCGCCCGGCGAGGTGGAGGAGGAGGTCGAACTCCGTGGGGGTGAGGTGCACGTCGGCGCCGTTCCGGCGGACCCGCCGCTCGGCCTCGTTGATCTCGATGTCGCCGAGGTGGATCGCGGGCGGCGTCGGTGCCGCGGCCCGCTCCACCCGCCGCAGCAGGACGTGCACCCGGGCGGCCAGCTCACGCATCGAGAAGGGCTTGGTGAGGTAGTCGTCCGCCCCGACCGCGAGCCCGACCAGCAGGTCGGTCTCGTCGTCCCGGGCCGTGAGCATCAGCACCGGCACCGGCCGGTCGGCCTGGATCCGGCGGCACACCTCCAGGCCGTCGAAGCCGGGCAGCATCACGTCGAGGACGACGAGATCCGGTTGGCCGGTGCGGAACCGCTCGACGGCGCTGGGTCCGTCCCCCGCGACCTGCACCGCGAAACCCTCGGCCCGCAGACGGGCGGCGATGGAGTCGGCGATGGTTCGTTCGTCCTCGACGACCAGTATCCGGCGTTCCCTCATGGGTGACGACTGTAGGGAGCCGCCGTGGAGATCAGTGGGGTGCGTTGTGAACAACCTGTGGAGAACCGTTCACGCCTGTGGATAACTCCGCCCTCGGGCCGGCTGGCGTGGGTGAACTCCCGAGGCTCGTTGTGGACAACCGGATGAGCTGTCAGGGTGGTCCGGTAGAGAGGAGGTGTGACGGTGACGAACCCTGCCCGGCCCGGCTGGGGCGACGCCTGGACGGTGGACGACCTCCAGAGCCTCCCCGAGGACGACCAGGTCTATGAGATCTTCGACGGGAGTCTGCTCGTGTCCCCCCATGCGGACGTCTTCCACGGCGCCGTCGCCAACCGCCTCCGCCGGATCCTCGACCGGCAGGCCCCGGCCGGTGTGCTCGTCGGTCAGGACATCGGTGTCAGTGCCAAGCGCTCGTCGTACTTCGTGCCGGATCTCTTCGTCGCCGGTGAGAGCGCACTGGACAGCGGCGGTGCCGCGCTCGACCCGGCCGACGTGCTCCTCGTCGTCGAGGTGATCTCACCGAGCAACGCGGGCCGAGACCTGGTGCTCAAACGTCACGAGTACGCGGCCGTCGGCATTCCCCTCTACTGGCTGGTCGAGCCCCGTAAGCAGACTCTGACCGTGCTGGCGAACGGCGCGGGTGGTTACCGCGAGCAGGCCGTTCTCCCGGTCGACGAGGTCTACCGCACCGAGCAGCCGTTCCCCCTCGCCCTGCCGCTGGCCGACATCTTCTGACCGACGCGAAACGGGGCCGGTGGCGTGGTGCCACCGGCCCCGCTTCGTCGAACCGTCAGCTGGTCGGGACGACCAGATCCACGGACATGCTGCCGCTGGCCGGGACGGTGAACCGTGCCAGCTTGCGGGTGCCGTCCGGCTGGGTCGCCAGGTAGCGACCCTCGAACTGCTTCTCACCGAGCGTCACGTTGTAGGTGAAGAAGACCCGCTGGGGCCCCTTGACGCGAATGGTGAACTGACCGTCGGTCATCCAGGTGTTGCCCGCGATGTCACCGGTGTCGACGTTGCGGGCGATGACGAACCCACTGGTGAAGGGGGTGCCGTCGGGCGTACGGAAGGTGCCGGTCAGTTGGACGCCCTGGTCGAGTTGGACGTTGTGGGTGGCGGCCGCCCCGGCGGTCACCGGCACCGGAGTGGCGGTGAACCGGCTCGGCTTGTCGCCGGACCACACGCTCGCGTACGGGTTGGCGCCGACCACCACCGGCCAGGCGTACGGGCCGAGCCGTTCGAGGGTGTAGACGCCGTGCTCGTCGGTGATGGCGTCCTGCGCGCCGACCCCGGGGTGGGCGGTCAGCACCGACACGTTGGCATCCCGCACCGGCTTGCCGGCCGAATCGGTGACCGTGCCGGTGACCGTGCCGGCCCGGTCCAGCCTGATCTGCGGCCCGGTGGCGATCTGGCCGACGGTCGCGGTGACGACGGCTGCCTCCCGCTCGTCGCCGCTGCCGCCGTTGACGCCGACCCACTGGCGGCCGTAGTTGCTGTCCCGCGGCACCGCGAAGAGCTTGTAGCTGCCGGCGGCGAACGGTCCCACCGTGATCTTGCCGGTCTGGTCGCTGCAGTAGCCGTAACTGTCCCCGAGCTTCGCCTGCTTCGGTAGGAAGGTGTCCAGGCAGACGTCCGGCACGGGCCGGCCGGTCTGCCGGTCGAGGACGGTGGTGCTGATGAGCGCGCCGGGGCGCATCTTCACGGTCAGCTTGGTGTCGCGGTTGGCCTTCACCCGTACCCCGGTCACCTCGCGGTTGAAGTGGAGCCGGTCTGCCACGTCCAGGTAGAGGGTGTGGCTGCCCTGCGGCAGGCCGGTGACGGTCACCGTGCCGGTGCCGTTGCTGCAGACCGACTGGGCGCAGAAGTCGGCGATGGGCGCTCCGCTGACCGAGTCGACCGCGCTCACGGTGACCGAACCGGTGCCGAGCAGGCTGTCCGTGATCCTCGTCTGCTGCCCGCCGCGTACCTCGACGCGGTCGGCGTCCTCGGAGGTCAACTTGCCGCGGTAGTACTGCTGGCGATCACCGGCGTACAGGCTGACGATGTAGGAGGCCGGCAGTAGTTGTACGGAGAACTCACCGTTCGCGTCGGTCTGCGTGTACGCCCCGCTGGATCCGGTGCCGGTGTCGATGGAGACCTGCGCGTCGGCGAGCGGGGCACCGGCGGCGGTGGTGAACCGGCCGCTGAGGGTGCCCGCCGGCAGCGCGGTCTCGTTGACCACTGTCGCCTCGTCGGCCTTCACCTCGAAGATGGTGGCGCTCTCCCGATCGAGCTTCCCGGGCACGTACTGCACCTGGTCGACGCCCGCGATCGGCTGGAGGCTCAGGACGTAGCGGCCCGGCTGGGTGGCGAAGGTGTATCGACCCTGGTCGTCGGTCTGGCCCCCGGTCACGGCACCCGTGTCGACCTCGCGGGCGTTGACGGACAGGTTCGGCATCGGGTCGCCCGCGGTGTTGACGATCTGACCGGTGAAGGTGCCGATGGCGAAGAGTTGGTCGTCGGCCCTGGCGGTGCCACCGGCGGTGACGGTCACCGGGTCGGCGTTCCAGATCGTCGCGTGCTGACGGTAGTACTGCCCAGGCTGCTCGAGCGGGAAGTAGCCCACCAGGTACGGGCCCGCGGGCAGCCCGGCGAGGGTGAAGTTGCCGTCGGCGTCGGTGCTGGTGTGGTCGACGTAGGAGTAACTGTCGGGGTCGTAGACCAGCACCTGGACCTCGGCGGCGGCGGTGCCGGTGCTGGTGGTCAGTCGTCCGCTGACCGCGCCGGTGGCCGCGGCCTGAGCCGGGGTGGCCCCGGGCAGTACGAGTGCGGCCACGACGGCGGTGGCCAGTAGGGCGCGGCGGGGTGAGAATAGTTGCATCGGCGTCCCCAGGTAAGGGTGGTGGGGCGCCCGCGCAGGCTTCGCCCACCCCGACCCTGCGCCCCGTACCGGAATCGGTAGCAGAAGAATAGGCCAACGGCGATATCCGCCGGCAGGGCCGGTCGGGCGGATCCGCGCGACCGGTCATCCCTCCTCAGCGGACTGTCACTCCAGGCCGACGCGCTCCGGGCGGGCCGAGGCGGAGCCGAGCCAGGTGTGCGGGTTGCCGTACCAGCACCAACCCAGCTTCGGTGCCCCCTGGCTGATCCAGATCGCCGGCACCCGCTTGTCGCCGCAGCGGGATCCGATCAGCGAGAAGCACCTGTTGCTCGCCAGCGCGGCCGGGTGCAGTGTGACGAAGGCGAGACCCTCGTCGATGGTGAGCGGCAGCCGGCCCTGGGCGGTGATCCCCTCCATGGCGGTGATCGGGGGCAGGTTGCGGAACTCCTCGCCCCGGTCGACGTCGAAGAGCAGGTAGGCCGGCCCGGCCGGCGTCTCCAGTTCCTTGATCGGATCGAAGCGCGGCAGGTCGTCGTCGGCGTAGTTGCGGTCGACGACGCCGGGCTTGCGCTTGCCGGCCAGGGTGGTGCGGCTGACTCGTTCCGGCACCCCGATCAGGTCCCGGGTGATGACCAGCAGGAACGGCACCCGGGCGTCGGTGGGGGCGGACAGGTCGGCGGTGCCGTCGATCGCCCTGGCCCGTAGCGGTGCGACCAGGTCGCGGAAGGCGTTCTCGGACTGCCCCGCCAGATCGGGGTAGCCAAGGTGCACCAGGTGGTCGACCTGGCGGTCGAATTCGGTGGCAGCGTCGAACACGGGCATCTCCGTTCGTCGTAAGCAACGTACCGTACGACGTACGGAGAGGCGCGCTTATTCCCGCCGCAACGAGGAGAGCCGGGGTCAGCGGCCCCAGTCCTGCTTCGCCGCCCGGACCAGCTTGTCCTTCAACTCCCGGGTGTGCCGCCGGCTCACCGGCAGCTCGGTGGCGTCGATCACCACGACATAACCGGAGTTGACCAGCCGCAGCTCCGCGATCAGCTTCAGCTGCACCAGGTACGACCGGTGCACCCGGACGAAGCCGGCATCGGCCCACCGCTCCGCCAACGTGGCCAGCGACACCCGCACCAGGTGCGACCCGTCCGCCGTGTGCAGCCGGGCGTAGTCGCCCTGCGCCTCCACCCACCGCACCGCCGAGCGGGGCAGCATCCGGGTGGTGCCGGCCAACTCGATGGGAATTGTCGGGTCCTCCTCGGTCCGGGCCAGCGCCGCCGGATGCGACGGCACCACCCGCGACCCGATCACCCGCCGCAGCGACTCGGCCAGCCGATCGGCGCGCACCGGTTTGCGCACGTAGTCCGTGGCACCAAGGTCGAAGGCGTCCACCGCGCCGTCGTCGTACGCGGTGACGAACACGATCGCCGGTGGCCGGGCGAAGCGGCGCAGCACCCGGGCCAACTCCATCCCGTCCAGGCCGGGCATCCGGATGTCCAGGAAGACCACGTCCACGTCGCCGTCGCGCAGCAGCCGCAGTGCCTCGGTGGCATCCCCGGCCGTGTGCAGCCGGGCCACCCGGGGATCGGCCCGCAGGTGGTACGCCAACTCGTCGAGCGCGGGCGGCTCGTCGTCCACCGCCAGGACCCGGAGGAAGCCAGTAGTCACGAGCCTGCCCGTACGCCGGGGTGGAACTTCGGGATCCGCATGCTCACCTTCGTGCCCGAGCCCAGCCCGGTCTCCACCACCAGGCCGAACCGGTCCCCGAAGACCGAGCGCAGCCGCTCGTCGACGTTCGAGAGGCCGACGTGCTGACCCGGGTCGTCGCCCGGGTCGCCGGTGCCCCGGGCCAGCTCGGCGATGCCGGCGGTCAGCGTGGACGGGTCCATTCCCACCCCGTCGTCCTCCACCGTGATGTGGCATTCGGCGCCCGCGTCCCGGGCCTCGATGCTCACCATGCCCGTGCCCGGCTTGCGGGACAACCCGTGGCGAACCGCGTTCTCCACCAGCGGCTGGAGGCAGAGGAACGGCAGCGTCACCGGCAGCACCTCCGGGGCGATCTGCAACCGCACCTGCAACCGGTCACCGAATCGAGCCCGCTCGATGGTCAGGTACCGGTCGATCGACCGCAGCTCCTCGGCGAGGGTGGTGAACTCCCCGTGCGCCCGGAACGAGTACCTGGTGAACTCCGCGAACTCCAGGATCAGCTCCCGGGCCCGCTCCGGGTCGGTGCGGACGAACGAACCGATGGCCGTCAGCGCGTTGTAGATGAAGTGCGGGCTGATCTGCGCCCGCAACGCGCGGATCTCGGCGCGGGCCAGCCGCTCCCGCGACGAGTCCAGCTCGGCCAGGGCGAGCTGGTTGCCGGCCCAGTGCGCCGTCTCCAGGGTGGCCTGCACCAACCCGGGGGCGGGCGGGCTGTCGGCGATGGCCACCAACGCGCCGACCACCCGGCCGTCCGCCCCCTGCAACGGCGCGACCACCGCCCCCCGGATCGGGCAGTCGACCCGGTCGCAGTGCAGCTCCTGCTCGCCGAGCACCGCCGACCGCCCGGTGTCCACCGTCCGCCGGGCCGCCGCGAGCAGTTGGTCGCCGTGGTGTGTGCCCCGCCCGTCGAGGGCCAGCAGCCGGTCGACGTCGGTGAGGGCCAGCCCGACCGCGCCCACCAGGGCACGCAGATGGCGTACGGCCTTCGCCGCGCCCGCCGCGCTCAGCCCCGCCCGCAGCGGCTCGGCGGCGAGACCGGCGGTGTGCAGGACCTCGTAGGTGGCTCGTTGGGTGGCGGTGGCGATGCCCCGGCGGGCCCGCAGCCGCAGCACCGCCAGCAGGGCGGCGGTCAACGCGGTGACGAGTGACACGACGCCGACCACGGCGGAGAGGTTGGCGCCCACGCAGTGATCCTTGCCCCTGGGAGCCGGTGCGCCAAGACCCCTAGTACGCGCCCTTGCGGGCGAGCACCACGCCGACCGTGCGCCACAGGATGCTCAGGTCGTACGCCAAGGACCAGTTGTCGACGTAGTAGAGGTCCAGCCGGACCGACTCGTCCCAGGACAGGTCGGAGCGGCCCGAGACCTGCCACAGGCCGGTCATGCCGGGGCGGACCAGCAGCCGCCGGCGTACGTCACCGAGGAAGTCGCCGTCGTCGGCCGGCAACGGGCGTGGCCCGACCAGCGACATCTCCCCCCAGAGCACGTTGATCAGCTGCGGCAGCTCGTCCAGCGAGGAGGCCCGCAGGAAGCGGCCCACGGGGAAGACCCGGGGATCCTGCTTCATCTTGAACAGCATGCCGTCGGTCTCGTTCCGGTCGACCAGGCTGGCCAGCCGGTCCTCGGCATCGACGTACATGGTCCGGAACTTCCACACCCGGAACGTGCGCCCCTCGTGCCCCACCCGCGGCTGGCGGAAGAAGACCGGCCCGGGGTCGGAGATCCGGATCGCCAGGGCGATGCCCAGGAAGAGCGGGGCCAGCACCAGCAGGCCGAGGCCGGCGGCGACCCGGTCCATCAGGTTCTTGGCCAGGAGCGCCGGCCCGGAGAGGGTCGGTTCCTCGACGTGCAGCAGCGGCAGACCCTCGATCGGGCGGATGTGCACCCGGGGGCCGGCGATGTCGGTCAACTGCGGGGCCACCACCAGATCGACGCCGGAGCCCTCCAACTGCCAGGCCAGTCGGCGCAGCTCACCCGGCTCCGCGCTGGCCGACCCGCAGACGGCGATGGTGTCCCCGCCGACCTCACGGACGAGAGCGAGGACGTCACGTCCGGCGTACACCGGGACCGGCGTCGGCATGCCTCGGGCCGCCGCGTACCCGTCGGTGATGTGGATGGCGACGGGCATCAGTCCGGCGGCCGGGCTGCGGGTGACCGCCGCGTAGACCTCCAGGCACTCCGGCAGGGTGCCGACCAGCACCATCCGGTGGGCGGCCTGGCCGGCGCGTCGCCTGATGTAGTGCAGCGCCCAGCGGGCCACGAAACGGCCCCACAAGATCAACAGCAACGCGCCGAGCAGCGCCGTGCCGACCGTCCAGCGGGACAGCGCGGTCTTGGTGGCGAACGCGAGGAACGAGACGCTCGCGGCGACGGTCACCGCAGCGCGGATGACCCGCTTGAACTCGTCCGGGCCGAGCCCCAGATAGCGCCGGTCGTAGGCCCGGTTGCTCCAGAGGATGACCACCCAGCCGAGCGGGAGCAGCAGGTAGGAGACGGTGTGGAACCAGGTCGGGTCCTGCTTGAGGTCGTTGAACCCGGAGGCGGCCTGGTCGAACAGTTGGATCGCGATCCAACTCGCGAACGCCGCCGCGCCGAAGTCGAGCAGCAGCAGGACGGCGATGTAGGGGCGGTGCCAGCGGGAGACCCGGCGACGCGACCTCGTCCACGCCGACCGGGGGACGCCGTTGTGAGACGGCGGCGTCGGCGGCTGGATCTCGAAGCTGTCGACGTGCCGCACGAGTCTGCTCCGGCCTTCGTTGGTTACCGGGCGCTGGAGGCTTGCCGTCACCTCACCCATGTCCTCCCGCATGACACGGGCCGCTCACTCGGAGTGAGGACCCGGGTCGCCCACCGTCCCAGTCTCCCACGCGGGCTCCGACCGGTCGCCGCCCCGAAGGAGATTGGCGAGCGATGGTGCCGGTGCGATCTGGCCGGCTCCGCACCATTTCAGAAGCCGGGGACCGGGCCACTATACCGATGGATGCGCGCGTGGCCAGAACGGCGGACCGGAGCTTCCGCTCACCGTGGGCGATTCCGCTGCGTAGTCGCCGAGTGGAATTACTCACCGTACAAGTTTGGACAACCGTCGGTCAGCGAGCGGTTTGCCGCCGGTCTGACACGTCGCGCAGTACTGGAGGCTGGAGTCGGCGAAGGACACCTCACGCACGGTGTCCCCGCACACCGGGCAGGGCAGCCCGGTGCGGGCGTGCACCTTCAACCCGGAGCGCTTCTCGCCCTTCAGCTCCGCGGCCCGCTGACCGAGGGACCGATCGACCGCGTCGCCGAGGACCTGCCGGGTGGCCGCGTGCAGGGTGGCGATCTGGGCGTCGGTGAGCCGATCGGTGATCGCGAACGGGGACAGCTTCGCGGTGTGCAGGATCTCGTCGGAGTACGCGTTGCCCACCCCGGACAGCACCGACTGGTCGGTCAGCACCCCCTTGACCTGCCCCCGCCGGCTGCGCAGTCGCTCGGCGAAGGTGGGCAGGTCGGCGGCGAGCGCGTCCGGACCCAGCTTGACCACCCCGGGCACCGCCGCCAGGTCGGTGACCAGGTACGCGGCCAGCTTCTTCTGGGTGCCGGCCTCGGTGAGATCGAAACCGGAGCCGTCGTCCAGGCGTACGCGCAGCGCGATCGGACCCTTGCCGGGGCGCAGCGGCGTGGTGGCCGGGAACGCCTCCCGGTAGTGCAGCCAGCCCGCCCGGGCCAGGTGCACCACGAGGTGCAGGTCACCTTCGAAGAGCACGTCGAGGAACTTGCCGTGCCGGCCGGCGTCGACCACCGCCCGGCCGGCGACCTCGGTCGGTGCCGGTTCGTACGTCTTCAGGGCGCTGATCGCGGCGATCTCCAGCCGATCGACGCGCCGGCCCACCGCGCGCTGTCGCAGATAACCCGCGAGCGCCTCAACCTCCGGTAGTTCGGGCACCAGTCAACGGTAGCCTTTCTTCCCGTGAGAATCGTGGTGGCGCACAACCGGTATCGGGAAGCCCAACCCTCCGGCGAGAACACCATCGTCGACTCGGAGATCGCCCAGCTCACCGCCGCCGGCGTCGAGGTGCTGCCCTTCATCCGCAGTTCGGACGAGATCCCGTCGATGTCGAAGGCGGCGAAGGCGCTGCTGCCGATCTCGCCGATCTGGGCGCCGCGTGCCCAGCACGACCTGAGCCGGCTGCTCACCGAGCGCCGACCGGACGTCCTGCACCTGCACAACCCGTACCCCCTGATCTCGCCCTGGGTGGTGCGGACCGCGCACCGCCACGGCGTGCCGGTGGTGCAGACGGTGCACAACTACCGGCAGGTCTGCTCGTCGGGGATCTACTTCCGCGACGGCGTGATCTGTCAGGACTGCAAGGGTCGCGTGTTGGGGGTGCCGGCGATCAAGCACCGCTGCTACCGCGACTCGGCGGCGCAGAGCGCGTTGATGGCGACCACCCTGGCCGTGCACCGGGGCACCTGGCGCTCGGTGGACCGGTACGTCGCGCTCACCTCGGCGATCGCCGATCACCTCCGCGACTACGGCATTCCGGACGAACGCATCGTGGTGAAGCCGAACTCCGTACCCGACCCGGGTCGGCCGGCGCCACTGGGGGACGGGTTCCTCTATATGGCCCGGCTCTCTCCGGAGAAAGGCGTCGACCTGCTGCTGGACGCCTGGCGGCGGCACCCGGTGGGCTCGCTGGGCACGCTCCGCGTGGCGGGCGACGGGGAGCTGCGCCCGCTGGTGGAGGCCGCCGCCGCCGAGCGACCCGACGTGGTCTACCTCGGTCAGCTCGACCGGGCCGGCGTGCAGGCCGCCGTCGAGGCGAGCGCGGTGGTGATCGCCGCCGCGATGTGGCACGACGTGCTGCCCACCGTGATCATCGAGGCGTTGGCGAACGGCCGGCCGGTGCTCGGTACGGCGTTGGGCGGCATTCCGTACCTGGTGGGGGCCGACGCCCCGCACGAGCCCGCCGGCACCGGCCCGGCCGAGGTGGCCTCCGCGGTCGTCGGCGGCGGGTCGCCCATGCCGGTCGGCATCGAGGTGGGCGAGGCCGGCTGGGTCGTCGCACCGGAGCCGGCCGCGCTGGCCGCCGCCCTACCGGTCGCCCGCGCCGGTGCGGCCGGACTGGCCGTGGCCGCCCGCGCCCGCTACGAGCGGATCTTCCACCCCGACGTGGTCACCAAGCAGCTGATCGACATCTACGCGGGCCTTGCCCGCACCCCCAACCACGTCTGAACCCCGGTCCCGCCCGCGCCGTCGACGCGCAGGCGCCCCCTCGCCGTGACCGCCCCTGCCTGGGCATGATCGCGCTCGAACCAGGATGTAGTCCCATCCGGCTGCTCCGAGGCCACTAGATCCTGGATCGAGCGCGATCTTGGCGGTCCGGTGCGGATCGGGGTGGGTCAGCGGAGGGAGGCGCGGGCGGAGAAGGCGATGCTGGCCAGCAGGAAGCCACCGTTGACGATCGTGAACGCGACGAGCACCCAGAGGACCAGCGCGGGGGCCACGGCGAGCACCAGGGCGGCCACGAAGACCACCGCGCCGTAGTCGCGGACCAGCTTCACGAGACGTACCGGCAGTGAGGTCGAGGTGACCATGCTGGCGGCGTTCGGGCCGGCCTGCATCACCGACGTGACCAGGTTGACCATCCAGGTCCCCGCGAACGTCGCCACCAGCCAGGTCGGGGTGGACGGCTCCTGCGCCACGGCGGTGGCGGCCAGCGCGGCGACCAGGGCGATCTGCGCGGCCACGTCGCAGAGCACGTCGATCCGGGCGCCGGCCGCGCTGCCCTGCCCGGTCACCCGGGCGAGCTGCCCGTCGGCGCAGTCCAGGGAGTACGCCACCTGCCAGCCGACCAGCGCGAGCAGGCCGACCACCCAGGCCGGTGTGTCACCGGCGGCGACCGGGCCGGCGAGCGCCACCACGGTGACCGAGGTGGCCAGCCCGAGCACCAGGTTGGTGATGGTGAGCGCCGTGGGGCGCAGCCCGAGCCGCTGGGCGACAAGTGCGAAGACGGCACCCAGCCACTGACTGATCGACTCGCTGAACAGGCCGCCGCCCCGGTTCACCCGGTGGAAGTCGGCGACGGTGGGACGGGGGTCAGCCAAGCTGGTCGCGGATTGCACCGGCGTAGTCTGCCAGCCGCTCCCGGGTCTCGGTAGGCGACAGCGCCAGGTGTTCGAGGATGGTGTAGCGGTCCGGTCGGGTACGCGGCGCGAACTGCACCGCCTCCACGAACTGGTCGTCGCTGAGCCCCACCTCGGCGGGGAGCCGGGGCAGACCGTGCCGGGCCAGACAGGCCGACATCTCCCCGAAGCGGCGCAGGTCCCCGCGCAGCCAGGTGCAGAACAGCGCGCCCAGCCCGGCCAACTCGCCGTGTGAGGCGGTGCCGGGGAAGAGCGCGTCGATGGCGTGCATGATCTCGTGGCAGCCGCCACTGCACGGACGGCTGGTGCCCTCGATGGCCATGGCCAGGCCGCTGGAGATCAACGCCTCGGCCAGCACGGTGACGAAGGCGTCGTCGGCCATGTCGCCCGGGTGGTTGAGCACCGCTTCGGCACCCGCCCGGGACAGCGAGGCGGCGAGCCCGTCGAACGGTTCGACGCGTACCCGGCGGGCCAGTTCCCAGTCGGCCAGCGCGCTGATGTTGCTGATCACGTCGCCGATGCCGGCGCGGTTGTGCCGGTCCGGACCGCTCTCCACGAAGTCCAGGTCGACGATCACCGCGATCGGGATGTGCACGCCGTAGGAGCCCTTGAGCCCGTCGGTGATGAGGCTGGCCACCGGGGAGGCGATCCCGTCGTTGGCGAGGCTCGTCGCCACCGACACCATCGGGAGGCCCCGGCGGGTGGCCGCGTACTTGGCCACGTCGATGGTCTTGCCGCCACCGATCCCGACGACCGCGTCGTACGACCGGGCGCGCAGTTTGCCACCGAGGTCGTCGGCAGCGTCCAGCGTCCCCCCGGAGACGGTGAAGACGTCCGCCGTCCGCAGGGACGGTCGGATCAGCTCCGCGATCTGGGTGCCCTGACCGGGGCCGACCACGACCGCGACGTCACCGCCGGCGGAGATCCGCCCGTCGGCCAGGATCGCGCCCAGGTCGGCCACCGCCCCCCGTCGCACGTCGATGTGCAGTGGGGTGAGGACGCTCCGAGCTAGTAGCGGCACGCGATCTCCCGTGCGCGGGCCAGGTCGGCGTGGTTGTCGACCTCGACCCACGGGACGTCACCGATCGGCGCCGCCCGCACCTCCCCGCCGCGGTCGGAGAACTCCTGGTAGCCGTCCTCGTAGTAGAGGTTCGGGTCCCGCCGCCAGGTCGCCTCCAGCGCGTCGGCGAGCGCGTCGGCGACCTGCGGCTCGATGAGCGTGGCGCCGATGTACTCCCCGTACGCCTCGCCCGGGTCCATCAGCTTGGTGATGCGGGTGAGCTGGCCGGCGGCGTCGAAGGTGGTCTTCATCTCCTCCTCGGCCAGCGGCTTGAGGGTGTCCACCGCGAGCAGGATGCCCGGCCCGCGCTCGGCCAGCAGGGTCTTCTCGATGCTCACCGGGTGCACGGTGTCCCCGTTGACCAGCAGCACCCCGCGCGCGAAGTACTCCCGGGCCAGCCAGAGCGAGTACGCGTTGTTCCACTCCTCGGCCTTGTCGTTGTGCACCAGGGTGAGCGTCACCCCGTACTTCTTCTCCAGGTCGGCCTGCCGCTCGCGGACCGCGTCCGCCGCGTAGCCGACCACGATCACGATGTCGGTGAGCCCGACCTCGGCCAGGTTGCCCAGCGCGATGTCCAGGATCGTCGTCTCGCCGTCCACCGGCACCAACGCCTTGGGCAGGGTGTCGGTGTACGGGCGCAGCCGGCGTCCCGCTCCGGCCGCGAGCACCATTCCGATCATCGCGACATCCTCCCTCGTCCTGCTCCCGGTCACCGCTGGAGGATAGCGCCGGCTGGCCTCGCCGCTCCGGCCAACCGGGTCAGCCGGGCAGCGCGGCCAGGTCGGCGAGTATGGTCAGCCGCTCGTCCGCGCTGAGCACGGAGTACGGGCCGGCGGCCCGTCGGTCGGTTTCCAGCTCGATGGCGAGCCGTTCGGGGCCGGCCGGCAGGGCGGTGATGCTGGATGCGGTGTGCCCGGCGGCGGCCCAGGCGTCGGCGTGCGCGTCGGCGCGGTGGTAGCGCAGCGTGCCGAGCCGGTTGAGCAGCAGCACACCCGGAGGGGTGCCGTCCGGTTCGTAGGGGGGTGCCATCGCGGCGAAGGCCGAGCCGCCCCGGTCGCCGTCGGTGTCGGCCAGCACCAGGGCGTACGACAGCAGCCGGCCGAGCAGCGCGACCAGCCGGGACACCCGCTCGTCGTGCCCGACCCACAGCTCCTCGGTGACCTCCGCGTGCACCTGGTACAGCTCGGTGAGGAAGGCCGCGCCCCGCTCGGTGGCGGAGAGCGAGCCGTCCGGGCGGCGGTGGAGCATCCCGTGCGCGACCTGCTTGTCGACGGTCCGCCGGCAGACGACCGGGTCGTGGTACCGGGTGATCGCCGCGAACCCGGCTCCGTCGACCGTGCCGCCGGGTGCGGCCAGCCGGGTACGCAGGTCGACCAGGAAACCGGTCGCCGTCACTCCGCCGTAGCGCTGGCTCAGCTCGGCGCCTCCGCAGTCGCGGCCGGCCAGCATGCCGGCGCGGAAGACCCGGTCCACGGCCGGGGCGAGCAGCCCGGCGACGCGGTGCGGCGCCAACTCGACGGTGTTCACAGACCGATCGACCGCAGGACGGCGAAGCCCTCCTCCGCGATCCGTCGGATCAGTCCGTCGTTGACGTCGCGGTGCTCGTCCAGCACGGCCACCTCGTGCTCGGCCAGCCAGCGGAACTCGGTGTGCTTGCCGGCCTCCAGCGTCGGGCGGTCCAGGTCACCGTCGACCCGGACCAGGAAGTCGTACTCGGTCCGGGCCAGACCGTCGTCACCGACGTAGCTGTACTCGCCCACCTGGCCCAGGACGTGCGAGAGGACCCAGCCGGTCTCCTCGGTGATCTCCCGGCGCAGCGCCTCGTCGATGTCCTCGCCTGGTTCGAGGTGGCCACCGACGATGTCCCAGCAGTCGGGGAAGAGGCGTCGGTGCGGTGAGCGGCGCTGGAAGAAGATGCGGCCGTCATGGTCGACGATCAGCGCGCCGGCGCAGCGCAGGGGCTCGGTGGACACGGTCCGACAGTAGCGAGCGGCCGCCGGTACGGCGATGTTCGGTCTTGTCCCGGAAACATCCACGGACGACCATGTCCGTACCGGAGGCCACCGTCCCAAAGGAGTGATGTGTGATGCAGGTACGGGATGCCATGTCCAGCCAGGTTCTCGTCGTCGGTCCGGAGCACACGCTTCGCCAGGCGGCCCGGATGATGTCGGCCCGCGGTGTCGGGTCGGCCGTCGTGATCGACCCGGACTCCGAGGGGGTCGGGATCATGACCGAACGAGACGTGTTGAAGGCCATCGGCGCCGGCCTGGACTGCGACGTGGAACGCACCGGTGCCCATCTGACCTGGGACGTGGTCTACGCGGGGCCGGAATGGACGGTGGCCGAGGCGGCCGCGGCCATGGCCCGTGGTGGATTCCGGCACCTGGTGGTGCTGGACGGCCGCGAGGTCGCCGGGGTGATCTCCGTGCGGGACATCATGCGGGTCTGGTCGGAGGGTCAGGTGGCGGTCACGACCTGAGCCGCGCAGGTGTGGCGGGCCGGATCGACGGGTAAGGATCCCCTGCGGGCGCGGAGGTGCCGTGGCCCGCGAGGGAGGGCCCGATGCGTGACGCGGAGCGCCTTGTCGAGCAGCAGTACGCCATGCTCCTGTCGCGGGACGTGGCCCGTCTACCTGACCTCTACGCCCCGGAGGCGTTCTACGCCATGCCGGGTGTGACGGTCCGCCCGATCGAGTTGCCCGCGCTGCTGCGTACCTGGACCGGTGCCTTCCCGGACCTGCGGGTGGACCCGATCGGCGCGGTCCGTACGGGCGGCGGGGCGGCCGTCGAGCTGCGCCTGACCGGCACCCACACCGGCACGCTGCACTCGCCGTACGGCACCGTCGCGCCCACCGGCCGGTTGGTGAGCTGGGAGGTGGCCGACGTGGTCCGGGCTCGTCATGGTCGGATCACCGCCTGGCGTTCCTACTTCGACTGGAGCCAGCTCCTCGACGCGCTCGGCGTGCAGTTTGAGGGACTTTCCCGGGTGGCGCACCACGACGCGCTCGCACTTCCGGTCTGATCTGTCGCCGACCGGTGGAGTCGGGTCACCCGTCCCGGTGGCTCAGGATGCGGACATCGCCGTGCCGTCCGCGCGTCCCCCGTCGCCGCCCGTACGCTCAACATCCATGACCGCCGAGCAGTTGATCTCCTTTGCCCGTGGGGCTCCCTCGCTGGACATCGTCGATGTCGAGGGGCTCAAGGCCGCCGCCGTCCGCGCCTTCGACGCCGACCCCGCGGGGGTCACGGCGTACGGCACCTCCGTCGGTTACCTTCCGCTGCGGAAGTGGATCGCCGACAAGCACGGCGTCCAGGCCGACCAGGTGCTGGTCACCAACGGGTCGCTTCAGGCCGACGCGTTCCTCTTCGACCACCTGGTCCGCCCCGGCGACGCGGTGGTGGTGGAACGCCCGACGTACGACCGGACGCTGCTCAACCTCCAGCGCATGGGCAGTGAGCTGCACGGCATCTCGGTCCAGCCGGATGGGCTCGACACCGCCGAGCTGCGCAAGTTGCTGGAGTCCGGGGTGCGGCCCCGGCTCGCGCACGTCATTCCGAACTACCAGAACCCGGCCGGCATGACGCTCTCGCTGGAGAAGCGTCGGGAGTTGCTCGACCTGGCCGCCGAGTACGAGTTCACGATCTTCGAGGACGACCCGTACGCGGACGTCCGGTTCCGTGGCGAGGCGCTGCCGTCGATGCTCTCGCTGGACACCCGCAACGTGGTGGTGCACGCGTCGAGCTTCACCAAGACGGTCTGCCCGGGTGTGCGGGTCGGATACCTGGTCGGCCCGGCGGACCTGATCGCCGACATCGCCAAGAACGCGACGAGCCTCTACATCTCCCCGGGCATGGTGTCGCAGGCGATCGTGCACCAGTTCTGCGTCTCCGGTGACATCGACCGCTCGATCGAGACGGTCCGGGCGGCGCTGGGCGAGCGGGCCCGGGTGCTCGCCGAGTCGCTGCGCCGGCGCCTGCCGCAGGCGCGGTTCGTGGAGCCCGACGGCGGCTACTTCCTCTGGGTCGAGTTCCCGCAGGACGTGCTCGTCGAGCGGCTCGCCCCGGCGGCGGCCGAGCGTGGGGTCGCCGTGGTCAAGGGCAGTGACTTCGTGCTGGAAGGTGGGCGGCACGCCCTTCGACTGGCCTTCTCGGCGGTGACCGCCGACAAGATCGACGAGGGTGTACGTCGGCTCGCCGAGGCCGTCGAGGCGGTCCGTACCTGAGCCGTCTGTCGGGTTCCCGACAGAACGACGACGCCAACCGCCTCGGGGCTCCCGCCCGGGGCGGTCGGCGGCCCACAATGCTGCGAGCGTCACCCATCAGCTGTTACGGAGGTCACTCGCGGCCTTCGGACCGGCGACGACCTGGGTGCCGCGGCAGCACAACCTCCCGCCCCCACAGGTGCCGGGTGGGCCGTGTCGTCCCCGCACACCCCCCGATGCGGCCCGGCCCGCCCGGCGCCGCCCCACGCGACCGCCGTCACACGTGACCCGGACCGCGGTCGGCGTAGCCTGCAAGCCGCAGCCGAGCGTGGGAGGTGACGCGATGACGGATCGCACAGAGCGGGACCGGACGGCACCGCCGACCACGGGTCGGGTGCTACGGCCTCGCGCGTGGCCCTCCCCGGTCCGGGCGATGACCCGGATCCTCAACGCCGACGGCTCGCCGCCCGTGCCAGCGCCCACTGGCACCGACCGCAGCGCCGTGGTCGACTGCGCGCTCTACGTCGACGGCAAGCGGCAACCCGGTGACTGGACGTACGCCGACGCGCTGACCGCGGCCCGCCGCGAGGAACACGGCTTCGTGTGGCTCGGTCTGCACCAGCCCGAGTTGGCCGAGATGACCGCCATCGCGGAGACCTACGGTCTGCACGAGCTGGCCGTCGAGGACGCCGTGAAGGCCGAGCAGCGCCCGAAGCTGGAGCGGTTCGGCGACGTCGTCTTCCTGGTGCTGCGTACGGCGCGGTACTGCGAGCACGCCGAGCTGACCGAGAACTCCGAGGTCGTGGAGACCGGGCAGGTGATGCTCTTCATCGGCCCGAACTTCGTGATCAGCGTCCGGCACGGTGATGCCTGCCGGCTCGCCCCGATCCGCGCCGACCTGGAGACCAAGCACGATCTGCTGCTGCACGGCCCGTGGGCGGTGGCGTACGGGGTGACCGATCGGGTGGTCGACCTCTATCTGGAGGTGGCCGAGCAGATCGAGGACGACCTCGACGTGCTGGAGGCGGAGGTCTTCGACCGGCAGGGCCACGGGCGGATCCAGCGGATCTACCAGATGAAGCGGGAGCTGGTGGAGTTCAAGCGGGCGGTGGTGCCGTTGCAACGGCCGCTGATGACGCTGACCTCCCAGGTCAACCGGGACGTGCCCAAGGAGATCCGCAAGTACTTCCGGGACGTGCAGGACCACCTGAGCCGCACCGTGGAGCAGGTGAACTCCTACGACGACCTGCTGAACTCGATCCTCCAGGCACGGCTGGCCCAGGTCACCGTCGACCAGAACAACGACATGCGCAAGATCGCCGCCTGGGCGGCGATCGCCGCGGTCTGGACCTCCATCGCCGGCGTCGAGGGCATGAACTTCGACAACATGCCCGAGCTGAAGATGACGTACGGCTATCCGGTGGCCCTGGCCCTCATGCTCGGCGTCTCACTGGCCCTCTACCGCTGGTTCCGCCGCAACGGCTGGCTCTGACCGCGACACGTTCAGGTGCCGGCGAGCGGGGGCAGCCCGCTCGCCGGCACCTGAACGCGTTGTCGCTGGGTCAGCGGCGGCCGTTGGTGCGGGCCGTGTCCTTGCCCAGTGCCTTGGTGAGGTCGTCGGTCGGCCGACCGGTGACGTCCGTGGCGCCCTCGGCGACCGAGGGGACCTTGTCGGTCGGGCGGATCCCGGTCTGCTTCGCCGGGGCGGTGGTGCTGGCGCTGCTGCCGCCGGCCACCGCCGAGCTGCCCGCGCCGGTCATCCCCGCCGCGCCGGTCATCCCCGCCGCGCCGGCCATGGCCGCCCCGTCGGTCCCCTTGGGGGCGGACGGCGTGCGCACCTCGATCGAGTCGACCTCGTCGCGCATCGGTTCGAGGTTGCGGGTCGGGTCGTACTCGGCCCACTCCTGCTGCTCCCGGCGGCGGCGCATCGCCACTGCGCCGGCCAGGCCGGCGACGACACCCGCGGCCAGCAGGCCGGTCATCATCGAGCCGCGACGGCGCGGCTGCTTCTTCTTACCGGTGATCCGCATGGTCTTCGACTTGGCCTTCCTGGTCAGCGGCCCTGCCTGCGCGGCGCCGTCACGGGCCGCCGCGGCCAGCGGTGCCAGCGTGGTGAGTGTCGTCCCCCAGCCGGTCGACGCCTGGTCGCGAACCCTCGCCGCGGCCGGCCCGACGTAGCCCCGGGCTACCTGGACCCGCGGACCGACGGTCGCGCCAGCACCCTTCGCCGCGTGGTTGGCTGCCTGCATCAGGTGGCTGATGCTCTGGTTCAGCTCGGCCTTGGCCAACTGCCCCTGGGACTTACGCCGCCCGAATCCAAACACGGTCCTACCTCCTGGGAGTTGTTCCTTCGTCATCCTCCACCAACGGATGCCTCCGCGATGCCAGATCGGGCACATGGGAGGATCCGCATGGAACTGACCAACGAGTGAGGAGTACCCGTGGCCGAGGCTGTCTACGCCACCCTGCACACCAACGCTGGCCCGATCCGGCTGGAGCTCTTCCCCAACCACGCGCCGAAGACCGTCCGCAACTTCGTCGACCTGGCCGAGGGCAACCGTGAGTACACCGACCCGCGCACCGGTCAGCCGGGCAGTGGGCCGTACTACGACGGCACCATCTCGCACCGGGTGATCAGCGGTTTCATGGTCCAGATGGGCGACCCGACCGGCACCGGTCGGGGCGGACCGGGCTACAAGTTCGCCGACGAGTTCCACCCGGAGCTGCGGTTCGACCGTCCCTACCTGCTGGCGATGGCGAACGCCGGACCGGGCACCAACGGTTCGCAGTTCTTCATCACCGTGTCCCCGACGCCGCACCTCAACAACCGGCACACGATCTTCGGCCAGGTTGCCGACGAGCAGTCGGTGAAGGTCGTCGACTCGATCGCCAGCACCCCGACCGGCCCGAGCGACCGTCCCCTCCAGGACGTCGTCATCGAGCGGGTCGAGATCGAGCGGTCTGCTTCCTGACCGATTCGCGAGGTACCTTTGCTCGCATGATTGAGCGCTCCGGAGCACCGCACCGGCCGGAGTCGGTGGATCGCGCGGCGGTGGACGGAGGGTCGGCCCGGTGAGCGAGTCTCCGCCGACCACCCCGGTCTGCTACCGGCACCCCGGCCGGGAGACCTACGTCCGGTGCACCCGCTGCGACCGGCCGATCTGCCCGGACTGCATGCGGGAGGCGTCCGTCGGGCACCAGTGCCCGGAGTGCGTCAACGAGGGACGTCGCAGTGTCCGGCCGGCGCGTACCGCCTTCGGTGGCGGTGCCGCCGGCCGGCACGGCTATGTCACCAAGGCGCTCATCGCGCTGAACGTGCTGCTCATGCTGCTGTCCATCGCCTCCGACCGAGGTGGGGACGCGGCGGTGGGCGGTTCCGGCTTCGGCGGTCTGATGGGCGGCGGCACGCCGCTGACCAACTGGGGGTCGGTGCTCGGGCTGGCGGTCCTGCCCGACGGCACGCTCGGCGGGATCGCCGAGGGCCAGTGGTACCGGCTGGTCACCGCGATGTTCCTGCACTACGGCGTGGTCCATCTGCTGCTCAACATGTGGGCTCTGTGGGTGCTCGGCCGATCCCTGGAGGCCAGCCTCGGCCGGGTGCGGTTCGCCGCGCTCTACCTGATCGCGGGCCTCGGCGGCAACGTGGCCGCGTACCTGTTCAGCGCCCAGAACTCGGCCACCGCCGGGGCGTCGACCTCGATCTTCGGGCTCTTCGCCGCACTGCTCATCATCGAGCGCAAGATGGGTCGGGACATCTCCCAGATCATCCCGATCCTGGTGATCAACCTGGTGTTCACGCTCGCCGTTCCGGGCATCTCGATCCCCGGGCACCTGGGTGGCCTGGTGGTCGGCGCGCTGATGGCGCTGGTGCTCGCGTACGCGCCGCGTGGTCGACGCACGTTGGTGCAGGTCGCCGGCGGGGCGATCATCCTGCTGATCCTGCTGGGCCTGGTCCTCTTCCGCACCGCCGCCCTGCTCGGTTGACCTCTCGATCGAGATCTTGGAAGGAAGGTGCCCCCGGAGGGGCGGTTTCCTTCCAAGATCTCCGGGTGTCAGGAGCGGCGGGCGGCGCGTAGCGCGGCGGCGACCTCTTCCGGGGTGGCGCCCAGGTCGTATCGGCCGAAGAGGTGCAGTGACTCGCCCGCGTCGATCTCCAGGACCTCGGACGTGAGCCCCAGTCGCGGTCGCCGGTCCACGGTGATCGCCTCGATCGCCGGCCAGGGCAGCAGTCGGCGACCAGCGAACCCGCGAATGACGGTCAGTCCGGCCGGATCCGCCGCCAATCGGACCGGTGCGATCAGGTCGCGTACCGCCCAGACGGCCAGCGCGGCGGCGGCCAGGACGGCCAGCACCAACCGCACCGGGTCGCCGTCGGCGAAGAGCAGCCCGAGCGCGACCAGCAGGACCCCACCGGCCAGCTTCGCCGCCGGTAGGCTCGCCGGCACTCGCCACTGCCGGACCGGGGAGATTTCATCCACCCGCTCAGCATGCCAGCGGCTGCCGGCTCCCGGCAGTGCCCGCCCGGCCCGCGAATGCCCGCCCGGCCCGCGAATGCCCGCCCGGCCCGCGAATGCCCGCCCGGCCCGCGAATGCCCGCCCGGCCCGCGAATGCCCGCCCGGCCCGCGCTCGTGCCCGACCGGCTCGGGCGCACCGGCGTGCCGGTGGAGGGAGAGCAGCCCGGGGGCAGCCAGCCGCTCCAGGGAGGACGTAGGATCGGGGCAGCCCAGGTTACCGGGGAGTAAACATGAGTGACGCGGTCATCGTCGGCGCGGTGCGCACCCCGGTCGGACGGCGGCGGGGCAGCCTCGCCGACGTCCACCCGGTAGATCTCTCGGCGCACGTGCTGCGCGCCCTCGCCGAGCGCACCGGGATCGACCCGGAGCAGGTCGACGACGTCCTCTGGGGCTGCGTGTCCCAGGTCGGCGAGCAATCGTGGAACATCGCCCGCAACGGCGTGCTCGCCGCCGGCTGGCCCGAGACGGTGCCCGGCACGACCCTGGACCGGCAGTGCGGCTCCAGCCAGCAGGCCCTGCACTTCGCCGCCGCGACCGTGCTCTCCGGCCAGGCCGACCTGGTTGTGGCCGGCGGTGTCGAGTCGATGACCCGGGTACCGATGGGCTCCAGCGTGGCCGGTGGGATGCCGTTCAGCGACCAGTTGCGCGCCCGCTACCGAGGCGTCGAGGGCTTCGCCGACGACGCGCCGCTGCCGTTCAACCAGGGGGTCGGGGCCGAACTGATCGCCCAGCGGTGGCGCCTCTCGCGCACCCAGTTGGACGAGTTCGCGTTGGCCAGCCACGAGAAGGCAGCCGCCGCACAGGACGCCGGGGCGTTCGATCCGGAGCTGACCCCGGTGCCGCTGGGCGATGGGGGCAAGTTCGCCGCCGACGAGGGCATCCGCCGGGAGACCTCCCTGGAGAAGCTGGGCGAACTGGCCACGCCGTTCCGCGCCGACGGTGTGGTGACCGCCGGTTCCGCGTCCCAGATCTCCGACGGCGCGGCGGCGCTCGCCGTGACCACCTCCGACTGGGCCAGCCGGCACGGCCTGCGTCCGCTTGCTCGGATCCACACCGCCGTGGTCGCCGCCGACGACCCGGTCACCATGCTCACCGCACCCATCCCGGCCACCGCGAAGGCGCTGCGCCGCGCGGGGCTGGGCATCGAGGAGATCGGGGTGTACGAGGTGAACGAGGCGTTCGCCCCGGTCCCGCTGGCGTGGCTGGCGGAGACCGAGGCCGACCCGGAGCGGCTCAACCCGCGCGGCGGGGCGATCGCCCTCGGTCACCCGCTCGGTGGTTCCGGCGCCCGGATCATGACCACCATGCTCCAGCACATGCGGGACAACGGGATCCGCTACGGCCTACAGACCATGTGCGAGGGTGGCGGCATGGCCAACGCCACGATCGTCGAGCTGATCTGAGGACACCTCCGCCCACACGTCCGGGCGGTGCGGAAAAGGGGTCCCCAACTCCCGGACGACGGCCTAGGGTGCCCAGCGTGACGACGATCGAGCGTGCCCCGGACTGGTCCGGAGAGCAGTGGCGGACGCAGGCCCGGTCCTGGGTCGACGAGCAGTTGACCCGCGCGGGTCGGCGGGTGACCGGGCCGGTGGAGCCGCGGGTCCGTCCGTGGTCGCTGGTGTGGCGGGTGCCCACCGACGGTGGTCCGGTCTGGTTCAAGGCCAACAATCGGGGCACGGCGCACGAGGCCGCCCTGATCGCGAGACTGGCCCGGCTCACGCCGGAACGGGTGCTCACCCCGATCGCGGTGGACCCGGAGCGGGGCTGGTCGTTGCTGCCCGACGGCGGCGAGTCACTGCGCGGCCTGCTGGGCCGCGACCCGGACCTGACGCACTGGGAGCGGGCGCTGCCCGGGTACGCCGCCCTCCAACTGGCCACCGCGGCGCAGGCCGACGAGCTGGTCGCCTCCGGCGTACCGGACCATCGGCCCGAGGTGCTCGCCGACCTCTTCGTCGAGCTGCTCGACGACCGCGCGTCGCTGTTGCTCGGTGCGGAGGAGGGGCTCGACCCCGAGATGTACGACCGGCTGCGGGCGGAGGTGCCGTCGTACGCCGAGCGGTGCCGTCGGCTCGCCGAGTTCGGCATCCCGGCCACGGTGCAGCACGACGACCTGCACGACGACAATGTCTTCGCCGGTCCGGACGGGTACCGCTACTTCGACTGGGGGGACGCCTCGGTGGCGCACCCGTTCGGCACGCTGCTGGTGACCCTGCGTTCCATCCGGTACGCCGACGAGCTGGCGGTCGACGACGCCGGGCTGGCCCGGTTGCGGGACGCCTACCTGGAGGCGTGGACCGACCGGTACGACCGGCGGACCCTCCTGGAGGCCGCCGACCTGGCGATCACCCTGGGGCCGGTGAGCCGGTCGCTCTCCTGGCGTCGAGCCCTGGACACCACCGAGGAGTCGCGGTCCGAGTACGCCGCCGCGGTCCCCGGTTGGTTGTCGGAGCTGTTCGCCGCCAGCCCGATTCGGCCCAACTCCTGACCATGATCCGTCCGAGTCGGAAGTCGGACAGGCAGTGCGACACGCGGCGTGGAACTTCCAAAAAAACGGCGTGACCCACGTCACCCCGCTGGTGGCGTCGTTGGGCAGGTCATGGACGTCTTCTCCCGAACGTTCCTCCCGGCCGCCTCCGAGGCTGGCCTGGCCGTGCAGACGGTGAGCCGGCACATGCCGGTCTTCCGGCGCTGCGTCGGCTCCGGTGACGCCACCATCCTGGTCACCCGTTGCAGCCGCCCCGACCGCCCGGTCACCGGCGACTACCTCCTACTGCTCACGCACCGTCGGCTGGTGGTGACCCAACAGACCCGTCTCCTGCACCGGCTGCGCCTGCACCTCAACACCGAGCTGCGCGAGCTGAGCAACGTGACCTGGAGCCCGGACCCCCGACTGCACTCGGTCGAGATGGCGGCCACCGCGATCGACGGGATCCGTGAGCGGTTCCTGATCCGCACCAGCCACCCCAAGCAGGTCTGGCAGCTCGACGCGCTGCTCAACCAGGCGTTCCGGACCCGCCTGCGGCCGCCCGGCGCCCGGGTCGTCGCCAGCATCGGTGACGCCCCGGCCGACTCGCGGCCCGGCATGTTCGCTCCGTCCTGGTGAGCTGACACCCGACCTCCGCGACGCCTTTACCGAACTCGAACACGCGCCGATCGCGCCGAGCCCCGCCGTCGGCAATCATGGGCCGGTGACCGTCGAACCGCCGCACCGCGGGCTCGTCCTCGTGGTCGAGGACGAGCCGGCCATCGCCGACCTGGTCCGGCTCTACCTCGCCCGGGACGGATTCGGCGTCCACCTGGAACGCGACGGTGAGGCCGGTCTGCACGCGGCTCGCCGGTTACGCCCGGTGGCCTGCGTCCTGGACATCGCGCTACCGGGCCTGCCCGGCACCGAGATCTGCCGCCGGCTGCGCGAGGCGGGCGACTGGACCCCGGTCATCTTCCTCACCGCCCGGGACGACGAGGTGGATCGGATCGTCGGCCTGGAGTTGGGCGCCGACGACTACGTCACCAAGCCGTTCAGCCCCCGGGAGTTGGTCGCCCGGGTGCGCGCGGTGCTGCGGCGCTCCGCCGGTGGCCCGGAGGGCGCGGACCGGCCGCGGGTCGTCGGCCCGGTGACGCTCGACCCGGCGCGGCGCACGGTCACCGCCGCGGGCGCGCCGGTGCAGCTCACCTCCACCGAGTTCGACCTGCTGGCGCACCTGATGGCCCGGCCCGGTCGGGTCTTCACCCGGGAGGAGCTGCTGGCCGGGGTCTGGGGTTACGCGGCGCACGCCGGCACCCGCACGGTCGACGTGCACGTCGCCCAGGTGCGGGCGAAACTCGGCCCGGCCAGCGTCATCAAGACCCACCGTGGCGTCGGGTACGCGGTCGATGCCTGACCACTCCGGGCGCGTCGGGTCGCCGACCATGACCCTGCCGGTGGTCGGCGCCGGCCCGCCCGCCGCACCTCGACGAGGCCGACTCGGCCGTACGCTGACCGCCCGCGCGGTGCTCGTCACCTGCGCGGTGGCGCTGGTGTCGGTGCTGGTCACCGCCATCGTCGCGGTGCCGTTGGCGATCCGTGGCGCGGAGCGACGCGATCAGGAAGCGCTCGCCGCCCAGGCCCGGCTGGCCGCCGAGGTGCTGCGGACCCGCCTGGACCGGGGTCGCAGCGCCGACGAGGAGCGGCTCATCCAGCAGCTCCGCAACCAGGGCATCGACGCGTACCTGATCCGGCGCGGGGCGGTCGACCGGCCGGGCCTGCCACCCAGGGTGGTGCAGCGGATCGAACAGGGCCGCAACGTGTCGGTGCGGCGCGTCGTCAACGGGGAGCGTGCCCTGGTCGAGGGCCGGGCGCTACCCAACGGCAACGGGGTGGTGCTCTCCCGTGCGGCGTCACCCGGGTTGTGGGCACAGGTGCTGCTGAGCCTCTGGTTGCCGCTGCTGGCCGGGTTGGCCGCCGGTGTGGTCGCCGGGCTGCTGCTGGCCCGCCGGTTGGCTCGACCGATCCGGGTGGCGGCCACCGCCGCCGCCCGGCTACGCGCCGGCGACCGCGCCGTGCGGATACCTGTCGAGTCACCGGACGAGGTCGCCGACCTGGCCGAGGCCTTGAACGGTCTGGCCGGCGCGCTGGCCACCAGCGAGGGCCGGCAGCGGGAGTTCCTGCTGTCCGTCTCGCACGAGCTGCGTACCCCGCTGACCGCGATCCGGGGGTACGCCGAGGCGCTCGCCGACGGGGTGCTCGGCGCGGACGACACGGTGGACACCGGTCAGACGATGCTGACCGAGGCCCAACACCTGGACCGGCTGATCGGGGACCTGCTGGCGCTGGCCCGACTGGAGGCCGCCGACTTCCCGCTGGAACCGGTGCCGGTGGACCTGACCAAGCTGGCCGTGCACGCGGAGCCGACCTGGGCCGGTCGGTGCGCGGCGGTGGGGGTGCCGTTCCGGTTGGAGACGCCCGGTCGGCCGGTGCCCGCGTACACCGATCCGGGGCGGATCCGGCAGGTGCTGGACGGGTTGTTGGAGAACGCGCTGCGGGTCGTACCCCCGGGGTCGCCGGTGGTGCTCGCGGTCCGGCCGGCCGCGGACCCGGCCTCCGGCGGTGAGCTGGAGGTCCGGGACGGCGGACCCGGCTTCACCGACGACGACCTGGCGGTGGCGTTCGAACGCGGTGCGCTGCACGAGCGGTACCGGGGGGTGCGCAAGGTGGGCAGCGGGCTGGGGTTGGCGCTGGCCGCCGGCCTGGTCCGTCGGCTGGGCGGGGAGATCGCCGCGGGTCACGCGCCGGAGGGCGGCGCGGCCTTCACGGTCCGGCTACCCGGTGATCCTTACCTGACTCGAACATCGGCCTGACGCTCCGCTCGTCCTCGGCGGGAATGCTGAGGACTCCACGGACGAGAGGGAACGTCATGCCACGTTGGGGATTCGCCACCGGCACCACGGCACTGCTCGCGGCGGTCGCACTGGGCGTCACCGGCTGCGGTGCGGCCGAGGTGGCCAGCCAGCCCGCCCGGGACGCCGCCGTCGACGTCGCCGCCGCCCTGGGGGTGGAGGGTCAGGCGCTGACCGCGATGGGCTTCGACCCCGACGAGTTGGACGTGCGGACCGTCGCCGCGCCGGCCACCCCGACGCCGGGTGCCTCCCCCACGGCCAAGGACAAGGCCCGGGACAAGCGCGGCGAGGAGTGGCGCAAGCGCCACCAGGCCCGCGTGCTGTTGCGCAGGAACACCCTGCACGGTGAGGCGGTGGTGAAGGCGAAGGACGGCGGTACGCAGACCGTCACCGTGCAGCGCGGCGAGGTGACCGCGATCAACGGCGACTCGATGACCGTCAAGTCCACCGACGGCTTCACCCTGACCTGGAGCTTCGGCGACGATCTGCGGGTCGTCGAGCGCCGCGCCACCGTGCAGCCGAGCGAGGTGAAGGTCGGCGCGACGGTCGGCGTCGCCGGTGCCAAGGACGGCGACAAGGGAGTGGCCCGGCTGATCCTCATCCCCGGCGCCAAGTGAGCGGAAGGGGCCTCAGCCGAGGCCCCTTCCCTCAGTAGACGCGGGAGCCGATGAAGTCGTCGTGACCGTAGCCGACCGGGTTGGCGGCGGTGCGGGCCTCGAGCGACCACTGCTGTCGGGTGCTGCTGGAACAACTCGCCAACCGCAGGCGGGAGCTGCCCAGCAACGGGTTGTCGAACGCCACGCAGAGGTTGCTCGCCGCTGCCGGCCGGAGCTGGTTGCCGACGAAGACGAACTGCTGGGCGCCGGTGCCGTTGCAGTCGTAGATGTTGACCGCCGTGCCCGAGGTCATCGAGCTGTTCGAGACGTCCAGGCAACGGTCGTGAGACAGCTCCGAGTGCAGTGACCGTCGGGCCGAGTCGTACCAGAAGCCCTGGTTACGGCCACCGTGACAGGCGTGCGGCTGCTGCACGGTGCCGTTGCGGGAGTCGTACCCCCTGCCGTCGACGCAGGTGCCGGTGGCCAGGTTGCGCAGTTGCCCGAACTCCAGCAGCCCGGGGTAGAGCACGCCGCCGCCGGTGCTGGCCGGGTCGACGCAGCTCGCCCGATCCTGGCCGGAGTTCCAGAACTGGGTGATGCACTGGGCGAACATGCCGTGCCCCCGGGCGTTGGGGTGGAACGACTGCCGGGCGGCGTTCTCGTTCCAGATCCCGACCTCGATGAAGAGGCCGCGGACCGAGGTGTTGTCGGTGCACACCTCGTGGCCGTGGAAGAGTCGGCTGGCGTCCAGGTAGCGGGTGCCGGTGTTCGCGGCGGCTGCCCGCAGCGCCGACTCGAACAGCGGCACGGCCTTGTTCCGGGCGAACGCCGCGTCGGCCAGGTAGAGCAGGCAGCCACCGGAGTACCAGCCGGGGAAGTTCGGGTTGTCCTCCACGTCCGGGCTACCCGGGCTCGGGTACGACATGAGCACCAGCTCGTAGTCCGAGCGCAGGTAGCCGGCGTCGGTCATGGTCTGCCGGATGTCGGTGAGCGCGTCGGTCACGGCCTGCCGACTGCCGTCGGTGCGGATCGTCCACTGGTCGGTGTAGGTGGGATAGCAGGGCCCCTGGAAGAGGACCCGACGGACGGCGCAGTCGGTGGCGACCGGGCCGAACTGGATGGTGCCGTCACCGTTCGCGCCGACCACCACCCAGATCAGCTTCACGTGCGTGTTGCGCGCCTTGATGCCCAGGTGGTCGCCCTGGTTCAGCTCGTTGTGCTGGGTCGGTCCGCCGGCGATGAGGTTCCACGGGGTGGCACCGGAACAGGCGATGTTGTACTGCGTGTCCGACGGGATGCCGGTGCGGAAGACCGCCTGGTCGTACGAGCGGTCGCACCAGTTGCCGTCCTGGTGGGTGCCGGGGACGTAGTTGCCGACGCCCTCACCGGAGATCTCACTGTCGCCCATGGTGATCAGCGCGGTGCGACGTTGCTCGATCGGACGGATCGCGGGGCTGCCGTAGAGGGCTGTGGCTTCGGCGGCCCGGACGGCTTCGAGGTTGGCGGGGAGCGGCTGGACGGCGGGCCGGTCGGCGGCGGTGGCGGGGGTGGCCGGTCCGGCGAGCATCGGTAGGACGAGAGCGGCGACGGCGACGGCGATGGTGCTGGCCCGTCGTCGGGTCGCGCGTTCGGGCCTGGCGGGGATTGCAGGCATCGACGCACTCCTTTCGGCTCAGCCGCGGGACGTCGACTGAGTTACCAGACGGTAACGTGCGGATCAACGGATGTGAATGCGCCTCGGATCCTTGCGCGCGGGCTGCCGAACCGCCCGGATCGGACGATCCGGGCGCTCGGTCACCGGCCGGGTGGCAGCGCGTAGCCGACGTAGTCGCGAAACTCCAACCGCCAACCGGCCGGAACCAGCTTGGCGCAGGCCGGCCGACTGCCGGTGCAGACGATCGCGTCCACCGAGGTGGGCTCGGCCGGCGGCCGTTCGGGCAGGACCGACTGCAACGACACCAGCTCCGGCGAGCGGCCGTCGGGTTGGCGCAGCACCAACCACCACGGGTACTCCCAGTTGTCGTTCTGCTCCACCAGCCCGATCCGCCGGGCACCGCTGTCGCGAACCGCCGCCGCGGCCCAACGGAACTCGTCGGCCCACTGCGGGCGGCGCAGGAACCGGGTGTCCCAGTCCGAGGTGGTGAAGACCGAGCCGGAGCCGACGAGTCGGCGCGGGAAGCCGTACGACAGGGCGAGCACCCCGGCCAGCGCGGAGGTGGCCAACACGACGGCCACCGCAAGAGTGGCCACCGAACGCTGCCGACCGCTGGCCGTGCCGGTTGCGCGGCTGGCCCGGCGGCGCAGCAACGCGTCCAACCACAGCCCGGCCAGCGGCACGGCGAGCACCAGCGCGTAGAGCAGCAGCCGGTTGCCCCACGGCTGCCACTTGATCATCGAGGTGTGCAGCAGGACGGTGGCCAGCACCACCACCGCGTACGCGCGCAGCGGCCCGACCTGCCCACTGTCGATCCGGCGCGGCCGGGCCAGCGCGACCACCGCGCCGATCAACGCCAACGCCCCGGCGACCGGGAACGCCACCCGGTCCTCGTCCGGGTACCAGGCGGGCTCCGGGAAGCTCTCCCGGCCGAAGGTGATCGCCCGGTCCTGGGGGTCGACGCCGATCGCGTCCGCCCCGCCGATGATCGCCTTCCCGCCGAGCTGACGCAGCGGTGCCAGTGGCGTGTCGAACGCCGTGTGCCCGATCCGCAACGCGTTGATCAGGATCGACGGTGGATCGTGGCGCTCCATCGGGATCGACTCCCGCAACCGGGGCGGACCCAGCGGATGCCCGAACTCGGCAGTCACCCGAGCCAGGAACGGGCCGACGACCACGGCCGCCACCAGCACGATCAGCACCGAACCACACACGACACGCGCCGCGCCAGCGACCGGGCGGGAGGCCGGCACCGCGCCAGCAGTCGACGCCCCGGCGGCCGGTGCCCGGGTGGCCAGGGCCAGTCGGAGCTGCGCCAACCCCCAGAGCACCAGCAACGGACCCACCGCGATCAGGCCGCTGGTCTTCGTCACCGCGGTCAGCCCGGCGGCCGCACCCAACCCGAGCAGGGTGCCCCAGCCGGTACGCCGACGCAGCCCGTCCAGCACCAGCGTCGCCGCGCACGCCACCCATGCCGCACAGACCAGATCGGTCTGGGTGCTCGTCGCCTGGAGCACCACCATCGGCGTGGTCGCCAGTACGAACGCGGTGATCAACTGAGCCCGGCGGCCACCGCCGAGTTGCGCCGTGATCCGTGCGGCCACCAGCAGGCAGAGCACTCCGGCGACCCACTGCACCAGGTTGTACAGGTGGTCCCCGCCGGTCAGCAGGCGCAGGTGCAGGAGCAGGTACTCGGCTCCGGGCGGGATGGTCACCTGCCGGTGGATCGCTGTCGGCCAGAAGTCCAGATCGCCCTGGGCCACCCAGTGCTCCACCTTCGGCAGGTGGTACGTCTGCGAGTCGAAGTTGTTCGGCTCGGCCAGCAGCGCGACGAGCAACTCCACCAGGACCAGGCCGCCGACCGTGCCGGCGAGCAGGCGTTCCCCCCGACCCGCCGTCCGCCAGGTGTCGACAGCCCTGGCGAGCAGGCCGCCGCGTACCCGATCGACCTGGACCGGCCGGTGGTCGGGTCCGGGCCGGCCGCCGTCGGCGATCGGCGCGGGCAGCTCCGGGCCGGCGCCGGCGGACACCGCCGCCCCGACCGGTACCGGCCGGAGCGCCGCGGCGGGCTGGTGCGCGGGAATGGCCTCCCGGCGGCGCCAACGCAGCCCCGCCGCCGCCGCGCAGACGAGCAGAAAAAGTAGCCAGGCGGCGGCGAACGCCGGCCGGTTCAGCACGTGCGCCGCGCCGAACAGCTCGACAACGAGCACCGCGTACGCCCCGCTGACCAGGGCGGCGCGCATCACCGCGAGCCGTAGCGGCGCCACCGCGGCGGCCCGGCGCGGCCTCGTCGCGACGGTGAGCAGGAGCATCGCGGCGGCGGGCACCACCGCGAGCAGGGAGCCGGCAGCCGACATGGCCGGAAGTAAACACCATCGGCCTGGGACCGCCACGTCGACTGCCCGCCGGTGGGGGCACACGTCGCGCTGACCAGTCAGGCTAGGCTATCCCCGACGTGTCGTCGCCACCGTGGAGATTCCCGTGAAGCTTTCAATCCTCATGCCGGTCTTCAACGAGGAAGAGCGCATCGCGGACGCCCTCAAGCAGGCATTGGCAGTTGACTATCCGTGCGAGATCGAGCTGGTCGTCGTCGACGACGGGAGCCGGGACGGCACCGGTGAGGTCCTCGGTCGCGCCGACGACGCACGCCTGCGGGTCATCACCCACCAGCGCAACGCCGGCAAGGGTGCCGCCATCAAGACGGCCGTCGACAGCGCGGAGGGCGACTACATGGTCATCCTCGACGCCGACCTGGAGTACGACCCGCAGGACATCCCCAAGCTGCTCGCCCCGGTGCTCGACGGGCGGGCCGAGGTGGTCTACGGCAACCGCACCTTCGGCAGCCACAGCGCCTACAGCTTCTGGTACGTGATGGGCAACAAGGGCGTCACGATGGCGGCCAACGTGCTGTTCAACTCGTACATCGGTGACCTGGAGACCTGCTTCAAGCTGATGCCGGTGGCGCTCTACCGGTCGCTGCAGGTGCGCTCGCGCGGCTTCGGCATGGAGGCCGAGGTGACCGGCAAGCTGCTGCGCCAGCGGATCCGGCCGTACGAGGTGCCGATCAGCTACCGGGCACGTGGCCGGGAAGAGGGCAAGAAGATCACCTGGAAGGACGGCGTCGAGGCGATCTGGATCCTCGGTCGCGAGCGCGCACGCCGCCGTCCCGCCACCTCAGCCGCGCGTTGAGCCCAGGAACGCGCTGATCGAGCGCCGGAGACCGGCGGCGTCCAGGCCGTGCCACCGGATGTGGTCGGCCGGGCTTCCGTAGCGCCGTAGGTCGGTCTGACCCACCCCGAGCGTGAGCAGCCGGTGCGGCACGTCCGCCATCGCCCGGCTGACGATCGCGCTCGACGTGCCCGCCAGGTACGGCTCGACAAGCACCACGTCGGTCCCGGCGAGCGCCCGCAGCCCCGCGGTGTCGAACGGTCGGGGCGTGTGGGTGTACGCGACTGTCACGTCCATTCCCTCGGTCGCCGCCAACGTGGCATCGAGCATCGGCCCGACGGCCACCACCAGCGGCGCGTTCGTCCCGCCCTGCCGCAGCATCCGTAGCCGGTCCGCGTTCGGGTGCGCCTCGGCGTTGCGCTGCTCACTGAGCCGCAGGTAGACCGGGTCGTCGCTGGCCGCGGCGTGCCGGAGCAGCGGCGCGACCTCGTCCGGGTGGCCGGGCACCCGCACCGTCCAGCTGTCGCCGAGAGAGTCGAAGAGGGCCACGTCCCCCGGTGACTGGTGGGTCCGGCCTTCGGCCGACCCGTCGTACGACGCGCCGATGCTGACCAGGACCGCGCCCACCCCCTGGTGGTCCAGATCCAACTTGATCTGCTCGTACGCCCGGTCCACCAGGAACGTCGCGTACGAGTGCACGATCGGGCGGAGCCCGGTCAGGGCGAGCCCGCCGGCCACACCGATCATGAGTTGCTCCCGGATGCCGACGTTGAGCACCCGATCCGGGTGCCGTCGAGCGGCCGGAGCGAACTGACTGGCCGAGATGTCGGCCACGACGAGCGCGGTACGCGGATCCTCGTCGAGGAGCGTGGCGGTGCTGTCGATGAAGGCCGCACGCATGGCGGTCACCCCTTGCTCTCGATGCGGGCGACCACCAGGTGTGGCCGTTGTGGGCGGTGCCCGGTCAGCGCCCGGTACAGGGCGGTGTGGTCCCGGCCGTCGACGGTGTCGGCGGTCCAGCCGTTGACCGTGAAACGGCTGGCGATGCCACCCGACCAGCCGTGGGTGGACGACGAGTTGTCGACCACGATCGCGGTGAGGCTCTCCAGGCCGGTCGCCCCGGCGTACGCGATCGCCTCGTGGTTGGATCCCTCGTCCAGTTCGGCGTCGCCGAGCAGCACGTACACCCGGGGGGTGTGCAGCCCCTGGGCCCGCAGGCCGAGGGCGGTGCCGACGGCCAGCCCGAGGCCGTGGCCGAGCGAGCCGGAGCCGATCTCGACCCCGGGCACCAGCAGCCGGTCCGGGTGGTGGCCGAGCCGACTGTGTGGCCCGGCGAGGTCGTCGAGCCAGGCCTCCGGGAGAAAGCCGTGCGCGGCGAGCACCGCGTAGTAGGCGGCCGGCCCGTGTCCCTTGGAGAGCAGGAACCGGTCCCGCTCCGGGTCGTCGACGGTGTCCGGGGTGACCCGCAGCACCTGGTCGTAGAGCACCTGGAGCACGTCGATGGTGGAGTGCGCACTGGGTGCGTGCTTCTCGTCGCCGGTCAGTCGTCGGATGAGCCCGGGGAGCCGGGACCCGGTGTCGGTGGGCAGTGTGGTGGTCATGCCACTACTGTGTGACTTGAAGTGCACTTCAACTCAAGGACCTGGTGATGCAGGATCTGCTGACGATCGGCGAGTTGTCCGCCCGCTCCGGCGTAGCGCCCTCGGCGCTGCGCTACTACGAGCGGCTCGGGCTGATCCGCGCCGACCGTACCGGCGGCAACCAGCGCCGGTACGCCCGCGCCGAGCTGCGCCGGGTCGCCTTCATCCGGATCTCCCAACAGGTCGGCGTCTCGCTCGACGAGATCCGGGCGGCGTTGGAGTCGCTCCCCGAGGCCCGCACGCCCAGCCCGCAGGACTGGGCGCGGCTCTCCGCGAGCTGGCGGGGCCGGTTGGACGAGAAGATCCGCCTGCTCACCAACCTCCGCGACGACCTGGACGGCTGCATCGGCTGTGGCTGCCTGTCCCTGCAACGCTGCACGCTCAACAACCCGGGTGACGCGCTGGCCGGCGAGGGGCCCGGCGCCCGCCTGATGCTGCCCCGACCGACTGACGACACGCTCGTCTGACGCCCCTCACCCGCGCGTGAGGAGCACCTTGCCGAAGTGGTCGTTCGACTCGACGAGCCGGTGCGCCGTCGCCGCCTCGCTCATCGGCACCCGCCGGTCCACGATCGGTCGGACCGTGCCGGCCTCGATCAACGGCCACACCTCGTCCCGTACGCCCTGGACGATCTCCGCCTTCTCGGCAGGCGGTCGGGAGCGCAGCGACGTCGCGGTGACACTGGCCCGCTTCGCCACCAGCGCGCCGAGATCCAACTCGCCCTTGCGCCCACCCTGCATCCCGATCACCACCAGCCGGCCGCCGGTGGCCAGCGCGGAGACGTTTCGGCCCAGGTAGGACGCGCCCATGATGTCCAGGATGACGTCCGCGCCCCGACCGGCAGTCGCCTGCCGGACCTCCTCGACGAAGTCCTGCTCCCGGTAGTCGATCGTGTGGGACGCGCCCAGCTCCCGCAGCCGGGAGTGCTTGGCCTCCCGGGCGGTGGTCAGGACCGTCGCGCCGAGGGCCGCCCCGAACTGGACCGCGAAGGTGCCGATCCCGCTGCCCCCGCCGTGCACCAGCAGCGTGTCACCCGCGCCGAGCCGACCCACCTGGATCAGGTTCGACCAGACCGTGCAGGCCACCTCCGGCAGCGCCCCGGCGTCCACCGGGTCGCAGGCCGGCACCGGCAGCAACTGCCCGGCGGGAACCGCGACCCGCTCGGCGTACCCGCCGCCGGCCAGCAGCGCGCACACCTGCTGCCCGACCGCCCACCCGGCGACCTCCGACCCGACCTCCGTGATCACCCCGGAGCATTCCAACCCGGGGTACGCGGACGCGCCCGCCGGCGGCGGGTAGTGCCCCTGCCGTTGCAGCAGGTCAGCGCGGTTGACCCCGCTGGCTCGCACATCCACGATCACCTCGTCGGGGCCCGGCTCCGGGTCGGGCACCTCGGCCCAGATCAGCGCGTCGGGTCCACCGGGCTGCGGAATGGTGATGGCTCGCATGCGCCCAGTCTTCCCGATCTTCCCGGGTGCCGCAGGCGCAACCGCAAGGCCACAGTGGACGGCCCGGACGGGCTGGTCACCGCGTTCGGGGAGGGACGTCGGGCCGCCCGGCGGAAGCCGTGGCAGACTGTGCGTGGCCGTACGCCCGCGGGTGGCGGCCCAGGAGGGTTCGCCTAGTGGCCGATGGCGCTGGTCTTGAAAACCGGTAAGGCAGCGATGTCTTCGTGGGTTCGAATCCCACACCCTCCGCCCATCTGGACAGCAAAAACGCCCTTTGACCAGCGCAAAGCTGGTCGAGGGGCGTGTCTGTGTGCGGTGAGTCCGGCCCTCGATCCACTTCCGCGCGGCCTCGTCCTGTCCGTCGACGCATGAGGCGTAGACCCTGCCCAGGGAAACCTGTGCCGACAGCGGCAAGTGCCCTCGCTGGCGCCGCTCTTGCGGATGTTCGGCATGGTTGACTTTGACGTTACGTCAACCTCTAACCTTCATTTCACACCGACGAGTTGAAGGGGTGAGTGAGGTGGATTGGTCGATCCAAGACCTCGCGCGCATGGTCGGAACGACCAGTCGCACCCTGCGCCACTATGGCGACGTCGGTCTGCTTCGGCCGAGCCGGCTCGGCCGCAACGGGTACCGGTACTACGACCAGGAGAAGCTGCTCCGGTTGCAGAGGATTCTGCTGTTGCGGGAGCTCGGCCTCGGGCTGCCCGCGATCGCCGAGGTGCTCGACGGGAGCCAGCACCCAGTCGAAGCGCTGCGCACCCACCTGAAACTGCTCGAGCAGGAGCGTGAGCGGATCGGGAGGCAGATCGAGTCGGTGAAGACGACCCTGCGCAAGACGGAAGGAGGTGAACCACTCATGCCTGAGGAGATGTTCGACGGTTTCGACCACACGCAATACGAGCGGGAGGTCACCGAACGGTGGGGCCGAGAGGCCTACGCGAAGGGTGACCGGTGGTGGCGCTCACTCAGCCCGGCTGAGAAGCTGGCGTTCCAGCAGCGCCAGATCGAGATCGGGCGGGACTTCGGCGCGGCGCACCGCGCCGGGGCGGCGGCCGACAGCGACCAGGTGCAGGCGATCACCCAGCGGCTGTACGACTGGCTGTCGGGGAGTTCGACGACCCCGACCAAGGAGTACTTCACCGGGCTCGGCGAGCTGTACGTGTCCGACCCGCGCTACACGGCGGCGTTCGACAACGCCGAGAACACCGCCGGCACCGTGACGCTGATCCGCGATGCGATGCACGTTTACGCCGAGCGCAACCTGTAACAGGGCTTTCGGGATGCCGGGGTGTTCGGGCCGTACGGATGCGCGGTTTCCTGGATACCGAGCGCAGACAGGTCCGTCACTCCGGCGGGTCGGCAGGCCGTCGATCCGCGCGGATGGTCTCGTCGGCCAGTCGTTCGATCGCGCGCCGGCGTTCCCGGGCGAGCGACTGCTCGTCCGGCTTGCGGAGCGCGGTCACGACGGCGACCAGGAAGTCACGCCAGATGCTCAAGAAGTTCCCCCGTGGACGTTGCGGCGATGATCGTATCCGCGCGGGTGGTCCCGACAGTGCCCCAACCGGTCGTTGGCGGCCCTGGAACGGGGTAAGAAGGGGCTGATATCTCCGCACACCGGAAGGACGCGTTCTGATGACCCTGGAACGACCGATCGCCCCGGACCCGTACGAGCTGCTGCCGACGCTGCCCTCGTTCACGCTGACAAGTGACGACGTGCAGAACGGTGAGCCGATGGATGCCCGGCACGCGCATGGCAGCACCGGGGGTGACAACGTCTCGCCGCAGCTCGCCTGGTCGGATTTCCCGGCCGAGACGAAGAGCTTCGCGGTGACCTGCTACGACCCCGACGCGCCGACCGGCAGCGGTTTCTGGCACTGGGTGCTCGTGAACGTGCCGGTCGAGGTCACGCAGTTGCCCAGCGGCGCCGGTGGCGCGGCCGGCACCGACCTCGGTGGGGCGTTCGCGGTCCGCAACGACTACGGCGAGCAGGGTTACGGCGGTGCGGCCCCGCCGGCCGGCGACCGCCCGCACCGGTACGTCTTCGCGGTGCACGCGGTAGACGTCGACCGCTTGGACCTGACCCCAGAAGCCAGCCCCGCCTACGTAGGCTTCAACCTGACGTTCCACACCCTGGCGAGGGCGGTAATCCGCCCCACGTACCAGATCAAGGACTAACCCGGGAGGGTGGGCAACGCCGCCCAGTCTCGTCGATCATGGAGTTGTGGTGGGCGACAAAAAGCCTGGCAAGCGCCAAATCAGGCACCACAACTCCATGATCGACCGGGCGGGCCTGCTACGGGGCCGGGGTTAGGCTGGGACGCGGGCCACGGCGAAGACCGACTGGCCGAACGGGGGGCGGACGAGCTGCTCGGCGGCCTTGGTGGCGGGCAGGACGAGGGTGTCGTACACCTTGACCATCGGGCCCTCCTTCGGCATCAGCCGGAAGACCTTGGTGGCCATGAAGTAGCCGATCAGCCCCAGCGCGTTGGCGTAGTGCATCTTCTCGATGGTCAGCCCGGCCTCGGTCATCGCCGCGCCGAGCGTCTTCTTCGTGTAGCGGCGGACGTGTCCGGTGGCGATGTCGGCCGGACCCATCGCGAACTGGAACGCCGGCACGATGATGATCACGGCACCGCCGGGTCGGACCAGGTCGCGCATGCTGCTCAGCGCGCCCACGTGGTCCTCGATGTGCTCCAGGACGTTGTACGAGACCGCGGCACTGTAGTCGCCCCGGTCGTTGTGGGGCAGCAGCATCTGCCGGACGTCGATGTTGGGCCGGTCGGCGAGACGCTCCTTGAGCTGCACCAGCCGATCCGGGTCGGCCTCGGTCGCGGTGAACCGGGGCAGCAACTCGGACCACTCCAGCGCGTAGTCACCGAGGCCGCTGCCGATCTCGATCGGGTCGTCGCCGAGGTACGGCAGGGCCAGTTCGATGAACCAGCGACGGTGGTTGACAGCGGTCGCCAGGCCTTCCAACACCTCGGACTGAACGCGCTGATCCCCAGTGATTTCTGCCATGCGTCGATTCCTCACGATATGAACTCGACCCGTGCCTGGACCGACAGAGTGAATCATCCGCTGGGACGGCAGAAGAATCGGGGCATCGGGGGTGGCCGAATTATGGTCGGGGGTGGGTTCGTGATCGGCGGTCGGCGAACCCGGCACATAGTACGGCAGTACCCCGAAACATGTCACGGCAGCGCCATGCCCTGACTACTCTGGGAATTGTCATGACTACTCCTGAGCCGGACTCGCCCAGCGACAGCGACGGTCCGGCCGTGGTGCCGTCGGTGCAGGGGGAGTCGGGTCGCGTCCGGCCTCCCCGCAGGGGTAAGTGGTCCGATCTGGTCGCCGTGCTGAGCTTCGTGGTGCTCGGCCTGTGGGTGACCGCCCGGCTCTGGTTGGACCCAGGTAGTGGTGTACGGGACAACCAGTCCGATCAGTCACAGTTCGAATGGATGATGGCCCACGGTGCGCGAGTCGTCACGCACTTTGCGTATCCGTTCCATTCCAATCAGATGAACGTCCCGGACGGCGTGAATCTGATGGCCAATACGTCCGTCTTATCCGTTTCGCTCCCACTGACGCCGGTCACCCTGCTGCTGGGGCCGAGAGTGGCATTCCTGGTCTTTCTCACCGTCGGCATGATTGCCACCGCCACCGCCTGGTATTTCCTGCTCTCCCGGGTCCTGATCGGCAGCCGCGGGCCGGCGTGGCTGGGCGGTGGCTTCTGTGCGTTCGCGCCGGCCATGGTGTCGCACGCCAACGGGCACCCGAACATCGTGTCCCAGTTCGTCGTCCCGTTGATCATCTGGCGGACCCTGCGACTCGGCGAACCGGGCCGCTGGCTCCGCAACGGGCTCCTCCTCGCGCTCGTGATCGTCTGGCAGGCCTTCCTCAACCTGGAGATCCTGCTGATGACCGCGATCGGGCTGGGCCTGGTCATCGGCGTACTCGCCCTCGGTCGCGCCGAACTACGCTCGCGTATCCGGTCCTTCCTCGCCGGCCTCGCCGTCGCGGCCGGGCTCGCCGCGCTGCTGCTGGCGTACCCCCTGTACGTGCAGTTCTTCGGACCGGACGCGTACTCCGGGCTGTCCCGGCTGATCCGCGGCTACTCCAGCGACCTGGCGTCGTTCGTCGCGTACTCCCGGGAGGCGCTCGCCGGCAGCCCGCGCACCGCCGCCGGTCTGGCCAAGAACCCGACCGAGGAGAACAGCTTCTTCGGCTGGGCGTTGCTGGTGCTGGTGATCGCCCTGGTCTGGTGGTTGCGGCGCTCGGTCGTGGTGCTCGCGCTCGCCGCGCTCGGGCTGCTCTTCGCGGTGCTCTCGCTGGGCCGGGAGGTCCGCTTCGACAACCGGGGTACGGGGGTGCCGGGACCCTGGGCGGCGCTGGAGAACCTGCCGATCCTGCACTCGGTGGTGCCGACCCGGTGGGCGTTGGCGATCACCCCGATCATCGGGCTGCTCCTCGCCTACGGCGCCGAGCGTGCCCGCGAGCTGGCCGGCTCGCACCCGGCCGCCAGGGGGCAGGTCCGTTTCGTCACCGCAACAGTGCTCACGATGGCCCTGTTGCCGATCGTCCCCACTCCGCTGCCCGTGACCCACCTCGACCCGGTTCCCACGTTCGTGACAAGTGGGGCCTGGCGTCCGTACGTGACAGGTGGGCGCAGCGTGGTGACCCTGCCGTTGCCGGACAGCACCTACGCGGAGCCGCTGCGATGGGCTGCGGAGACCCGGCTGGACCTGCCCTTGGCCCGTGGTTACTTCCTCGGTCCGGACACCCGCCCGAGCGCCGATCCCCCGCGCGTCGCGTTGTTCGGTGCCCCGCCCCGCCCCACCAGCAGCTTCTTCGCCACCATCAGGCGTACCGGGGCGGTGCCGCCGATCACCCCGCAGGCACGGGTCCGAGCGGTCGACGATCTGCGCTTCTGGCGGGCCGGGGTGGTCATCCTCGGGCCGCACGAGCACGAGACCGCGCTGCGTCGGGGGATGACCGAGCTGACCGGGATCCAGCCGGCCCGCACCGGGGATGTGTGGGTGTGGGACGTCCGGTCGCTGACCGACTGAGCAGTGCCGCCCAGCCCGGCCTAGCGGACGCAGCAGCCCTGGCAGACCTTCGGCCGGGGCAGGGTGAAGGCGAGGCAGCAGGTGCGGCGTTGCACGGTCGGCTCGCCGGTCGGCCCCGGCACCAGCTCGATCAGGTCGGCCAGGTCGAGCGCGCCGAGCAGCGTGTCGATGCTCTGCACCGTCGAGCCGGGCAGCCCGTCGGCGGCCCGCAGGATGCCGTGGGCGATGCCGGAGGCGACCGAGCCGAGCAGCGTCCGGGTGCCCACCCGAACCTCCGACTGGATCGCCGTGATGAGCGGTGCGAGGTGCGCGTCGAGCAGTGACGCGCGCAGCGCGGCCAGCAGCTCCGTCTCGTCGGCGACGACCCGCACCTCCGGCAGGCCGGCGAGAGCCAACGGGTCGTTCGGCAGCACCGCGACGGTGGTCCCCCGACGCAGACCCATGGTGAGCAGCTGCCGGTGGTCCTCGAAGTGGATCAGCACGTCGGCCGGATCGACGAGCGGCACCCGGCGGGCGGAGGCCCAACCGAGCACGACCGGCAGCGCCGTCCAGTAGCTGTACGACTTCCAGGCCAGCGCCGCGCACGCGTGCGGGGTGCCACCCCAGCGGACGGCGGCGCCGCGCAGCAACTCCGGCAGCCGACTGCCGTCGATCAGGGTGGTGGCGGGCGCCCAGCCGAACTCGTCGTCGACGACAAGGCCCCGGGCGAGCCCGGGAACGTCGTCGGTGCCGAACATGGCCCGGAGCGCTGCGGTGACGGGGGCGAGCGGCGTGGTGGAGACCTCGCGCCGTGGCATCACCGCTGTCACCTGAGTCGTCCCCTGTCTGTGTGACCGAGGAGTGCGCCCCGGCGGACGGACCAGTGCCGTCCTGAGCTAAGGCTAGCCTAACCAAGCCCCGGACCGTAAGGGAAGGCTCACCTTGGTCACATCCCAGACGCCCAGGTCACTCCGTATCCGACGGGAGTAGCGCTTCGCGTACTACCCGGAGTCAGTGCTGGGAAACGCCGCCGCACAATCGATGGTCATCGGTGGATTGTCAAGCAGTGTGTCGAAAAGATGCCAGTTGCGTGTGTACTCGGGCACGGAACGTGAAACTTATAGCCCCGGCCACGAGGAAGCCGATGACGACCTCACCCCTCGAACGGGCTGCCGACTCCTTCGCGGCCGAACTCGCCAGGCAACGGACCGGGCGCGGGCTGTCCAAGAAGCAACTGGCCGTCCTGATGGGGTTCGACCCGTCCTACGTGAGCCACGTCGAGGGGCGCCGACACCGCCCGACCGAGGACTTCGCCCGCCGCGCGGAGGCCGTCCTGGAGGCCAGCGGCGCGATCTGGCAGCGCTTCCGGGAGTACGACGACCTGCGGCACGCCCGGTCGGGTCAGCCATACCGCGAGTCGCACCCGCCCGGCCAGTGGCTGCCACCCGGCACCGGCCTGGTCGTGGAACGGGAGCTGGCCACCCTCACCCACACCGACGACGACTACCGGTGCGTCATCCACCGTGAGTTGTACAACGCCGGCACCGAGCCGGTCACCCGCTACCTGGTCCGGGTCGCCGTCGACCGCTTCCCGAACGACCCCGGCCGCTCCAACCGGCACCACCGGGAACACCCGCTCACCTTCGCCGAGCTTCAGCTACAGGCCCGCCGAGACGACGGCGGCGGCGACCCGGAGCCGATGCACTGGCGAGCCAAGCACGATCGGGACGCGTTCAAGGAGATCTGGCTGCTCTTCGAGAACGGGGAGCGACGCTTCCCCCTCTACCCGGGCGACCGGGCCACCATCGAGTACGCCTACAGCGTCGGGCACGAGAAGTGGGGTCCCTGGTTCCAACGAGCCGTCCGACTGCCCACCCGGCAGCTCGCCGTACGCCTGGATCTGCCCGCGGCGCTCGACCCGCAGGTCTGGGGGGTGGAGACCTCGCTCAGCGCGGAGGAGGGCCCGCTGCGGACGGCGCCGCAACGCCACGACGAGGGCGACCGGGCGATCTACGACTGGCAGACCGACGACCCTCCGCTGAACGCGCGCTACCGGATGCAGTGGCGGTTCCGCGCCCGCCCGGACACCGAACCGGACATCGGCCCCGGTGGCACCCGGATCCGACCCAGCGACCGGATGCGCGGCCTCGGCATCGTGCAGCGCGGAGACGACCTGCTCCGGCAGCGCGCCCGCCCGTTCGACCTGCCCGGCGAGGAACACGTCGCCCGGGATGTGGTCGACCGGCTCACCACGGCCCTGGCCCGGCTCGACGAACTGCACCCGTTCAGCAAGGGAGTGGGCGTCGCCGCGCCGCAGTTCGGCATCGGCCGCGCGGCTGCCGTGGTGCGGCCCCCCGACCGGTCGGCGGAGCCGGTCGTGTTGCTCAACCCCCGGGTGGTCGACGCCGACCCGGAGACCGACGAGCAGTACGAGGGCTGCCTGTCCTTCTTCGATCACCGAGGTCTGGTGCCCCGGCCGCTGCGCCTGGACGTGGAACACGCCCAGTGGGACGGCAGCCGGATCATCACCTCGTTCGAGTTCGGCATGGCCCGGCTGGTGGCCCACGAGATCGACCACCTGGAGGGCCGGCTCTACGTCGACCGGATGGCACCCGGCGTGCCGCTGGTGCCGGTCGAGGAATACCGCGAGACCGGGCACCCCTGGCGTTACTGACGAACGAGGGGACCGGGGCGCGTGCCCCAGGGGGCAGGGGCACGCGCCCCGGTGTGGGGGGAGGAACGTCTAGAGGTCACCGAAGGTGTCGTAGCGGATGCGCGGCGGCGGCACCTCGTCCGCGGCGAGCACCCGCAGCGTGGACCGGACCATCCGGGCCGAGCCGGAGACATAACAGTCGTGCGCGGTCCACGGGCCGTACCGGGCCACCACCTCCGGGATGTCACCCAGCTCACCGTCGAAGTCCGGGTCGTCGCTGCACGCCGCGGTCACCGACAACCACGGGTGTACGGCGACCAACTCCTGCAACCCGGCCAGGCCGTACAGGTCCGCTGCCTGCTGGGCGCCGTAGAAGACGTGCACCCACCGGGTGCGGTTGAAGGTGGCGAGATCCTCCACGAGCGCCTTGATCGGCGCCAGGCCGACCCCGCCGGCCACACAGAGGATGTCCCGTTCCGAGGTGCGGTCCAGGGTCATCGACCCCATCGGCGCCGCCAGGCGGAGCAGGTCGCCCGGCCGCACCCGACGCACCAACGCGCCGGACACCCAACCGGCTCCCGGCGACCGCACGTGGAATTCCAGCACGCTGTCGTCGTTGGGCGCGTTCGCCACCGAGTAGTTCCGCCACTCCCGGGGGTGGTGGCGCGGCACCTCCAGGCTGACGTACTGCCCAGCCTGCCAACGCAGTGGATGCTGCAACGCCTGGCAGGTCAACACCGCGGTGTCCGGACCGTAGCGCTTGTGGGTCAGCACCTCGGCGTGCCAGAACGGCGGCCCGTCGTCATCCGCCGCCCCGGCGACCATCAGGGCGGCGACCGCCTCGTACGCCTCCCGCCACGCCTGGTCGTACTCCAGGTTCCAGCCGTCGCCGGCGATCCGGCGCAGCGAGTCCAGCAGTGCGGTGCCCATCGTCGCGTAGTGCCTCTCGTCGACGTGGTACTTCCGATGGTCGCGACCCAAACCCCGGAGGAACTCGGCGAAACTCTCCGGATCGTCGACCGTGTGGATCGCCCTGATGATCGCTTCCAGCAGCCGGTCGCCCTGGCCGGTCATCTGCACCGGGAAGAGGTGCCGCAGGGCGGGGTCGAGCAGGAACACCCGGGCGTAGAAGTGCTCGGTCAGGCGGGCCCGATCGTCCTCGACCAAGGTCCAGCTCTCCTTCAGCAACCGTGCGAGGTTGTCCACGGGGCGCTCCTCCTCCAGTCGGCAGCGGATCGGGCGCCCATAGAATCTCCACGGAGAGTGTCTACTGGTCGCACAGAATGTGCGATCGGCTCACGCTGACCGGTCGGCCGTGCCGCCGGTGCCGCCCGTCGGGCAGAGTGGTGCGGTGACCGTTGAGCTGACCCGCCCGGTGTCCCGCCGCCTGCTGGGCACCGAAACGTTGCTGGTCCTCGGCCTGTCCCTCGGCCAGTCGGCGGTCTACGCGGTGGTCTCGATCATCGCCAAGCTGACCGCCGAGGGTCCGCTCTCGAAACAGACCGCCTCGCTGAACACCTCGGCGTCGACCCGGCCGTGGCTGGACCTCACCTACCAGTTGCTCGGCATCGTCTTCGCGCTGCTGCCGGTGCTGCTCGCCGTACACCTGCTCAGCCGTGACCCCGGCGACCCGGCGCGGACCCTCGGCGTGGACGCCCGGCGGCCCGGCCAGGACCTGGCCCGCGGTGCCGGTCTGGCCGCGCTGATCGGCCTGCCCGGACTGGCCCTGTTCTTCGTCGCGGCCCAACTCGGCCTCAACGCCACGCTGGTGCCGGCCGCGCTGCCGCCGGTCTGGTGGGCGATCCCCGTGCTGATCCTCGCCGCCGTGCAGAACGCCGTGCTGGAAGAGGTGATCGTGGTCGGCTACCTGGTCACCCGGCTGCGGCAGCTCCAGTGGCGGCTCGCCGCGATCATCGCGGCCAGTGCGCTGCTCCGCGGCTCGTACCACCTCTACCAGGGCTTCGGCGCGTTCGTCGGCAACGCGGTGATGGGCGTGATCTTCAGCCTCTTCTACCTGCGGACCCGGCGGGTACTGCCGCTGATCATCGCCCACACCCTGCTCGACGTGGTCGCCTTCGTCGGCTACGCGTCGCTGCCCCGCGAGTGGTTCGACTGGCTCTGATCAGCGCCGGTAGACGGCCACCGTTCGCGCGGCGAGCCGGTCGGCCGCCGCCGCGTCCCCCAGCGCCGCCGCCAGCACCGCCGCCCCGGGCAGCAGCCGGGCCACCAGCCGCAACGCCACCCAACCGCCGGCCTGCGCGGTGAGCGGCGCGGCCAGCCGCCAGGCCGCCTCCGCCGCCCGTGGCCAGGCCCCCTCGACCGGGTCGCCCGCCGTCTGCGCGGCAGTCAGGGCCTGCCGCGCGCTCGCCTCGTCCGGGTGTACCTGAGTCAGCACCAGCAGCTCGACGGCCCGGTCGGGATGCGCCGGATCCCTGCCGTACACCGCCGCCAGGTGCAACACCAGGTTGGCCTGCGTCCACAGCACCGAGGCCAACTCGGCGAGCGGCGCGAAGAAGCCAGCCAGCGCCGCGGTCGCCCCACCCGCGCCCGCCGCCCGCACGTATCGCCGGGTCACCAGCCGGGCCAGGCCGTCCGTCGGAGCGTCCGGATACCTGTCCCGCAGCCGCGCGGCCCACTCGCCCGCGCCGGGTCCGAGCGACCGCACCGCGGCCAGCGCCAACAGCTCCGGCGCGAAGCCCGGGTGATCGAGCACACGCGCGGCGACCGCCCGCAGCTCTGATTCGGGGGTACGCCCCAGGGCCGGCACCAGGTCACCGACCAGCGCCGGGGTCGCCGTGGGCTGCGGTGCCGGGGTGGCCTCGGTGGGTGGGGCGCTCTGGGGTGGGCTCGCCGTGGGCTGCGGTGCTGGGGTGGCCTCGGTGGGTGGGGCGCTCTGGGGTGGGGTCGCCGCTCGCTTGGTCGGCGAGGCGGCTCGTCTGGCGGGGGTGGTCGGGGTGGCGGGTTGGGTGGTCGGGCTGGCCGCCTTACTGGGCGTGGCTTTCCTGGGTGACGCGGCCGTCTTGCTGGCCGGGGCTTTCCTGGTTGGGCCGGCCGGGGTGGCTTTCTGCGGCGGCGCGGTCGTCGTGGCCGGGGTTGGCGCCTGGCTGGTTGGGCTGTCCGTCGTGCCGGCCTCAGCGGGTACGGCCGGGGCTGCGGGGGTCGGCTTCGTGGCCTTTAGGGCGGTGGTCTTACGGGGGGTGGCGCGAGCCGTCGGCGTGCGTGCCGACGCTCCGGCGGATGATTGCCGGCCGCGCGCAGGTGGGTTGGCCTGGTCAGCGGCCGCTGCGGGCTCGGGTGGGCCGGCCTGGCCGGCGGCTGGTGCCGCTTTGTCGGGCGGGCTGGCCTGGTCCGGGGTGGGCCGGGCCTTCGCGGGTGGGGCGGTCAGGTCGCTGGCGGGTGCGGCGTCCTCGGGCGGGGCGCTCGGTGCGGGGGACGAGCGGAGTGCCTGCCGAGGCAGGGGGCGGTCCGGCTCCGGAGGCTGGAAGAGCACCGCCGGAGCGGCCTTGGCCCGTCGAGGACGCGGACTCACCGGCGCGGCTGCCGGCGGTGGCACCGTCTCCCCGGGCTGCTCGGAGGCGGTCGGCGGTGTGAAGGTCGGCCGCGGGGGGCGCCGGCGCGCTCTTTCAGCAGGCTCTCGACGGGTCGACTCGCTGGGCGGCTGCTCCTGCATATCGATGGAGCGTAGTCCCGATCACGCCGCCGCACACCGCTGAAACACGGAGGCGGGGTAGCCCTGGTCGGCGTACCCCGGAAGTCGTTTTGCTCCCGGCGGGTGGCGACCTGTATCCTCGGGCGCGGTGGTCTGCGGATCACCGGGGAGACTTCGCCTAGTCTGGTCTATGGCGCCGCACTGCTAATGCGGTTGGGGTCTTAAAGCCCCTCCCGGGTTCGAATCCCGGAGTCTCCGCGCGAAAGTTGGTTGTGTAGACTGGCTGAGCACGAGCGCCCGTAGCTCAATGGATAGAGCATCTGACTACGGATCAGAAGGTTAGGGGTTCGAGTCCCTTCGGGCGCACAGTAGTTGAGCAGGGAAATACCCCTCCGTCCATCGACGGAGGGGTATTTTGCGCGTGCCTATGGGCGCGTGCGCCTCCACTGACGCTGGTTGATCGTGACGGAGTGGTCAAAGGCGGCCGGTTGGCGATGGTTGACCGGACCGCAGCGACCTGTTCGCCCTCGACCCGTTCTGGGGGGCGGCAGGTTAGCCGCCGACGAAACGTTCGCTCATGCCGAGTTGAGGGCGATTGCGACCGCCTGCGGGAGTGAACGCACAACACTGCACGCAATGCCGGTCCGTAAGCGGCTCAACCATCGGGAGTCGGGTGGGCGGCTGGGCACTGTGTCCGGCCGCGGCTCCGGATCCGCCATGCCTTATGACGAGTTAGGTCAGCGCTGGGTGTCGATGGACCGTAGTCCATCGACGAGGAGCGCGACCATGCGGCGGCCGTAGTCCGGCTCCTCGTCCGGTAGGGGTGCGCACAGTTTCGCGACCGCGTAGAGAAGGTCCTGCGAGCTGACCACGGCCCGGATTTCGTCGGCCGCGGTCGCGGCGTCGAGCAACGACCCCAGCGCTGGTCCCAGCTTCTCCATCAGGTAGCCGGAAAGGCCGTCGAACGCCGGATCGCCGGAATGCAGCGCCGCGGCGAACCCGCGTTTGGTCACGACGAACGCGGCGAGCCGTTCGAGCCACCTCGCGAGGGCGATGCCCGGCGGGTGCTCGGCGGCCAGTGCAGGCGCCGCGTCGGCGCAGGCGTCGATCTCGCGCTCGATCACTGCCTTGATTAGGTCGGAGCGTTGCGGGAAATGCCGGTAGAGGGTGCCGACGCCGACACCGGCCAGATCGGTGATCTCCTTCGCAGGCGCGTCGACGCCCGACGTGCCGAAGACCGTCTTCGCTGCATCCAGCAGCGCCTCGACGTTGCGGCGCGCGTCGGTGCGAATCCGGCGCGGTGCGCTCGCGCCCGTTCTCGAGCCGGTGGTGTCGTTGGTCACGGTAGCCCTCCTTGCCGTTCCGGAAAGGCTTTCCGTATAGTTCCGGAAAGAGATTCCGCTTAACTCACCATACCGCTAGGAGACGCTCATGCAGTACCGCACCCTGGGCCGGACCGGCATCAAGGTCAGCCCGTACGCGCTCGGCGCGCTGATGTTCGCCACGTCGGTAGGCAACTCCGATCCGGAAGACTCGATCCAAGTGATCCACAAGGCGCTCGACTCCGGCATCAACCTCATCGACACCTCCGACGTCTACGGCGACTCGGAGGAGGTCGTGGGCCGGGCGCTCAAAGGGCGGAGGGACACCGTCGTGCTCGCCACCAAGTTCGGCAGGCCGACCGGCGCCGACCCCAACCAGCAGGGCACCTCCCGACGCTGGATCATGACCGCGGTCGAGAACTCGCTGCGTCGCCTACAGACCGACCACATCGACCTCTACCAGGTGCACAAGTTGGACCCAGACACGGACATCGAGGAAACGCTCTCCGCGCTCACCGACCTGATCCGCACCGGCAAGGTGCGGGCGATCGGATCGTCCAACACGCCGGCCATCGACATCGTCGATACCCAGTGGCTTTCCCAACGGCACGGGCTGGCACGCTTCCGCACCGAGCAGCTACCGTACTCGATCCTCAACCGCGGCATCGAGAACGACGTACTGCCGGCAGCGCAGCGCTACGGCCTCGGCACCCTGGTGTGGGGTCCGCTCGGGCAGGGGATGCTCACCGGCCGCGTCCGCAAAGGTCAGCAGAACGACCTGAGCCGCGCGCGCTACTTCCAACACCTCAGCGACGAGCGCCGCATCGACATCGTCGAACAACTCATCCCGCTCGCCGACGAGGCCGGCCTGCCGCTGACCCACCTCGCCATGGCCTTCACCATCGCGCACCCGGGCGTCACCAGCACACTGCTCGGCGCGCGCACCATGGAACACCTCGACGACCTGCTCAGGGGCGTCGGCGTCGCGCTCACCGACGACATCCTCGACCGGATCGACGAGATCGTTCCGCCCGGCACCGACGTCACCCGCCTCGACCAGGCCTACGTGCCCCCGCCAGTCCTGGACCCGGCCCTACGTCGCCGACCGGCCGGCGAACGCAGCGCTGCCTGAAAAAGGGACACCACCGCTACCGCCGTGCAGGATCAGCACCGCCGTGCGGACCTTGGAGGCGTACGAGATCGGGCTGAGCCGGTCGTGGCGGTGTGGACCCGTTCCTTCCCGGCCGCTGCTACCGCCGATGCCCAGCCGGTCCGGGTCGGCGACGCCGCCGGCGATGAGCAGGTCGATGCCGGCGCAGATGTCGGTCCACTCGTCGAGGGCGACCGCGCCGGCGACGCGCACCGCGAAGTCGTGGCCGTGCCCTTTGCCGCCGCGCGGGTTCGGCAGAAACACGGCGTAGCCGGCGGTCGCCAGCCACTGGCCGGACGGGTCCCAGCCGAGCATGAGCCGGTCGGCGTGCCGGTCGTACGGGCCGCCGTGGGACCAGCGTCACCAGTGGAAAGGGCCCATCCTTGTGGGACCGGCCGGGTCAGCCTCGTCAGCGGCCCGCTCGTGGGGCCGGCGTAGACGTTTCCGGGCTCGTGGGACGTGCTGACCACCGCCGCGACGGCGTCACCGTGCCGGTTTGTGGTCAACGACGCCGCGAGGCCGTCGACCCGGGACAGCTCGACCGGGAGGGCTGGGGCTGCTCTGTTCGGGTGCTGACACGTCAACCGGTTATGACCCTGGCGTCTGAGAGGCCCTGCGGCCACCCCGGCGGGCCGATGCTCGAGTGAGCGGCGCCCTGGATGGTGACCGTCGCACCCTCGTGAAGTTCTCGGCCGTCGGTCCGCCGAACCACTCAGGTCACTCGGAACACCGGCCACCCGATCTCGGTGCGCCACGCGGTCGGATCGCCTGCGTCCCGAGGTCCGACGAGGTAGACCTCCCGCACCGGCCCCGCCACCGACATCGCGTTGTTCACGACCCAGGTACCGAGCTCGCCGTAGGTGACCTCGATGCCATCGTGCTCGCCGACGTGGGTGGCCACTGCCAGTTCCGCGGCGGGCAGGGTCGCGGCGTGCACCCGCCCGGTACGAGGTGGAGCCGCCGTCGGCAGGTAGACCAACACGTGACCGCGGCCCAGCTCGAACAGGGAGTTGTCGTAGGTGCCACCCGGTGGACCGGTCACCGCGTCGCCAACGGCCACCTCCAACTCGGCCATTGCGCCGGCGAACCAGGCTTCGACCTCGCCCTCGTCGACCACGGCCGCCACCGCCGCGACCGTGCGGGCGGGCTCGGCACGGAGCTCCACCTTGATCGGCGCGGGGTCGGGCCGGAGCAGGCGGCGCAGCGACGCGACGGCGGCTCGGGTGCGGTCGAGTTCGGCCTCCAGGCGTTGGAGGTGGTCGGCGATCAGGGTCGCGCGGACACCGGGGTCCGGGGACCGCAGGATCCGCTGGACGTCGCCCAGGGGGACGTCGAGTTCGCGGAGCCGGTTGATGACCTGGGCGGTCGGGATCTGCTCGATGGCGTAGTAGCGGTAGCCGGAGGTCTCGTCCACGACGGCGGGTTCCAGTAGGTCGCTCTCGTGGTACCGACGCAGGGTCCGCACGCTCAGGTGGGTCAGGCGCGAGAACTCCCCGATCGTCAGCACCACCGCAGTATGAAGCCTCCCCCGGGGGGAGAGTCCAGCGCTTGACCCTCCTGCACCGCGAGGCCGCACGGTGGGCTCATGACACAGCACAACGGCCTCCGGTCCGACCCACTCCCAGCCATCGTCCGCGGCTTCCTCGCCGCTCACTTCGTCCGCGACGCCGACGCGGCATCGCCGTTCTTCGCCGAGGACGCGGTGGCCGTCGATCAGGGCGAGTCCTTCCGCGGCCGAGAGCAGATTCACGCGTTCCTGCGGGACGCCGGCTCCGAGTTCGAGTACACGACCGAGCAGATCGGTGCTGCTCGCATCGACGACAGCCACTGGGTGGTGACCCTGCGGCTCGAGGGAACCTTCCCAGGCGGCGTCGCCGAGCTCGACTACCGGTTCACGATCCGTCAGGACGCCGTCACCGAACTCGTCATCGCCAACCACGGATCCTGACAAGACCCGCACCGCGTTCATCTTCAGAGGAGAAAGAATGCCTACTTCAGATCGCGATCGTCTCGATGGACGTCGTGCGCTGGTCACGGGCGGATCGAAGGGCTCAGGCAAGGCCGTCGTCGAGAGACTGCGGGAGATGGGCGCCGACGTCCACGTGACGGCCCGGACGATGCCCGAGGGGTACGAGTACCCCGACCGGTTCATCGAGGCCGACACCTCGACGGTCGAGGGCGCGAAGGCGGTGGCCGACCGGATCGCCGAGACCGGCGGCGCACTGGACATCCTGGTGCACGTCGTCGGAGGTGCCTCGACGCCGTCCGGTGGGTTCGCCGTCATCACCGACGAGCAGTGGATGATCGAGCTGAACTTGAACCTCCTCGGAGCGGTGCGGCTCGATCGAGCTCTCCTCCCGGCGATGATCGAGTCCGGGTCGGCGGTCGTGCTGCACTTCACCTCGATCCAGCGTGAACTTCCTCAGTACGACGCGTCCCTGGCCTACGCGGCAGCGAAGGCCGCGTTGCGCACCTACAGCAAGGGGCTCGCCAACGAGCTCGCCCCGCGCGGCGTCCGCGTCAACGCGATCAGCCCCGGCGGGATCGAGACGGAGGCCTACGAGAGGTTCGTGGACCGAATCGCCGAGGGCAACGGGATCAGTCGAGAACAAGCCAAGCAGAGCATCTACGACTCCCTCGGAGGCGTACCCCTGGGACGGTTTGCCAACACTGAGGAGATCGCCGACCTGGTCGGGTTCCTGGTCTCGGACCGCGCCTCGGCCATCGTGGGCGCCGAGTACGTGATCGATGGCGGAACAGTCCCGACCGTCTGAGCCGGAGATCAGGGCCTCGAAGCCGGTCGGGCACCGTTGTCAGTCGAGGAACGTCGCCGAGCGCCCTTCGTCGACCCCGTACGAGCCTGCGGAGATCACGCCGAGGCTCGTGGGGTTGAGGGTCAGCGAGACGACGCCGCCGGGCAGTACGCGCGAGCTCTCTTCGACGGTTGCGAACGTCGCGGGCGTCGATCCGTCCGGGAACAGGCGCTTTCCCGTGCCGACGACGACCGGGTGTTGGAGTAGCCGGTAGACATCGACGAGTCCTGCCTGGTGCAGCGTTTGCACGAGTTTCCAGCTTCCGTGAACCTGGAGTTCCTTGCCGGGAAGCCCCTTGAGACGGCGTACCTCGTCGACCGGGTCGCCGCGCAGGACCGTCGTCGGGTTCCAATCGGCTTCATCGTCGGTCAGGGTGGAGCTGACGACATACTTTGGCAGCGTGTTGAGCTTGGTGGCGATCAGGTTGTTCGGTTCGGTGACCTTCGGCCAGTATCCGCCGAGCAGGCCAAAGCTGGTGCGGCCGAAGAGGAACGCGTCGGCCTCACGGAACCAGCTCTCGACGACGTCGTTTGTGTGCTTCGAGGCGTGCGGAACGAGCCACCCGCCGCGGTCGAAGCCGCCGGAGCGGTCCTCGTCGGGATTTCCGGGTCCCTGCATGACGCCGTCGAGACTGACGAAGATGTTGACGCTGAGCAGCACGGTTTTCCTTCAGGTTCTGGTGGCGGACAGCCGGCCAGGGCTGGCTGGCAGACGGACGCTAGCTGCCGGGCCCAGGGTGGGTCTTGTACAGGAACGACATCGCGGCGAAGTGGCCCGCCTGAAGCTCGCGTGCGGTGCACCCGACGTAGCGACGCAGCGCGTGCGCGAGATGGGCTTGGTCGAAGTACCCCAACGTCTCGACGACTGTGCGCCAGTCAAGGCCGTCGTGCAGCATCGTGGCTGCGGCGTTCGCGCGGTCGATCTGCCGCACGGCGGTTTGCGACAGTCCGATGATCGCTCGGTAGCGACGCTGCAGGGTTCGCTCGGTCGGGCTGGCCTCGGGATGCTCGGCGGTCCGCTCCTCGTCCCCGAGATGCGATCGCACCAGCAGACCCGCGTCCTGCAGTCGCCGGACGAAGTGCTCGACGTTCTCGAACGTCGGCGCCTCCCAGCTCTCGCCGCCGATGACGATCCTGCCCGATTCCGTCACTGGGAACGGCACCCACCCATCGACGATCGAGGCTGCGGGATGCGGCCGAAGAACCGCGCCGAATGCGAACCGGATCCCGAGGAACTCGGTGCCCGGCGGGACCGGTGCCGTAGTCGCCCTCGTTTCCGGCCCGCGCAGGCTGGCGAGTAGGCGTCCCTGCGCCCGCGAGAGGATCAGATGCCAGCAGGTGCGTGCTGCCGACGTCATCGTCTCCTCCGCGTCAGAGCGGGTGCGCCACACGCGGTCGACGAGGCTCACGTCGATCTCGGTGTCGCGATGCTCGAACCGCAACGCCACGGCCTCCTCCGTCGTCGATCTGCCGAGGTTCCCTGATGAGGCTAGCGACGTCGACAGTCAGGACCGACAACCTCCAGAAGCGCAAGAAGTACGCCCGGACTTCCATGAGGGAGCCGGTCCCGAATCGTCGAGGAGGCGGGAAGCCGGTCGCGCCAATCGCCCGTTGCTGTAGGGAGACACATGTCCATCGACTACCGACTGACCCTCGCTGGTCAGGTCCCTTTGCCCGACCTCGCCGCCCGCGCCTTTCCCGACCCAGCGGACGTGGCGAGGTTCGAGCCGTACCTGGCAACGCTCGGCGCGGAGATGTCGGAGCAGCGCGGCTTCGATGTCACGCTGCTCACCGGCCGAAACGGCTACCTGGACGCCGACGGCGACGACGGTCCGTGGGAGTGGGAGCCGGAGCACTACACGGACCTGAGCTTCCGGATGGACAAGTTCGGCCCGCCGGACCGGGGTGCCCGGAACATGGTGGTGGCCGTGGACAGGGTGCTCCGCTCCGGTGTCGAGGACGCCGCGTTGGTGCTCAACGGTGAGGTGCTGGTGCTGACCCGGTTCGGCGGGCAGCTGCGGAAACAGAACAGGGAACGCTGGTGGCGCTACTACCCTGGCGCGGAGTCGTTGATCCCCGGCTGAGCGGACGGCAGTCGTCGAAGACCACCACCTGCGCTCGGAGTGGACCTGCCCGCTCGGGCCAGGCAGGGCTTAGAGCTTTCCGCGTGGTCGGACGGTCCGGTGGCCCAGCCGGTTGGACACGGCGGCGGCGAAGCAGGGTCGAGCATGGGCCAGTTCCAGAACTCGAACACTGACTGCCCCGTGACCACGCGGAATCCGTTGGTAGCAGACGGCTCCAGCCGGGGTTGGTGGGAGCCGTGGGCGGGAGCCACTGGGGCGAACGGGTGCGGACAAGACCGGACCGTCCCGGTTGTCGCACGGTGAGAGTTAGTTCACAGCGGCACGATGGGACATCCATTGTGGTCGCTGCGTGGTCGACCTAGGATCCGATCACGGATCGCGGCGGGTCAATCAGTCGTTGCCTTGGAACTGTATCCCCGCGAACGTCGAGGTGCCGGACATCGGGGGAAGGCTCGGCGAATGATGCGATACTCGCACTTGACTGCTCGAATGGGCCTGCGCAAGGACGGCCTTGCGGGCCGCATTCCGGGGAGCGCCGAGATGGCGGCCCGATGTAATCCGCCCGGCACGACTGATCGCGGACCACGGCATTGAACCGGTTACTCGGACTCGATCTGCATCTGCTCCGCCGGCTGTCTCACAGCAGAGCCGCCCGGGCCTTCCTGCTGGCGGTCTTCATCGACGCGGCGGGCCGGGGGATCTTCCTCACCGGGTCGGTCCTCTTCTACACGCAGGTGATCGGGCTGACCAGCACGCAGGTGGGTACCGGGCTGTCGATCGCGGCGCTCTGCGGGCTGGTCTGCGTCGTACCCATCAGCCGGCTCGCTGATCGGGTCGGAGCGCCCCGGATGCTCATCGCGCTCCAGTTGTGGCGCGCGGCCGGCTTCTTGGCCTATCCACTGGTCGACGATTTCAGCGGATTCCTGATAGCGGCGTGTTTCATCGGCATGGCCGAGAACGCGGCGACCCCCCTACTGCAATCAATTGCTGGTTCGATCGCCGAGGACGATACGCCGGTCGGTACGATGGCGGCGGTTTCGGTGGTGCGCAACACGGCGTACTCCCTGGCTACGTTGGCAGCCACACTCTTCATCACCCTGGCCGACGCGTCGGCGTACATCGGGTTTGTATTGGTCAATGCGGTAGCTTTTTTGATCACCGCAGTTTTGCTGCTGCGGGTGCGTGGAGAGCTACCACGGGGTGTCGCGGTACGGCCGCGCGGCGCCAGTGTGGGGGCACTCCCCTGGCGGGACCTGCGTTTCGTTTCGCTGGCCCTGCTCAACGGCATCCTGTTCCTGCACGTTGCGATCCTGGGTGTGGCACTGCCGCTGTGGATCGTGACGCAGACGTCGGCACCCAAGCCGGTCGTCGGAGTCGTGTTGCTCATCAACACCGTCCTCGCCGTGGCGCTGCAGGTCCGATTCAGCCGTGGTGGTGACGATCTCGCTCATGCCGGTCGGCTCCAGCGCCGCGCGGGTGTGGCTCTCGCGGTGTTCTGCGTCCTGGCCGCGGTGTCGGCCGGGTTGGGTCCGGTGGCCACGACGGCTGTGCTCCTCCTCGCCGCGGTGGCGTTGACATTCGGGGAGCTGTGGCAGTCGGCCGGGGGATGGGGGGTGTCCTTCGGGCTGTCCCCGGTGGATCGACGCAATTTCTATCTGGGTCTCTACAACCTCGGGGCGGGTGGCTTCGCGGTCATCGGCCCAGGGCTGCTCACCGTGGCCGTCGTCGGTCCCGGGCCGGTCGGTTGGCTGGTCCTGGGAGCCGTTCTCCTCGTCACCGGGGTGGTCACCTCGTTGCTCACCCAGCGTTCGGCGCGTTCCCGGGAACCCGGTGACGCCGCGGTGCCCAGCCGGGCCGCAGAGGCCTGACCCGATCGTGGCGTAGCCCGCAAAGGAAGGAAGTGCCATGCCGCCTGTGCAGTTCGGCGTCGTTTCGTTGGGTGCCGCGTTGGGGGAACCTCAGGATGTCGCTGAGGTGGCACCGAGCTACGTGAAGGATCCCGAGCGGGTGATGGCGTGGGGTTATCGCACGTTCCATCGGGTCGTCGACGGAACCACGTCGGCGCATCTCGGCGCCCGAGCGGCCACCCGGGCGTTGGAGCGGGCGCGGATCGAGGTCGGCGAGATCGACCTGCTCGTGGTGGCCGCCAGCGATGTCCCGGACTACCTGCAGTGGGACGTCTCCTCGGCGGTGGCCCGCGAGCTGGGGATGATCGGGACGCCGACGCTGCTGCTCACCCAGGCCTGCGCCGCCACGGTCACGGCGTTCCAGCAGATCGCCGGGACCTTCGCCGTCCGTGACGACGTGCGGACCGTCCTCCTCGTCGCGATCAACCAGGTCAGCGAGGGACACGCCAACCGGATGAACACCAACACGTGTGTCTCCAGCGACGGGGCCGCCGCCGCCGTGTTGAGGCGGGACCACGCAACGTTGCGGTGGCTGGCGACCGATCAGTTCACCGATCCCGAGTGCGTCGACTTCTTCCGGGTGGAGTACGGCGGAGCCGCGGCACCGATCGCCCCCGATGGCCTCGGCAACCTCGAATTTGACCGGCTCGCCGCCGTCTACCGGCAGTTCCGCCGTGACCCCGACCACTTCACCCGGTTCACCCGCGAGCTGAATCAACGGGTCGCCCTGGTCGTGGACAACGCCTTCGCGCGCTCCGGTACCGACCGGGCCCGGCTGACCCGGCTGATCTACCTCAACGACAACCACAAGGCGATGGTCGACGTGGCAGAGGCGGTCGGGTTGCCGCTCGATCGGACCAACTTCGAGCTGGGGGCGTCGATCGGCCACTGCGGTGCTGCGGACCAGCTGATCTGCCTGGACACCTATGTCGAGCGCGGCGATCTGCGGAAGGGTGACGTGGTGGCACTGGCCGGTATCGGGTACGGCATGCACTGGTTCTGCACACTCCTGGAGGTCTGACCGCCTCCGCTCATCGCGGCTGAGAGGCCGCGACCAGGTGCATCTCCTTCTCCGACTCCAGGTACTCGGCCCGAATCTCGATGGAACGCAGCTGCCCGAGGCTGCTGACATGTGTGCCGCCACACGGCATCGTCGCCACGGGCGAGATCTCACAGCGCCAGACCCGCTCCGCGGTGAAGCTGTCCGACGATCCGGTGAGATGAACCGGGGCGTCGGCGGCGACCCAGGAGGCCAGCAGATCATTGGCGCGAGCGAGGTACGTGTCGAGGCCGGCGAGCATCCGGGCGTGGTCGAAACCCTTGCGTCGCAACGACTTGCCCAGGCGATACCGGTCCACGCTGCTGCCCAGGTCGTGCCGGCTGTCGATCAGCGCGGCGGCGTCGAAGTTGCGGCTTCCCCGTGAGTCCCGGGGCGCGTCCTTGCTCCACAGTTCGTCCGTGGCCTCGTTGAACGCGTACGCCACCAGGTGGCACCCGGTGTGGGCGGCGCTCAACCATCGCCGCCGGTAATCGTCCACCGTCAGTTGGGCGGTCCGACCGACCCAGGACTCATCCGGCTGCTTGACGATGAGGTGAGCGACCGCGAACACGTGCTCGGTGTCGCCACGGCGTGCGGTCACCTCGGGTCCGATGGACACCGCGCCGTCGGCCGGCCGGAAGGTGACGATCTGGGTGTCGACGACCGGGATGACCTGATCGCCCACGGTCAGGTTGCCGTGATCACCCGGTTGGTCCGGCCAGGCGGCGTCGACCGGGTGGAACGGGGTCGCGTCGGTGACGACGGCCCAGCGCCCGGAGCCGGCCGGCAGGACGGCCTCGATCCGCGCCTCCGCGGCAGTCTCACCCCGGTGATAGGAGATACGGGTCTCGGTGATCTCGTGCAAAGCGTCTCCATCGAGCAACAGGTGTGCGCAGTGCCTTCGACAGTAGGGCGTTCAGCCGGCGTCGGTGTGGTCGGCGGCCGCACGCACGGCATCAGCCGCCCCATGTCAGCTGGTCGCCGCGCTCTTCAGATCGGCAGCACGGTCGGTGCTCTCCCACGTCAGGTCCGGCAGCTCACGGCCGAAGTGGCCGTACGCGGCGGTCTGCTGGTAGATCGGACGCAGCAGGTCCAGATCACGGATGATCGCGGCCGGCCGCAGGTCGAACACCTCCTTGATCGCCTTCTCGATCCGCTCGACCGGCACGTTCTCGGTTCCGAACGTCTCGACGAACAAGCTCACCGGGTGGGCCTTGCCGATCGCGTAGGCCACCTGCACCTCACACCGCTCGGCCAGGCCGGCCGCCACCACGTTCTTGGCGACCCAGCGCGTCGCGTACGCCGCCGAGCGATCCACCTTCGACGGGTCCTTACCGGAGAACGCGCCACCACCGTGGCGGGCGTAACCCCCGTACGTGTCCACGATGATCTTGCGGCCGGTCAGACCCGCGTCACCCATCGGACCACCGATCTCGAACCGGCCCGTCGGGTTGACCAGCAGCCGGTAACCCTCGAAGTCCAGGCCGAGCGTCTCCAGCTCGGGAGCGATGACGTGGTCGCGGACGTCCGGCGTCAGCAGTGACTCCAACGAGATGTCGGCGGCGTGCTGCGAGGACACCACGACCGTGTCCAGACGCACCGGACGCAGACCGTCGTACTCGACGGTGACCTGCGTCTTGCCGTCCGGACGCAGGTAGGGGATCGTGCCGTCCTTACGGGCGGCCGACAGCCGGCGGGCCAGGCGGTGTGCCAGCGCGATCGGCACCGGCATCAGCTCGGGCGTCTCCGAGCAGGCGAACCCGAACATCATGCCCTGGTCCCCGGCGCCCTGGCTGTCCAGCGAGTCGCCGGCCCCACCCTCGCGCGCCTCGATGGCGGCGTCGACACCCTGCGCGATGTCGGGCGACTGTGAGCCGATGGAGACGCTCACGCCGCAGGAGGCGCCGTCGAAGCCCTTCTTCGACGAGTCGTAACCGATCCGCAGGATCGTGTCGCGAACGATGCTGGGAATGTCGGCGTAGGCGTGCGTGGTGACCTCGCCCGCCACGTGCACCTGGCCCGTGGTGATCAGGGTCTCCACCGCGACGCGGCTCCGCGGGTCCTGGGCGAGCAGGGCGTCGAGAATCCCGTCGCTGATCTGGTCAGCGATCTTGTCCGGGTGGCCTTCGGTGACCGACTCGGAGGTGAAAAGGCGGCGTGCCACGACGTTTCCTTTCGATATCGGCGCGTTCCCGTCTCAGGCGCGCCGGCGGGCGGGCGGAGGTTGTCAGTGGATCGGGCGCTGCGTGGCGGTGCCGGCGAGTGCTGCCTGCCACGCCTCCACCGGCGGCGGATTGTCCATGTGCTCGGGGACCCGGACGTGGATGACCGACGGACCACCTCCGGTGGCCGCCTCCTTGATCATCACGCTGAGCTGTTCCATGTCGAACGCTCGTGCCGCGGGCAGTCCCATGCCGTTGGCGAGCAGGACGGGGTCGATCCGCCCGGGGTCGACCGCGAAGTAGCGCCCGCCGGCGTAGAGATGCTGGATCATCTTGATCCAGCCGAGCGAGGTGTTGTCCAGGACCACGTAGGTGATCGGCAGCCCGAGCCGGCCGGCCGTCTCCCAGTCGCCGAGACCCATCGCCACGCTGCCCTCGGTGGTGAGGCAGAGGATCCGCTCGCCGGGGTGCGCCACGGCGACGCCGATCGCGGCCGAGATGGCGAAGCCCAGTGGCCCGTGACCGCGCGGAATGACGACTCGCCACCCGGCACCGGACGACTCCCAGAAGGAGGCGAGGAACGGCGTGGGGGTGCCGGCGTCCGCCACGACCCAGGTGGACCCGCCGAATTCGGCGTGCAGCGCACGAACCACGTCCCGCGGCTGAAGCCGCTGGTCGCCGGGGTCCGGCAGTGGTGACGAGTTCGCCGTGACCCACAGTTGCCGGGCGGCGGCGAGAGCCCGGATCCGACCGTCGCGCGTCTGCTCGTCGGCGGCGGGTAGTGCCTGGCGGAGCTGGTCGAGAGCCGCCCCGGCGTCCGCGACCAGGGGCGTGCTTCCGGGATAGTTGCGTCCGGCCCGCTCCGGGGAGAGGTCGATGTGCGCGATCCGGGTGCCCGAGCGTGGCGGTGCGGTGAAACTGGCCGTGTCGGTGGCGTTCGCGCGGGTTCCCACGAAGAGGACGAAGTCGGAGTTGCGCAGGTAGTCGTTGGCGTACTCCCGGGCGCCGTTGGCACCGACGACGCCGAGGGCGAGCGGGTGGTCCTCGGGGAGAGTGCCCTTGCCGTGGATGGAGGTGCCGACCGGAATGGCCGCGTGCTCCGCGAGGTCGGTGAGGGCGCGCCAGGCTCCGGACAGGTGTACGCCGCCGCCGACGACGATCGCGGGGCGTGCGGCCTGCGCGATCTGTTCGGCCACCGTGTTCACGGCCTCGGTCGGGGCAAGCGGGCGTGCGGCGGGAACCGTGCTGCTGCCGGTGCCGACGGGCAGGTCGGCGGTCTCTTCCAGAACGTTCTCCGGGATGATCAGCACGACCGGGCCGGGCCGGCCGCTCGTCGCGGCGGTGATCGCCTCCGCGACCGCGCCGGGCAGGTCGGCCGTCCGGTCCACCGTTCGCCGCCACTTCGTCACGCCGCTGAACAGAGCCATCTGGTCGATCTCGCTGATGGCGCTGGTGCCCCGGCTGCGATGCGGGTTGTCGGTGGCGATCGCCAGGATCGGGATGCCGGAGGCGAATGCCTCGCCCAGACCGCTGGCCAGATAGACGGCGCCCGCGCCGCTCGGCGCTTCGCAGACCCCGAGGCGGCGGAGGGTACGTGCGTAACCGTCGGCCATGTACGCCGCGTGGCGTTCGTCGCGGGCGAGCACGTGCCGGACGTCCTGCGGGCGCCTCGCGATGACGTCGTAGAAGTGGATGCTGGTGTCTCCGGGGAACCCGAAGATCGTGTCGACACCGTGCCGCACCAGCGCTTCGACCAGAAGTTCCGCGCCGGCGCGCGCCGCACCCTCAGCTGCGCTCATTGGTTTCTCCCTGGGAGTCGCTAGGCGAATGGGACGAAGAAGAAGGTCCGGCGGTACGAGAACAGGCCGGATCGGGAGACGGTGAAGAAGTCGGCAAAGCCGATTGTGGAGTGCTGTCCGCCCAGGGTGATCCGGTCGGCAGAGCCGTGCACTGCCACCTCCGACCCTTCGACGATCAAGGATGAAAGGTTGTGCCGGCGGCTGCGAATGGGTGGCTGAGAACGGTAGAACGCTTCGATGGCCGATCGCCCGACAATGGATTCTTGACCTGGCCGGTCGTATATGGAGTCCGCTTCGAAGAGAAGCATCATTCCCTCGATGTCATCGGCGTCGACCCGGTGGTAGTAGGTGCGCACCACGTCGTCGAGGTGAGTCCGATCCATCATGTGCGACACGTGTGTCTCCGGCAATGATTCGCGGCTCACCACCGAGCGGCTCCGGTCGTGGTGATCGCCGGTCAGGCGGGGTGAAGTGCAGGCTCGCTACTGGACGAAAGGCATGATCCGACATCATCCCCACATTATTCGCCTCGCTCTGTGTGGCCCTCATCACACAGGGTGCCCGTCAGGTGACGGCGGTGGCGCGGGCGAGGTTGGGCGGTGTCGCCACTGGCATCGATGCCAGTGATCACCAAAGGTGGTGCTTCCTGTGCTGGGACAACATGTCTATACGGCGGGCCAAGGGGCTGCAAGTTTGCGGGGATGTCGCGTACCGGACCTTCGGCACGGTAGCTCATCGCGAGTCCGGTGTGGGGGTGCGCACCGCATTCTCCAAAGCCGGTGATCGACATTTCGCCTGGGTTTCGAGCCGCGTTCCCACATCTTAGGAAGGCATGCTTGCACAGCCAGGGGTCCATGTGCTTGCATCGATATCTGTCGGACCGTGGTCCGAATTGGCGAGAGTGGCCTGGTGCTTCTGGTCGTCTCGTTACCTGGGGGAATTCCGACTAATCACTTGAATCACCAAGGCGATGCAGCGCGCCGCTGGGTGCCATTGGCTAACGCGATCGTCTCGCCACGTGATTTGGTGAATGACCGGCAAATAGCGGGGGAAAACTGTGAGCACAGAAAGTCGACAGAAGACGGAACTTCTGGATTTCTATCGTCCGCAGGGCGACGGAGAGCCGAACCTCTTCGAGATCTGGGAGAAGGGCGGGGCCCGTGGCGACTCGGTGACGCCGTCGACCTACTCCACCGAGTACCGCGGCTGGATGACGGACATCCTGGTGAACCGGTTGGAGACCAACAGGGCCACCGGCCTGCTCAGCCTCGGCTGCGGCAACGCCGTGGTGGAGGCGGACACGGCCAAGGCCGGCTACCGCGTGCTTGCGGTGGACGCGCTGGAGGAGGCGGTCGATCTCGCCCGGGCCAAGGGTCTGGAGGCGGTGCAGGCGGACCTGAACACCTGGACGCCCGAAGAGAAGTGGTCGGTCGTCTACATGGACGGCGTGCTCGGGCATCTGTACGACCCCGAGAACGGACTCCAGTCGATCCTGAAGCGCATCCTCACCTGGCTCGAACCGGGACCTGCCGGCGTGGCGTCGTTCGTGGCGTCCAACGACGACACCCGGAACGGCTCCTGGGCGCAGGCGGCCTCGAACGTCACGGGCTTCTACTGGCTGTCCGCCGGCTACCTCGGCGAGCAGGCGCTCGCTGCGGGCTTCGACCGAGTCGAGATCCAACACTTCCACTACCGGCGCCCGCAGTCGGGTCCCCGCCGGCGGTCCGTGGTCGTAGCACAGCTGCACGCGTGACCGGGAGCCTGCGATGAGCGTTCGTGAGCTGTGGTTACGCGAAGAGATCAACCCGGACGAGCACCGTACCGTCCTGACTCCCGATGACGCCCGGGTGCTGATCGCCGATGGCGTGCGGCTGACCGTCGAGGAGTCGGCGCACCGGATCTTCGACACCGGGGAGTACGCGGCGGCCGGTGCCCGGATCGTCACGGCCGGCACCTGGCCGGAGGCGTCGGCCGAGACCGTCGTCGTGGGGCTCAAGGCCCCCGCCGACGAGCCGGAACCGCTGCACCATCGACACATCTTCTTCGGACACGCCTACAAGGGTCAGCGCGACGGGGCGGCGCTGCTGCGCCGCTTCCGGGCCGGTGGCACTCTGCTGGACCTGGAATACCTGACCGACGACACGGGCCGCCGGGTCGCCGCGTTCGGCTACTGGGCCGGTTACGTCGGCGCGGCGTTGGCGCTCCTGCATCTCCGGGGCCGGCTCGTTCCGCCCCTGCGCGCGATGACCCGCCCGGAACTGGACGAGGCTCTTGCCGCGTCCGGCAACAGCCGGGTACGGGCACTGGTGATCGGCGCGCTGGGCCGGTGCGGTCGGGGCGCGCGAGACGCGCTGTCCGTTGGCGGAGTGGAGCCCACGGCGTGGGACCTTGCCGAGACCCGTGATCTCGACCGCCGAGCGATCCTCGACCACGACGTGCTGGTCAACACCGTGCTGTCGAACGAACTCGCGCCTCCGTTCGTACGCCCGGAGGATCTCGACGACCCGGCTCGCACGTTGTCCGTGATCAGCGATGTGACCTGCGACGTGACGTCCGAGTTCAACCTGCTGCCGATCTACCGGACCCCGACCGACTGGGCCCGGCCGGTGCACCACCTGCGTGCCGAGCCCGCGCTCGACCTGCTCGCCATCGACAACCTGCCCTCGTTGCTGCCGCGGGAGGCGAGTGTGGCCTTCTCCGCCGACCTGCTGCCGCACCTGCGCACCCTGCGGGACGACACGCCGGTCTGGCGACGGGCGTACGACCGGTTCACCACCGCGACATCTGAACTCGACCTGATGGGAAGCCCGTCGTGACATCCACCCTCATCCAGCCGACCGGACGGGTTCACTGGCTCGGCACCGGCCTGTCGACCGGGAGCGGGCTCGCCCTGGTCTGCGCCACCGCGACCGGGACCACGGTCTGGGGACGCACCCGCGAGAAGGCACAGGCCTGTCTCGAGCGGCTCGGGCTCGGCGGCCAGGCCGACGCGCGGGAACTCGGCTGGGACGCCCTCGCCGAGGGTGTCCGCCCAGGTGACCTCGTCGTCTCCATGCTGCCGGCCGCCGAGCACCCGGCCGTGCTCCGGCTCTGCCTGCGCCAGTCGGCGCACTTCGCCAGTTCCAGCTACGTCTCCGCGGAGGTCGCCGAGCTGGCCGCCGATGCGCGACGGGCCGGGCTCGTGGTGCTGACCGACGCGGGACTCGACCCCGGCATCGATCACCTGCTGGCCCACCGGCTCGTCCAGGCCGCGGAGAAGGCCCTCGGCGATACGCCGGCAACGGTGTCGTTCACGTCGTACTGCGGGAGCTTCCCGGCGGTGCCGAACGACTTCCGATACCGGTTCAGCTGGGCTCCGCGGGGTGTCCTGACCGCACTCGGCACTCCCGCCCGCTTCGTGGAGGGTGGCCGCGAGCGGACCGTCGACCGGCCGTACCGCGCCGCGGAAAAGATCACCCTCGGTGGCGAACCGTTCGAGGTCTACGCCAACCGGGACAGCATCCCGTACATCACCACGTATCAGTTCCCGAAGTTCTGGGAGGTGGACACCTTCGTTCGCGGCACCGTCCGGCTCGACGGATGGACCGACGCCTGGCAGCCGGTCTTCACTCAGCTGGAGAACGGCACCGCCGACGAGATCACTGCCCTGGCCGCGCGGCTGGCCGAGCAGTACCCGGCCACCAGCGAGGACCACGACCGGGTGGTCATGTTCGTACGGCTGGAGGCGGTGACCGGCGACGGAGCGCGCTGGGCCGGTGAGTACACCATGGACGTCCAGGGGGATGCCACCGAGAACGCGACACCTCGCCTGGTCTCGGTGGCCCTCGCCGGCGGGCTCGCCGAGTTGCTGGCCGGCCGGCTGTCCGCCGGTCTGCACCAGGCGACCTCCGACCCCGATTCGATCGACAGTTGGTTGGACTTCCTGTCCGCCAACGGAGTCGTCTGTCAGGAATATGTGCCATAGGCCGATGATCTAGTACATGGTTGGAATTCGGTCGCCTTATAACGTACCGAGGTAAGTACACTTCGGTCGGTCTGGCGCGGTTCACAGCCAGTTACGGGGAGGCCAGGATATGGCGCAACAGTCGGGGACCAGGCAATCGGCGACGATTCGGCGCGGCATTGTGCCGCTACTGATCTTCGCCGCATTGACCGCCGCGATGGACGTGTACGGCAGCAACCGGCTCCAGGTGGTCAGTCCGGAGAGCCTCACCGCGGTCTCGTTCACACTGACGGCGGTCTTCTTCCTCGTCCTGGAGATGGCGCGTAACGGCACCGCGTTCCTGACCATGCTGCGGGAGTCACGCCACGACGTCATCGCCATCAACATCACCACCGCGGTGACGTGGCTCGCCACCTTCTACGCCCTCCGCAACCTGGAGCCCGCGGTCGTGAACGTGGTCGGCCTGGCGCTCGGTCCGGTGTTCATCCTTCTGACCGGGGCGATCCTGCGCCGGGGGGCGTCCGTCATCGCCGCGGAGGTCGTGGTCGCGTTGGGGATCTGCGTCTTCCTCAGCGTCCTGGTATGGGGCTCCTTCACCGGTGAGACCGCCGTCGGGGACATCGGCGAGAGCACCGCCGCCTGGGGACTCTTCTTCTCGGTGGTGTGCGCGATCGGATCGGCGGCCAACATCACCTACATGAAGCGGCTCAGCGATCGTGGTCGTAGCCCGCAGGAAGTGCTGGCGGTGCGGTTCTTCCTGATGATCGCGATCGGGTGGGCGATGACCGCGACGAGTTCGCTGGAAGAGGTGACCGCCGCGCTCGTGCCCGGCGCAGTGGTGGCCGTCATCGGCATCGGGCTTCCGATCTACGTACTGCAGATCGGGATCAGGCACACCGAACCCATCACCACCGCACTGATCGTCTCGCTGTCACCGATCTTCGCCTACTTCATGCAATTCCTGGACGGGCGCTTGCAGCCCTCCTCGCTGACCATCGTGGGAATCGTGGGCATCGTGGCACTCGCGACCGCCGGGACCCTGGCCCGGGCACGCCACGACAGCCGACTGGAAGCCGCGACCATGCCGTCGGCCTACGACACCGTCGGAGACCGCCGATGAAGGAGTCCTCCATGAAATGCGCCATCGTCGACGCGTACGGCGCGGGCCGGCACCTGCCGGCCGCGTTGCTGCGGCACGGCATGGAATTCATCCACATCCGCTCGGACGCGCCCGACTGGCGGCTCAGCTACCGGCCGGAGGAATTCACTGTCGACCTGAAGCACGAGGGCGACCTCGACGCCACCGTCGCCCGGATGCGGGAGCACGGCGTCGGCATCGTCGTGGCCGGCGCCGAGTCCGGGGTGCTGCTGGCCGACCAGTTGTCAGCCGCCCTGGGCACACCGGGCAACGGTATGCGGAATCCCCTGGCGCGGCGCGACAAGTTCGCCATGCACGAGGCGATCCGGGACGCCGGCCTGGCCGCCGCCGACGGCTTCCGGTCCGAGTCGGTCGACGCGATTCTCGGCTGGGCGGATGAGCGTGGGCAATGGCCGGTGGTCCTCAAGCCGCCGTCCAGCGCGGGCGGGGACAACGTCTACGTCTGCCACTCCGCCGAGGAGATCAGGGACGCGTACGCGCGGATCACCGGCAACCTCGACCGGTACGGCCGGCAGAACCGCATCGTTCTGGTGCAACAGTTCCTGGCCGGCACCGAGTACTACGTCAACTCGGTCAGCCGGGCCGGCGTGCACCGGATCGTGGAGGTCTGGCGCTATCACAAGCGCTCCACGGGTGGCCGGACCATCTACGACTACGAGGACCTGCTGGCCTGGGACGACCCTGCCACCCGGCAGATCGCCGACTACACCCTGGCGGTTCTGGACGCGCTCGAGATCCGTACCGGCGCAGGGCACACCGAGGTCATGCTGACCGCGTCCGGGCCGGTGCTGGTCGAGTGCGGAGCCCGCCTCGGTGGCGGGCAGATGCCGGAACTGCTGACTCGTTGCACAGGCACCAACCAGGTCGACAGCCTGGCCCTGGCAATCGCCGACCCCGAGGTGTTCACGCGTCAGGGGACCAGCGGTTATCAGCTCGACGCCTACCTGCGCTGCGTCAACCTGATCACCGAGCGCGACGGCGTCATGCCGGGTGCCGACGCCTGGGCGGCTGTCCGGGCGCTTGCGTCCTTCGACAGCCTGGTGCTCAACATCCCGGAGGGCACCCTCCTGTCGCCCACCACCGACATGGCCACCTGCCCGGGCACGCTGTACCTGTGTGCCCCGGACCGGCAGCAGGTCATCGCCGACTACGACCGGCTGCGCTCGCTGGAAGTCGCCGGCCTCTACGGCGACTGATCCACACGTCCCCGCCTCGCCTCCACACGTCCCCGCCTCGCCTCGGCACAGCACGACGCCGGGGTGAGGTACGGGCGTGCCCGCCGGGCCGATCCGGCACCACCGTCCACTCGGGAAGGAGCGACAGAGTGCCCACCGGAACCGCCGACCGCGACACCGTTGCGGACACTGTGAAACGGCTCGTCATCGCACAGTCCCAGCTGACGATCAGCACCGGTCGGATCACCGAGGCAGAGCCGCTCGCCGGGCCGCTGCTGGACGTCACCTCGCTGGGCCTGCTCGCCGTACTGCTCAAGATCGAAGAAGAGTTCGGTGTCACGCTGCCCGACGACCTGTTCTCCGCCTCCCTGCCGCGCACCGTCGGCGACCTGGTCGACCTCGTGCAACGGACCGCCCGATGAGCGGCCCCGCCGCCGATCTCGGCGCGGCTCTCGATGCGCTGCCCGCCGACCTTTTCGACTGCGTACAGGTCAACCTCGCACTGTTGGCCGACGTGCGACACGGTCTCGGCACCCATCTGCGGCTCGGCGCCCGGCTCGCCTTCCGACCCCGACTCGACGACGGTTGGTGGACCGTCGAACCCGTCGTGGCCGACCAGGTGGAGCACTCGGCCGGGCTCCTCGGACTCGGAGTGGACGAGCGCTGGGACGCCTGCCCGGCGGACCGGGTGCCCGAGTTGATCGCCCGGCGCGAGCCCCTCTACGTCGTCGCCGACGCCTACCACCTGCCGTGGCTTCCCTACGCCGGGCAGGAGCACCTGCGACACAGCTTCCTCGTGCACGCCCACGACGACGGCATACGTGTCTGGGACGCCTACCGCAACGACACCCGTTGGGGGCCGGCGGTGCCGGGACACTGGGACCTGAGCGAGAAGGAACTGACCGCGGCACTCGGCGACACCGCCGACGTGATCAGCTTCGGCGCGGCGGCGCTGCCGGAACCGCGGCCGGCAGTCGAGTTCGACGACCCGACCGAATACCTGGCCGCGTACGCCGACGCCCCGGACCCGGCTGCCGCGTTCGCCCGCCTGACCCTGCAGACCTGGCTGCTCGCCCGGTCCCGGCTGCTGCACGCCGCCTACCGCGACATGGAGCTCCAGGAACATCTCGGGGCCTGGCAGGGGCTGGTTCAGCAGACCTACGTCGCGTGGCGGATGGTGCAGCGCGGCCGGCCCGCGCCGGAGGCCCCGCTGCGGCGACTCGGTGACCTGCTGCACCGGGACCAGGTGCTCTTCGCCGTACCGACGGCCGGCGGGCAGCCGTGGCGGCAGCACGTCGCCAAGGCTGCCGCGTCCGTCCTCGGCCTGCCCGTGCCCGCGGTGCTGGGTGGCACCCGGTTCGACGCCTCTCCCGACTACGGCTCGTTGCGGATCGTCGAGATCGTCGAGCTGGTGGAACGGGTGGTCGGTGTGGAACTGTCCGCCGACGACCTCGTACCGGAGAACCTGCAGGACCTCGACGGCCTGTGCCGGATCGTCGCCCGCGCCGGGACCGGCGCCTCATGACCCTGCTGCACGAACTCTTCGACACGGCGGCCCGGCGTGCCCCCGACGACGTGGCCGTCACCGTAGGCGCGGACCGGGCCACCTTCGCCGAGGTGGTGACATCGGGTCGCCGGATCGCGGCCGGGCTGCTCCAGGCCGGTCTGCGCCGCGGTGACCGGCTGGTGATCGTGTCACCGCCGTCGGTGGTCCTGCCCGCCGTCCTGTACGCCGCGGCCCGCGTCGGTGTCGTCTTCGTCGTCCTGCACGAACAACTCCGCGGTGATCCGCTGCGGCATGTGCTCGAGGATTGCGAACCGGCCCTGGTCCTCAGCGACGACGCGGAGGTCAGAGCCTCGGCGGTCGAGTCCGGGTCCGCGGCGGGCGACCTGAGCGGACTGGCCGCGGGGGCACCGCTGGACGGCTTGCCGCCGGGTGGTGAGCCGCTGACCGTGGACCCGGTGTGTCTGGTCTACACCTCCGGTTCCACGGCTCGGCCCAACGCGGTGGTCACCACCCACCAGCAGATGCTGTTCGCCGTCGCGGCCATCCAGGAGGCCGTCGGCTATCGCCGCGGCGACGTGGTGTTCTGCCCGTCACCCGTCTCCTTCGACTACGGGCTGTACCAGCTCTTCCTCGGTGCGCTCAGCGGCGCCCGGATACACCTGGCCGGTCTGACGGCGACCGGCCCCGGTCTGTCGGCGGCGCTCACCGCGACCGGCGCGACCGTGTTCGCGGCAGTCCCGTCGGCGGCCGAGATGCTGGCCCGGCTACTGGGCCGTGGTGGTGAGCCGCCCACGTTGCGGCTGCTCACCACCACCGGCGCGGCGATGCCCGCGGACCTGCTGCAGACGCTGCGGTCCCGGATGCCGCATCTGCGGACCCAGGTGATGTACGGCCTGACCGAGTGCAAGCGGGTCGCCATCATGCCCCCCGACGGTGATCGGGAGCGGCCCGGGTCGAGCGGTCGACCGCTGGCCGGGACGGAGGTGTTCGCCATCGACGGCCAGGGACGTCGTCTGCCCGACGGTGCCGTCGGTGAGCTGGTGGTCCGCGGTCCGCATGTGATGTCCGGCTACTGGCGGCGCCCGGAGCTGACCGCCGACCGGTTCCGGGTGGAGGAGGGCCTCACCACCCAGCTGCGCACCGGCGACCAGGGTCGGGTGGACGCCGGGGGATGGGTCTACGTCGACGGTCGTACCGACGACATCTACAAGGAACGCGGATACCGGGTGAGCGCCACCGAGGTGGAGGCCGCGGCTCGCCGGATACCGCGGGTCACGTCCGTCGCGGTCCTGCCACCCCGCGACGGCGTGCGGTCGGTGCTGGTCGCCGTCACGGAGCTGGCCCCGGAGACGGTGCTGGACCGGCTGCGCGCCCATCTCGAGGTGTTCAAGATCCCGCAACGGTGCGTGGTCGTCGACGGTCTGCCGCTGACCAGCAACGGCAAGATCGACCGCAGGGCGCTGACCACCCTGGTGGCCGGCCATGCTTGATCCCGCTCTGGCCCGGCACGTCGCGGCCACGGCCGGCACCCCGGCTTACGTGTACGACCTGGCAGCCGCGCGGGACAACCTCGCCGCCCTGCGCACCGCCCTGCCCGAGCGGACTGACACGTACTACTCGGTGAAGGCCAACCGTCACCCGGAACTGCTGCGGGCGCTGCACCACGCCGGCAGCCGCGCCGAGGTCTGCTCCCCGGGCGAACTCACCGCCGCCCTGGCGGCCGGCTGGGACCCCGACACCATCCTGTACGCCGGACCCGGCAAACGCGACCTCGATCTGCGCACCGCGCTTGCCGCCGGAGTGCGGCACTTCTCGGTGGACTCGCCGCACGCCCTGGACCAGCTGAACCGGTGCGCGGAAGCGGCCGGTGTGCCGGTGTGGTGCCTGCTGCGGATCAACGCCGACGCGCCCGCGTCCCGGCCCGGCCTGACCATGACCGGGGTGTCGTCGCCGTTCGGTGCCGATGCCCGCTGGGTGGCGACCGCCCCGGAACGGTTCGGGCACCTGCCGCACGTGACCGTGACCGGACTACACCTCTACATGGGCACCAACCTGACCACCGTGGACGATCTGCTCGCCCAGTTCACCAGCAGCCTGCGAACCGCCGCCGACCTGCGCGAGGTGCTGCGCGCCCAGGGCGTACGTCTGGACGTGCTCGATCTCGGCGGCGGATTCGGTGCGCCGTTCGCCCGGGCCGGCGGTCGCCTCGACCTGTCCGGGCTACGTGAACCGCTCACCGCCCTGCTGGACGCGGAGGCACCGGACTGGCGGGACGGCCGGCCCCGGATCGCCTTCGAATCGGGCCGCTACCTCGTCGGTACCGCCGGCACGCTGCTCACCCGGGTCCTCGACGCGAAACCGTCGCACGGCAGCAACCTGGTCGTCCTCGAGTCCGGCATCAACCACCTCGGCGGCCTGTCGGGGCTGCGCCGCCTCCCACCGCTGGTGCCGTACCTGGTCCCGGTCGACACGGCGGCGCCTGCGGCGGACATCGTGCCGACCACGGTGTGCGGCCCGCTGTGCACCCCGCTGGACGTCTGGGCGCGGGCCGTCGAACTGCCCCGGCTCGAACCCGGCGACCTGCTGGCCGTACCCAACGTCGGCGCCTACGGCCTGGACGCGAGCCTGCTCGCCTTCCTGGGCCACCCGCTGCCGGCCGAGGTGGTTCTCGACTCCACCGCCCCGGACCCGGCCACCTGGCACGTGTCCCGGATGCGCCTGGTCCGTACCCCGATCTCCCTGGGAGAGCCGCTGTGAATCCGGAGTTCGTCGCGCTGCTGTCGCGTTTCCTCAAGTACGCCACCCCCGACCAGATCACCGACGACGCCGTACTTCACGATCTGGGCCTGGACTCGATGCAGTCGATCGAGCTGCTCTTCGCCATCGAGGACGACTTCGGTGTCAGCCTTCCCGACGAGGCGTTGACCGAGAGCACGTTCGCCACTGCCGGGAGCCTCTGGGCGGCCGTGCGTACCGCTCGCGGTGACGCCCCATGACGGCGGTGGCGGCCACGGCCGTCGACCTGGCCGGCCGGGTGGAACGGGTCACGGCGGTGGCCCGGGAGCACGCGCGGCGTACCGACGACGAGGCGGTCTTCCCCACCGAGGCGCTTGCCGAACTGCGCGCGTCCGGGCTGCTGGCGTTGATGGTGCCGGCCGCGTACGGCGGGCTGGGCGGCGGCCCGGCAGAACTGATCGACTGTGCCGAGTCGCTGGCCCGCGCCGATCTGTCGGTGGCGCTGATCTTCGCGATGCACTGCCAGCAGGTCGCCACCGTCGTCAGGTATGGCGGCGATGAGCTGCGGGCCACCCTTCTGCCGCGCATCGCCGCGGGCGAACGCTATCTGGCGTCGGTCACCACCGCCGCGGGCACCGGTGGCCACCTGTTGTCCGCGACCGCGCCGCTGCGGGACACCGGGGAGGGGCTGCTGATCGAGCGATTCGCGCCGATCGTCACCGGCGGTGCCCACGCCGACGGCTTCCTCATCACCATGGGCAGCCCCGGCACGGACGCACCCGGACAGGTCTGCCTCGTCTACGCCGAGCGCGAGCAACTGCGGATCACCGAGTCGGGCCAGTGGCAACCGATGGGCATGCGGGCCAGCCACAGTGTGGCGCTACGGCTCACCGGCACCGTCCCCCGCCACCAGTTGATCGGCGCGGAGCACGGGTTCCGGGAGATCTCGCTGGCCCTCTTCTCGCCGCTGGCCCACCTCGGCTGGGCCGCCTGCTGGCTGGGTGCCGCCGCCGGGGCGCTGTCCCGGGTGGCGACCCTGCTGCGCAGCCCCGACGGCCGGGAACGATTCGACCACCGGTCCGAGCTGCTCCTGACCCGGCTGGCACGGGCCCGCCATCGGATCGACGCCGTCCACGCGCTGCTGCGGCATACCCAGCACATCGTCGAGGACGGCGGTGACCTGTCGGCCGCGCCGGTGCAGATGCTGCTCAACGGCCTGAAGGTGACCGCGGCGGAGTCGTGCCGGCAGGCCGTCGAGGAACTCGTCGACGCGGTCGGGTTGCGGCACGGCTACTTCAAGGACTCGGACACCTACCTCGAACGGGTCCTGCGGGATCTGCGGTCGGCGGCGCTCAACTACCACAACGACCGCCTCGACCTTGCCGATGGACGGCACGTGCTGCTCGATCGGAAAGTCACCCATGTCGGTGGGTGAGCGGACGTCAGGGGCCGGGGACGCGGTGGCCCGGGCGCTCACCGGTGACCGCCCGGTGTGGTCGGCTCTGGGGGCGTCCGGCCTGATCGCGGCACTGTACGAGCCGGGCGGACGCGTCAATTCGGAACGGCTCGGCCGGCTGCTGGCCGCGGTGGACGCGTCCCAACCGATCGGGGTCACGCTGGGTGTCTGCGTGCAGGTCGCGGCGGCACTGCCGCTGCTGCGTACGGCCCTGCCGGACCATCCGCTGACGGCCGAGGTGACCGCCGGGCGGGCGGTGCTGGCGCTTGCCGCCACCGACAGCGGCCGAGGTTCGCAGCTCAGCTCGCTGGGCAGTGGCTACCGGGTCGACGGCGACCGGCTCACCCTGACCGGCGCGAAACGGTGGATCACCAACGCGCGTACCGCCGACGCGTTCCTCGTGCTGGCCCGGCACGAGGAGGGCCGGCACTTCACCAGCTTCAGCTTCGTGCTGGTGCCGGCCGACACTCCCGGTGTGACAGTGACCCCGACCCGTACCGAGTTGTTCGACGGGGCCGGGCTCGGCGACGTGGCGTTCACCGGCGTGCAGCTCCCCGCCACCGCCGTCATCGGCGGCCGTGGCCGAGGGATGGCCCTGTTCGCCCGGCATATCGCCACCGAGCGACTGGCCGGTGGTCTGTGGGCGGTCGCCCTGTGCCGGCGTGTGCTGGCCGACACCGTGGAACGCCTGCGCCGGCCCGACGACGGTGGCACCTCGCTCTGGCAGGACCCGGGCGTACGGCGGAACGTGGCCGGATGCCTGGCCCGGGTCCACGAACTCCGCGCGGTGTGCGTGACCGCCGGCCCGTGGGTTGCCGAGCGCCACGATTCCGCAGCCGCGGCCCGGGTCAAGATCGCCACCGCCGACACCGTCGACCACGTGCTCGGTGAATGCGCTCGCCTGCACGGCGCGGCCGGGTTCCTCGACGGCGGCGTCCAGCGGCTGCGCACGGAGGCGGCGGTGTTCGGCATCGGTGGTGGTGTCGGCGAGGTGGCCCGTGAGCTGCTCGCCGACCGCGTCGACGACCTCCTGCACGGTCTCGCCTGGTGACGGTGGTCTAGGTGGACACGGACGTGTGGACGGCGGGCGGGTCGTACCCTTCCGGACCGGACCTGCCCACCCTGGCCGGGTGGTCCACGACCGGCGTCAGCATCTCGCACGACCGGGGTACGACGGCGGCCGCGGTGGCGGTCGGCCGCCTGGCCGTGGCCCACGGGACGGGGGAACGATGACGAACTGGGCGGAGCTGAGCTGCTACACCAGCAACCTGGCCGCCTACCTGGCACCCGGGCGGCCGCACCTGCGGTCCGAGCTGGCCGACGCGGTACGTCTCGCGGTCCTCCCCGCGACGACGGCCCTGTCGCATCACGGCCGTATCGACGGCGGCAGCCTGGGATATCTCGGGACGGGCCGATGGGCCGAGGCCACGGCCGGGATCGCCGCCGAGCTGGAGACCCGTGGCGCGGTCCTGGCGGTCGCGAACACCGAACAGCTGCCCTGGTCTCCCGAGTACCAGCGCCGCGCGACCCCGCACTGGGTGCTGCTGACCGGCGGCCGCCCCGGGGGCCGCTGGCAGGTGGAGGACCACTTCGCCGCGACGACGCCGCATGGTGAGCATCGTCCGTACCACGGGCCGGTCACCGACGACGAGCTGCGGGTGCTGCTCACGCCGGTCACCACAGCGTCCGGTGAGGTCGCCAACCGCGATCGGCACGCCCTCGGCGAGCCCGTCGAGGTGCCACCGCCGTCGCAGTACCGCTGGCTGGCCCGTACCGCCGCGGTGCGTCCTCCCGTGGAGCCGGGATGGCTCACCGGCTCGGCCGCCGTGACGCACCTCGCCGCCGCGGTCGAGGGCCCGGCGAGGCTCGCCGCACTGGCCGACGACCTGTGGGCGGCGAGCCGGCACCAGGTGTTCCGCCACCGGGTCCGGTCGGCCGCCGGGCTGACCGACCCGGCGGTGGCCGCGGCCGCCGTGTCCGCCTGGGAGGACCTGCCGCGGGCTCTGCGGTTCGCCGTGGAGTCGGCCGGCCGTGGGCGGCCCCGGCCGGGTGTGGTCCGGGCCGCGTTCGACCGGATCAGCACCGAGGGGGCAACCGCGTGAACACCCTGTACGACTGGTTCGCCGAGTCCGCCGCCCGGCATCGGGACCGGATCGCGCTGGATCTCGGAGCCAATCAGCTCCGGTACGGGGATCTCGACGATCTCGCGGGCCGGGTCGCCGCTGCGGTGGTCCACCGGCTCGGACAGCCCCCGCGCCGGCTGGGGCTGCTCGCGGCACGCAGCGCCGGTGCGTACGCCGGGTATCTCGCCGCGTACCGGTTGGGCGCCACTGTCGTACCGCTCAGTCCGGCGTATCCGCCCGCGCGGACCGCGGCCATCGCCACGGCGGCCGAGCTGGACCTGGTCCTCGCCGACGCCGGCGGCAGCGGCGGTGCGGTGCCGGTGCCGGTGCTACCGGTCGACGATCGCGCCCTCGCCGCGCTCCCACCGGGCGACGGCAGGCCCGCAGACCACGGGGACGCGGCCCGTCCGGCGTACATCATGTTCACCTCCGGGTCGACCGGGACGCCGAAAGGCGTGCCGGTCACCCAGGCCAACGTGCTCGCCTTCCTGCGGGCCGTGACCGGACGCGCGGAGCTGACCAGCGACGCCCGGGTGTCGCAGATGTTCGATCTCACCTTCGACCCGTCGATCTTCGACCTCTTCGCCACCTGGGGCGCCGGAGCGACAGTGGTGGTGCCGCAGCCGGCGGACCTGATGGCGGCGGTCCGGTTCGTCCGGCAACGCGAGATCACCCACTGGAGTTCGGTGCCGTCGGCGGTCGCCATCGCGCGGCGGCTACGGCAGCTCGGCCCGGACCGGATGCCGACGTTGCGATGGAGCATGTTCTGCGGCGAGCCGCTGTCCGTCGACGCCGCGGCCGCCTGGCAGACGGCCGCGCCGAACAGCGTCATCGAGAACATGTACGGACCCACCGAACTCACCGTCACGTGCACCGGCTACCGCCTGCCGGCATCGCCCGCCGACTGGCCTGTCACCACGAACGGCACCGTGCCCATCGGGGAGCCCTACCCGGCGGTCGACTGGCTGCTGCTCGACGAAGACCTGCGCCCCACGGCCGAGGGAGAGCTGTGCGTCCGGGGTCCGCAGCGGTTCCCGGGCTATCTCGATCCGGCGGACGACAGCGACCGGTTCGTCACCGGCGCCGCCGGCCGTTACCGGCTCCGCCACGGCACACCGTCCGGATCGGACTGGTACCGGACCGGGGACCGGGTCCGCCACGAGAACGGCCGGCTGATCCACCTCGGCCGGCTGGACCACCAGGTGAAGGTGTCCGGATACCGCGTCGAACTCGGCGAGATCGAGGCGGTCGCCCGGCGGCACCCGGAGGTCGCCGAGGCGGTCGCCCTGGCCCTCCCCGTGCCAGCGGGTGGTGTGGATCTGCACCTCGCCTACGAGGGGCCGGTGGCCGACGAGGAGAAGCTGCTGGCCCTGCTGCGGTCCACGCTTGCCCCGTTCATGGTGCCCCGCCGGGTCACGCGGTTCGAGGCCCTGCCGCTCACGGCCAACGGCAAGACCGACCGGATTCTGCTCGGCGAGGTCCTGCGATCAGGTGACCGGTAGGTAGCCGGCAAAGCCCCGCGCGGTGGTCAGCGACGCGCTGCGACCGAGGGCCGCATCGTGGACACACACGGCGCAACGCCCGCCTCCGATGAGTGATCACATCTATGCTTCGCTGCTCGCTGTGACGGCGAAATCACCTGTAAGGTCATCGAGTCCCGTCGCCTGACCGATTTGCCTTAGACCTGGGGAGGTTGAGTGATGGTCACGTCCCCTGTGACCCCCCTGACGGTGTCCGCCGAGCGAGGGCTGGCTCGCAAGACACTGCGGATGAGTTCGCTTGTCACATTCGGCGCGACCGCATCGTCCCCGATGGCCGTGCTCGTCGGCGGCATCGTGGCCACCTATGCGGCCACCGGAAACACCGGCGTGGCCAGCAGTTTCCTGCTCCTGACCGTCGTGATGCTTCTCTGGGCGCCGGGGTACATCGCCATCGCCAGGTACGTGCCACCCAGCGGGATCTTCTACACCGCCCTCGCTGCCGGGCTGTCCCGGCCCGTCGGCGTCGCCGGTGCGCCAGTCGTGCTGCTGGCCTACAACACCATCCAGATCTCGCTGTACGGCCTGCTCGGTTCGGTGGCAAGTGGACTGATCGGCGGCCCGTGGTGGGCGTGGGCTCTCCTCGCCTGGGCGATCGTCGCGACATTCGGTCTGCAACGCACCGGCATCAGCACCGCCATGTTCGGAACCATCCTGGTCGTCGAGGTCGCACTGCTGCTCGTCTTCGTGCTGATGGGGCTGGCGCACCCGGCAGGTGGTCACCTGACGTTCGAGGCGCTGAACCCGACGCAACTGTTCGGCGGCGGGGTGGTGGCCGGCCTCGCGGTCCTGCCGCTGGGTATCGCCGCGTTCTTCGGCACCGAAACCCCTGCCGCGTACGGTGCCGAGGCCCGCTCACCGCGGGCGGTGTCGCGGAGCATCTTCTGCGGGATCCTCGGCCTGGGCCTGCTCTACGCCCTGTGCGCGTGGGCGATGGTGGCCACGGTGGGGGCGGACCAGGTCGCTGATCTGGCCCGCGACCCGTCGGTGCCGCTGCCGTTCGAGGTCTTCTCCACCTCCCGCGCTGGTACGGCCGGCGTGCTGCTCGTGGCGCTGGGCAACCTCTTGCTGATCAGCAGCGTCCTCGCGGCGATGATCAGTTTCCACAACAGCGTGGCGAGGTACGTGTTCACGCTGGGCAAGGACCGTCTGCTGCCGGCGCGGCTGGCGACGATCCGTGAGGGCGGCTCCGGTGCGCCGCAGGGCGGATCGGTCGCCCAGTCGATCACCGCTCTGATCGTCCTCCTGTTGTTCGTGATGAGCGGCGCCGAGGCGCTGACCATGTTCACCTGGCTGTCCAACATCGCTGCGGTGAGTCTGATGCTGTTGATGGCGGTGAGCTCACTCGCCACCGTCCGCTTCTTCGCCGGGGGCGGTGGGCGCAACGAGTCGCTGTGGGCGCGGATGATCGCACCGACGCTCGGCGGTATCTCGATCGCGGTGATCCTGCTGGTCACGCTGATCAACATCAGTGCCGCGCTGGGTACGCCACCCGGGTCACACCGGGCGTGGCTGGTGCCCGGGACGGTGGGCGCCTTCGTCCTCGTCGGCGTGCTGTGGGCGGTCAGCCTGCGGCTTCGCCGGCCGGAGCTGCTCGCCTCCGTCGGTGTGCGGGAGACGAACCCGACGCGTCAGGTTGACGAGGATCTGGGCCACCTCACGCTCTGAACGTCCTCGAAGGACACCGAAGGCGGGGCCGCGTGTGCGGCCCCGCCTTCGCTCTGTCGAGCTGGCTACGCTGCCCCGCCTCTGCCCTTCCCGATCCGTTGAGCGCCGTGGTGGACCAGGGTCGCCAACTGGGCTATGCCAGTCCAGATGGGCGCGTCGCCCGGGTGGCTCTGCAACGGCCGCCACGCCTCGTACGTCGGCGTCGTCGACTGGATCAACGGCTTCCTCCACGGGTCGGTGGGCCGATCGACGAGTATCCGCGTCTCCTCGGGGTCCATCAGCTGGATGTAGAACCGTCCCGGGATCCGATCCTCGCCCTCCACCTGCCGCATCGTCTGCTCCCAGGTGCCCAGCGGACCATCGAGCGAACTCACCGCGATGCCGATGAACGTCGAGTCGGCGTTGACCCGCTCGTCGACCCGGTTACACATCTGCGGTGGCTGACGCGGGTCCAACCCGCCGTGATCGAGGTAGTGCTGTGCTGTCTCGGTCAGGTCGTACAGCAACCTGGGCAGGTTTGACACGTCCTCGCCAGCCTTGTCCAGACGCGTCGCCGCTCCGACCTCAAAGACCGGTCGGTCCGGTGTGGAGCCGGGGAACGGCACCGCGTAGAGAAACGCGAAGCCGTACGGGCACAACGGGCTACGCCGGCGCTGGGCCCAGGCGTGGCGGCCGTGCATGGTGTTCATCAACCCGACTCGGCTCAGCGCGGAAGACCGCAGCGAGGCCCAGATCCGTCGTGTCTCGGGATCGCTGACCGGGGGCGCGGCGGGGGGCGACTCTCGCGCGGCCGGCGGCGGATCGGGTGGTGGCGGCTGCGCGGGAGACGTCGAATGCCACGATGCCGGCGGGTACCGCTCAGCTGCCGGGGACGGCACCGCACTCGTCGGCGCCACCCAGGCATGCCGGCTGTCCGGCACCGGCGCCTGCTGGTAGGGCGACGTCTGGTTGTCCGGTTGCTGGTCCCAGGGCGCCTCCGTCGTCCAACCGCCACTGGCGGACGCCCTCCAGCTCTCCGCAGTCCACTCAGGAGGGCCTGGCTGGGTCGCTCGCCTGTCATACACCACGATGTAGTCCTCCCCGGAAAACCGTCGCCATAGCCTCTCATTGCACACGCACCGCGATCAACCGCACACCACCAGTCCGTTCGATCGCTCGACAAAGGACTGGTTGCCCGCCGGGCGTAATCATGGTCCACTTTGTGTTTTTGGGTGCCTAACAACGGAGTGCTCGTGACCACCCCCTGCCATCAGCGATGCGGTCTGCTGGTCCGTGATGCCGTGAGTGCCGCGACGGCGGGTCCGCGATGAGCGCTCCCACCAGCGTCCCCGACAATCTGTCCCTCGCCGCCCAGATCGAGAACCTTCTCGCCAGCTTGGCGAAGGATCGCTCGATCGGCTTTCCGGCCGCACGGGACATCGACTACGGGCCAACGCTTCCGCTCTTCCAGATGTTGATCAACAACGTCGGCGACCCGGAGACCGCACCGGACACCGCCCACACGAAGGCGTACGAGCGGGAGGTCCTCAACTGGCATGCCGACCTGTTCCGCGCTCCAACCGGTGACCGGTGGGGCTACCTGACCGGCGACGGCACCGAGGCCAACCAGGCGGCGATCCTGCTGGCGCGAGACAGGTTCGCGGGCGCGGATCCCGTCCTCTACTACAGCCAGGCCACTCATTACTGGATCAACAAGACGGCAGGCATGTTCGGCCTGCCCGAGGTGGTCATCCGCACCGACAACACCGGCGAGATCGACTATGACGATCTGCGCGGCGAGCTCGCCCGACGCCGGGATCGCCCGGCGATCGTCGTGGCCAACGCTGGCACGACGGTCACGGAGGCGGTCGACGACCCGGTCCGGATTCGCACCATCCTCTCCGACCTGGCCATCCGCAAGAACCACCTGCACGTCGATGGCGCGCTCGCCGGCGTCCCGCTGGTCCTGCTGCCGGAGCGGCCGGTGGCCCTCGACCTCGACGGCGTGATCGACTCGGTCGCGATCTCGTGCCACAAGTTCTACGGCACCACGATCACCGGTGGACTGGTCCTGACCCGCCGCTCACTACAACGCGCGGCCCGGCGAATCGCCTACACCGCCACGACCGACACCACCATCGGCGGATCCCGCACCGGCCAACTCGCCGTGCAGATGTGGTACGTGATGCGGCTCTTCGGCGAGGACGGGCACCGTGAGCGCGCCGAACAGGCCCGTGAGACAGCCCGCTACGCCCACTCGCTCCTGGCCAGCATCGGCTGGCCCGCCTGGCGCAACGTCCACGCCTTCACCGTGTACTTCACCACCCCACCGCTGACAATCGCCCGTCGCCACGGGCTCTCCAATGCCGACGGTGGCATCAGCCACCTGATCTGCATGCCAGGTGTCACCCGCCAACAGATCGAGGCCCTCGTCGCCGACATCGCCACCGTCAAGGGCACCGACCAGCCCAGCCCCAGCCGGGGTGTCCGGCGGCTCGTGCCGGTCGCGCAACTTCCCCTCAGCGCCGAGCGGCCCTGATCGCTCTACCAGCCGGCTTCGGTGACGATGCCGGCACGCCGGGCACGCGCACGCCACCGCGCCAGGTTGGCGGGCAGGTGGAACGGCTCCGCAGCGGCAGGGTGAGCCAGGACAACCTCGGAGATCCTCCCGGCGAGACGGATCTGTGTGCTCATGGTGACGACATGGCCGAGGCTTGCGATCCTGGCCGGAATCTGGAGTTCGGCGTCGCCCAGAGCGCAGATCCGTCCCTGCGTGGTGAAGGCGTCAGACAGCCGCGCCCAGAAGGGGTCGAGAGACCGGCGCAGCTCACCGCTGCCGGAAACCGCAACGTTCCAGGGCGGATTCGTCACCATCGCGTCGAGGGATCCCGGTGTCCAGGCAGCTTTCCCCGCGTCGGCGACCGCGAACCGGACCCGCACCCCTGCGCGTTCCGCGTTCCGGCGTGCGTTACCGACCCGAGTGGCATCGATGTCGCTGGCGGACACGTCGGCGCCCGTTCCGAGCAGGGCGGCCTCGATGGCGATCGTGCCGTCTCCGCAGAACGGGTCGATCATCGTCTGGCCAGCAGCGAGGTCCGCCAGCATCGCCAGCATCGCGGCCACTGGAGGGTGCAGAGTCCCAGGTCCCGCCTCCTCCTTGTAGCCTCGCCGGTGCAGGGGGCGTTGCCCGAGCCGGAGCGCGGCGACAGCCGTCGGCCCGCGGAGGAACAGCCGGACGGTCAGGTCGGGATCCTTGGGGCGCACGCTCTCCGTGCGCGGCAGGTGGGTGCCTCCGAGCCGGTCCTGGAGCAGACGTCCGGTGCCGTTCTCCACGTCGAACCGGTTGTAGGTCCGTCGCCCTTCGAGGCTCGCGACGACATCGAACCTGAGCGCTTCGGGAAGTTCACGGAGCGCGGACACGGCCGGGATCGAGGACCTCCACTCCAGCCGCGCCAGTTGGGTCGCGAGTGGCGAAAGATCCGCCTTGGTGTGTCCGACACCGCCGACCTCACCCACCTGGACGAAGAGGTCGTCGACGGTCTTGAGGCGTGCGACGGCCGGCTCGGGCCGCTCGGTCTCGAAGCTCACCTCCCTGGCCGCCATGGTGATCATGGTGGCGCCGGCGATGTCCCGCTCGATCTCCGCGGCCGAGATCCACTCCAGCCCGCGAACCGTCCGAGCGATGTAGCGGAAGGTCACGAGCCGGATTCGTGGTCTGCGCGGGAAGGTGCACCGCTTCGGCCGACGACGGTCGGCGCGACTTCCGCGGGGTCCTCGCGGTGAGTCATGGTGGGTGTCACCGACGCGGTCACCCTTCCTGGTCACATCAGTCGAGAGCCGGCAACGCAGACCCGCTCGCTGACATCGGTGCTGGTAGGGCTCTCATCATATAGCTCCTGCGAGGGCGTCCCCGCTGGAGCAACACCGAGGCCGAGGAGTGCCGTGAGGCCCCGACCGCAGCACCTTCCTCGCGGGCTGCACCACAGCTCATCGGAACGCTCCGGACCTGTCGCCTGACCACGCCCGCACCCGCTGCGGCGTCCGCGCCCGGGGCGCCGACGGGGGAACCCCGAGGCGTGGACGGCATCGACAGGGTTTGGTGGGCGGACGATAGGCTGCGGGCGGCAGTCGAGTGACCTAAGGGGAACGGGTGACAGGCGGAACGGTTCGCGCGGTGATCGCGGTCTGCGGGCATCCGGCGTGAGCAACGGGATGCGTCCCGGGGACCCGGCCCGCCTCGGTGGGTACGACGTGCTCGACCGGCTCGGCGACGGGGGCATGGGCACTGTCTTCCTGGCCCGGTCTCCGCAGGGTCGGCAGGTGGCGGTCAAGGTCGTCCGGCCGGAGTTCTCGCATGACGAGGAGTTCCGTGGTCGGTTCCGAAGTGAGGTGAACCGCGCCCGCCAGGTTCCACCGTTCTGCACCGCCGAGGTCCTGGACGCCGACCCGGACCACAACCCGCCGTACCTGGTGGTGGAGTACGTCGAGGGCCCCAGTCTGGCCCAGGTGATCAGGGATCGAGGGCCGCTGGGGGCCGCGCAACTGCACAGCATCGCGGTCGGGGTGGCAACCGCGCTCACCGCCATCCATGGCGCCGGGGTGATCCACCGAGACCTGAAGCCGGCCAATGTCCTGGTCGCACCGGGTGGGATCAAGGTAATCGACTTCGGCATCGCCCGAGCTTTCGAGGCGACGAGCCAGCACACCCGGACCAACCAGATGGTCGGGACCGTCTCGTACATGGCCCCGGAGCGCTTCGACGCGTCGTCCGGCCACACGGTGGGTCCGGCCGCGGACATCTTCGCCTGGGGCGCCCTGGTCGCTCATGCCGCGACCGGCCGTAACCCGTTCGGGGGTGACTCCCCGACCGCCGTCGCGATGCGGATCCTCACCCAACCGCCGGACCTGACCGGCCTCGGCGGTGCGCTGCGGGAGTTGGTCGCCCGGGCGCTGGAGAAGGATCCCGCTGCCCGGCCCACCGCCCGGGAGTTGCTCGACGAACTGTTGACCGCCGCGAATCAGCGGGGTGCTGCCGAGACAGCCCAACGCCTGGCTGAGATGCCGACAGTGCGTGCGGCACAGGCGCACGGTGCTGCCGACCAGGGGCGGCGTTCGGAGCCGTCCGGCGGGCGTGCGGGCTCGGGCCGGCGTCGTTGGCTCATCGCTCTGGGGTCGGTCGTCGCGGTGATCGCGGTGCTGGTGCCCGCCTTCCTGTTCGGCCCGCGACTGCTGGACGACCAGGCCGGACCGGCCCCGGCCGGTTCGACGGCGGCGGGGAGTCAGGCGGCGAGCGGGGCATCGGCCGCCGCGTCCACGCCAGCGGCCAAGCCGACCGGTTCGCCGTCGGCCGCCGCGGACCCTACCCAGGCCATCCTGACCGGACAGCGGCGAATCCTGGTGCACGTGGTGGAGATCGACCGTGATCTGTCACTGCCGTCGGACGGCGAGGTCGTGGTCGGTAGCGGGACCGGCAAGGACGCGCTCTTCGTGCTCGAACCGGACGGCGTCGAATACATGATCAAGTCGTTGAACCCGGAGATCGCCCACCGACCGTGCCTCGGGGTCAAGAGAGATGGGGACGACGACAAGTTGTTGGTAGGGGCCGAGTGCCGGCCGACCAAGGCAACTCTGTTCTCGATAACTCCTGAGGGCAAGGACGACAAGGGGCGCACCTCCTACGTCATCGTCAACGAGGAGCACGGCGTGGTGCAGTGGGACGAGACCAGGAGCGAGATCTACGTCGAGTTCATGGGTGATGCCCCGGTCGACACCACCTTCAGCCTGGTCGACCGAGGCGCGGTCTGAGGCGGGCGCACCCCGACTGCGTCGCCGAGCCCCCACCCAGGGGCCATCGTTGCCTGACCCACGTCTCCTGAACCTGGGTGTGGTGCGCTGTGGCGGCGGTCCGGCCGGCTGCGGCGGTCCGGGTTGACGTTGCCCGAATAATGGGCAACCGTCGATGTTAGCGCCAACGCATCGGCTCCTCAAGGGCTCCGGCTGCGGCCCGTGCCGACGAGTTGGGGGCGGATGCCTGCACAGGCCCGGTGGGAGGCGATCCCGCCCTGCGGCACGACACGTCACCGCCTGATGTTCCCAGCACGTTACGTCTTGACGAACGGCATGTTATCGCTCACAGTCGATGGCTAAGGACGACGACATCTATGGCTTACCGGGGAAGCCTGCTTCGTCGACCCCCGAATCGGTCGTGCGTCAGGGCATGTAGGCGTGTTGTTAGCGCTAACTTCCCCGACGCATCGCCCGGACACACGTCGCGGTGCGCCCACCCTCGGGCAGGCCGTTCGGCTTTGGTCACTGAAGGAGGATCATGTCTGCCCTCGATAGGTCTCCATCGATCGCACCGCCGTCACGGCGGCGTTGGTGGTTGCCCCGCATTATCGCCGCTGGCGCGGCGGCGGTGCTGGTCGGCGGTGCTGCCGTCGCGGTGGTGTCGTCGCCCGCCGCCGCGGCGACTGTCGACACGAGCGCGTGGTACGTGTTGATCAACCGCAACAGCAACAAGGCCCTGGACGTGTACAACCTGGCCACGAACGACGGTGCCCGGATCACCCAGTGGACGCGCAACAACGGCAACCAGCAGCAGTGGCAGTTCGTCGACTCCGGCGGTGGCTACTACCGGGTGAAGTCGCGGCTGTCCGGCAAGGTGCTGGACGTCTCCGGCCGCTCGACCGCCAACGGCGGGCCGATCGTGCAGTGGTCTGACAACAACGGCACCAACCAGCAGTTCCGGTTGGCCGACTCGGACAGCGGCTACGTCCGGTTGATCAACCGCAACAGCAACAAGGTGATGGAGGTGCAGGGCGCCTCGACCGCCGACGGTGGCAACATCGTGCAGTACGACGACTGGAACGGCACGAACCAGCAGTGGCAGTTCGTCCGCGTCGACGGTGGGAGCAACCCCACCACGCCGCCGCCGTCGTCACCGCCGCCGGGTGGCGTGTGTGACCTTCCCTCGACGTACCGCTGGTCGTCGAGTGGCGTGTTGGCGACTCCGAAGTCGGGTTGGGTGTCGCTCAAGGACTTCACCGTGGCCCCCTTCAACGGCCAGCAGTTGGTCTACGCCACCACGCACGACTTCGGCGACAGCTGGGGTTCGATGAACTTCAGCCTCTTCTCGAACTGGTCGCAGATGGCCTCGGCCACCCAGACCGGGATGAACTCGGGGACCGTCGCCCCGTCGTTGTTCTACTTCGCGCCGAAGAACATCTGGGTGCTCACCTACCAGTGGGGGGCCGGGGCGGCGTTCCACTACCGGACCTCGACCAACCCGACCAACCCGAACGGCTGGTCCGCGGCGCAGCCGATGTTCACCGGGAGCATCACCGGTTCCGGTACCGGGCCGATCGACCAGACGGTCATCGCCGACGACACGACCATGTACCTGTTCTTCGCCGGCGACAACGGCAAGATCTACCGGACCAGCATGCCGATCGGGAACTTCCCCGGTAACTTCGGCAGCAGCTACACGACCATCATGAGCGACACGCAGAACAACCTGTTCGAGGCCCCGCAGGTCTACAAGCTGCAGGGTCTGAACAAGTACCTCATGATCGTCGAGGCGATCGGCTCGACCGGCCGCTACTTCCGCTCGTTCACGGCGACCAGCCTCAACGGTACGTGGACGCCGCAGGCCGCGACGCAGAGCAACCCGTTCGCCGCCAAGGTCAACAGTGGTGCCACCTGGACCAACGACATCAGCCACGGTGAGCTGCTGCGCACCAACGCCGACCAGACGATGACAGTCGACGCCTGCAACCTGCAGTTGCTCTACCAGGGTCGTTCCCCCAGCTCCGACGGTGTCCCCTACGGCCTCCTGCCGTACCGGCCGGGTCTGCTGACCCTCCAGCGCTGAGTCGTGACGTAGGTCTGACTCGTTGCTGACGAAGGACCCGTGGCGGACAACTCCGCCACGGGTCCTTCCGCGAGATGGCGACGGGCAGGCGCGGGTCTGGCTCGATCTGGGTGCCGCTGCTCCCCGCGCTGGGACGAACGACGTTCGCGGTCGATGCTGCGTCACCCGCGCTACTCGGTGGGACGGCGTGCGCCGCTCACGCAGGTGAGCACCTGCCCCTTACCGCGAGTGGCGCTCGCCGTGGTTGTCGCGAAGCCGTGGGCCTCCAGCAGCAACGTGGTCGAGGTGAGGTTCGCTGTGGCGTGTGCGGCCGTGGGTCGCTCGCCGAAGACGTAGAGCCGCCCATCGGGCTTCAGCAGGCTCCGCACTCGCTCGATCTGCGGTGTCGCGTCGCCCAGCCAGAACATGCTGACGTTCACTGCGAAGATCTTGTCGAAACGGAGTGGGTCAAGGTCGGCCGACTCGAACCCGACACAGCGAATGTCAGCTCGGCCGGCGTTGACATGGGCAACGTTCCGGTTGGTGGCAAGTCGCACCATCGTCGCAGCCCGATCGATGGCGACGATCCGACCGGTCGTGAGGCGGCTGGCGACCAGAGAGACGGCGGCTCCCCGACCGCATCCGATCTCCAGCACCGTGTCGTCGGGGGCGACAGTCATCGTCTCCACTGCCCAGCGCTGCCGGTGGTGCGTCGTCGTCCGCCCCGGCTCGTCCGGCAGGGGAATGCCGTTTCCGCTGGTGGAAGCCGAATGGCGGATGGGCAGAGTGCACTTCACGGCGTCGCCCGAGGTGCCTGCTCTGCTCACACATCTGATTTCACCCTGCCGGACGAGCCAGTGCACCGTGTCCTCGATCACCGACGGCGGTGCCGTTACCGCCGTGGCGCACCGAGGCCCGGCCCGGGGCGGCAGCTCAAGCGCCGCCACCCCGGGCCGGACGGTGTGTCAGGCGATCTGGTAGGCCCGCTGGATCGTCTCCGTGACCGTGTTGCCGGCGGTGTCGGTGGCCGTCAGCCGCAGCGAGACGAACCCGGCTCGCCGGGGGTGGCTGATAAGGGCCACGTTCCGGAGCACCGGCAACGCCACCCACGTCCTGCCGTCGTCGAACGACGCGGACACCCCGAGGGTCCGGTTGGCGGCCGCCGTCGAGCCCGCCTGCCGGTCCAGCGCCACCGGGACGGCCGCGATCCGGCCCGTCCGGGCCGTGTTGGTGTCGTCGAGCACGAGCGTCGGCCGGACCGTCGTCAGCGGCAACCGTTGCGGCGACGTGGTGTGCGCCGAGGTGAAGGTCCAGGCCACCGAGACCGACGTCGACAGGGTGTCCGGCGCGCCGCGGGTGGCCGTCGCCTCGAGCCGGTACGTCGCCTTGCCGGCGGGCACCGCGAACTCGGCCCACGGGCTGTCCGAGGTGCCGATCTCCTTGCCGTTCCGCAGCAGCCGGACCTGCACCGGCCGGTCGTCGCGGGTGGCGGGGCGACCCGTGGCATCCCCGAACAGGGGCAACGACGCGATCGAGATGGTGTCGCCGTCGCGGCCCGCGTACCCCAGGGGTGTCAGCGTCGGCGCCTGCGCCACGGTGGGGCCGAAGGGCGCCGCGTTCCAGGTCTGGGTGTACGACCTGCCCGCCGTGAAGGTCGACGTCTGCGTGGTGGCGTTGTCACCCTCGACGAACGTGGACGTCCAGGTGATGCCGCCGTCGGTGTTGTAGTACTCGGTGCCGCGGAACGGCAGGTCGAGTGGCGTTCTCGAACCGATCGGACCCGAGCCGCCGGGCGCCGCCGCACGGTGCAACCGGACGGCCGTCGTCGCCGTGGACTGGCTCCGGTAGGTCGTCCGGACGGTGGCCAGGTTTCCCGGTGAGAGTTTCCTGGTGAGGCCCGTGAACATGTCGCCCGGGCGGACGTACGCGAGGTCGTACGTGTAGGGGCTGTTCCGGAAGGTCCCGGCACTGCCCGGACGGGCGAGCCCGACACCCAGCGTCGCGGTGAACTCGGGTGCCGCGACGGCGGGTCCGATCCGGCCGAAGAAGACGTCCCCGAACGACACCCCGCTGAGCTGCACTCCGGGATAGCGGAAGCCGTCGTCCCAGTTCGCACTGACGTTGATCGCGACGGGCGCGGCGTCCGGCTGGGGCACCGTCAGCGCTACCGGCTTGGCGGTGCGGGCGTCGACGGCCTCGGTGACCGGGCCGCGTACGTCCAGCACGGGCTGCACGAGCAGGGTCGACGCGTCGCCCTCGTGGATGGTGCTCCAGAGTGCGTACCGGCCCTTGGGCAGCCGCAGGGTGCCGCCGCCCGGCGCCCCGTCGAGGGTGCTGAACTCTCCGGTGGCCAGGTTCGCCGCCACTGTCGTGTAGTCGGTGGCCGGTCGACCGTCGCGTTCGGTGTGGGTGAGCCGTACGTCGTAGCTCTCGATCTCGCGGTTGAGCGCGAACGGCGTGCGTACCCGCAGGTCGCCGGCTCCGGTCGCGGTCAGCGCACCCTGGTAGACGCCGTCCGGGGCGTCCACCCGCGTGTCCACGGTGATCGTCGCCTCGGCGCGGCCACCGGCCGGCACCACAAACGTGGTCGGGCTGACGGTGAGCATGCCGGCCGGGGCCGGGGCCGGGGCGATGCCCAGCGTCAGGGTGACCGGCGCGGTGCCCGTGTTGCGGTAGCCGACGACCTGGGTGACCGGGGTGTCGTCGGCGTGCGGCCAGCGCTGGACGGGGAAGTCGATGGCGGCGACCTCGGCGGCGACCGGTTGGGCGACCGCCCGGGCGATGTCGACCCGGCCGGCGCCCTGCTCGTAGATGGTGTCCTCGCCGGTCGGCTTGGCCGAGTCCATCAGGGCGGCCTTGAGCTGCGGGCCGGCCCAGTCCGGGTGCTGCCCGGCGAGGATCGCGGCGGTGCCGGCCACGTGCGGAGTGGCCATCGACGTGCCGGACATGGTGGCGTACTGGCCGCCGGGCGCGGCGGCCACGATGTCGACGCCCGGTGCGCTGATCTCGGGCTTGATGTGGTTGTCGCCGACGCGCGGACCCCGGCTGGAGAAGTACGCCCGCTGGTCGTCGGCGTCGACAGCGGCGACGGCGAGGGCGTCGTCGGCGGAGGCCGGCGAGGAGACCGACTTCGGTTTGCCCTCGTTGCCGGCCGCGACCACGAAGAGGGTGCCGTAGCGGTGGCTCAGCTCCTGGACCGCGGTCTCCAGCGGGTCGAGGCCGGGGGCGTCGTCGCCGCCCACGCTCAGGTTGACCACCCGCGCCTGCGGCGCGAGCCACTGCATGCCGGTGATGATGTCCGAGTCCTGGCATTCGGTGGTGGCGCAGACCTTGCCGACGAGCAGCTTCGCCCCCGGCGCCACCCCGCGGTACCTGCCGTCGGAGGCAGCGCCGCTGCCCACGATCGTCGACGCCACGTGGGTGCCGTGACCGACCGCGTCGCTCGGGTCGTTGCCTCCGGTGAAGTCGCGGACCTCGGTGAGGTGTCCCGCGAAGTCGGGGTGACCGGCGTCGATCCCGGTGTCCAGCACGCCCACGGTGACACCGGTGCCGTCGAACCCGGCCTGCCAGGCCGTCGGGGCACCGATCTGCGGCACGCTGCGATCGAGGGAGACCGTGCGCTTGCCGTCCAACCAGATGTGGGTGACCCCCGCGGCGAGGGTGCGCCCGGCGGCCGTCCCACGGGTGAGCGACCCCCAGAGCGTGACCCGGTCGGCCGGTTGCGCGCGCACGGCCAACGCGTGGGTGGCGGGCAGGTCGGCCCGGACCCGCGCGGCACCCCCGACGGTCGCGGCCCGCGCCTGCGCTGACGCGTTCTCCGGGTACGCGACAAGCAGCGGCAACTCGGCGGAGCGGTCGTCGTAGCCGAACCCGCCGAGCACGGTGAGGTCGAACAGCCGACGGTCGAGGCGTCCGTCCCGCAGCAGCGGCATCGCGTCCACCGGGATGACGAACTGGTGGCCGCCCTCGCGGCTGGTCACGAACCGCATGCCGGGCCGCCCCGGCCCGCGCTGGATCGTCGGGTGACCGCTCGCGTCCAGCGACACCTCGTCGCCGGTGATCAGCGTGAAGGTGCCGGGTCTGCCGTCGACCGCGCCCTCCGGCCGCACCCGCGCGCTCGCCGGGGTGGCCGTCAGGCCCGCCGCCACCAGCGCCATCGCGAGTACGCCGGCTGTCAGCGCGCGTCGTTGCCGTCGTCGCACATCGTCCTCTCCGCCACGGGCGTCTCCCGGGACGGCACGATGACGCCTGGGCAGGACGTTAGGTTGATCACTCTGCTGTGACGGTCACCACAATCCTGCCCCGCGCTGAGGTGTCCGATTCACCCGGAAGGGTTGCATGCGGCGGTGACCAGCGGACGCGGCAGGGGAGGGCACCGGTCGGATGCGTGACGCCGAGGAGTTCGACGCCCTCTACGCGGCCTGCGCGGGCCGGGTCGTGGGTCACGTGTACGCGCTGACCGGCAACCGGGCTGAGGCGGAGGACGCCGTCGCCGAGGCGTTCATGCGGGCCTGGCAGCGCTGGCGGACGGTACGGGAGGCGGACAGCCCGGAGGCGTGGGTCCGCCGCGTCGCGTCCCGGATCGCGGTGAGCAGTTGGCGCAAGACGTTCAACCGGGTACGCGCGCATCGCCGGGCCGCCGTCGACCAGGGCGTTCCCGGACTGAACGAGGACCACGTCGCCCTGTTGCAGGCGTTGCAGCGGTTGAGCGTCAACGAGCGCCGGGCCGTGGTGCTGCACCACCTGAACGATCTCAGCGTCGCCGAGGTGGCAGCCGAGATGCAGGCCCCCGTCGGGACCGTGAAGACGTACCTCGCCCGTGGTCGACGAGCGATGGCCGGGTTGCTGACCGATGCGCACCAGGAGGAGACGTCCCATGGCTGATCCACGCGACGACCTCACCGCGATCGTCGACGAGGTCCGGCGAGTCGCCACGCTTCCCCCCGCGCAGACGTTGCGGCAGCGCAGCGACAGGCGTCGGCGGCATCGGACGACGATCGTCGCCGCCGGTCTGGCCCTCCTGGCCGGCACCGTGGGCGTCGTCGTCTGGACGACCCCGAACCAGGTCGAGACGCCGGAGGTGGGTGTCGGCCCGGTGAGTCCCGTCCCGTCGTCGGCCCCGGTCGTTCCGTCCGAGACCGCGACGGCCGGTCGACAGGACATTCTGGGTGGCCGACGTCAGGTCCAGATCGTGCTGCCCGGCATGCGTGGGGCCGCGTTGGTGATCGACGAGGGTGGCGACCAGGTGCGGGCCCGCACCGATCGGGGCAGCGACGACCGGGCACTGTGGGTGCTGCGCCCCGACGGTGACGGGTTCCGGATCGTCCTGGCCGCCCCGCCCGACGCCGACCAGGTCTGCATGACTGTCGTGCACGACGCCGCGCCGGGCAGCGTACGCGGGCGGACCTGCGAGGTGGCCCTCTCGACGCAGCGCTTCCGGATCGAGCAGGTCGCCGACGGCAGCTACTCGATCTTTCAGGGGAAGCGCTACGTCCAGGTGGTCGACGGCACCAACGCCCTGGTCCCCGACCTGCCCGAGGGCCTCACCACCACGTACGAGTTCGAGGATCGTGGGCCGGTTCCGCGCTGAGCCCGCACCGTCACGGCCCGGGGCGGACCGCTGTCAGAGCCAGACCACGATCCCGGTCAGGTCGTTGAGGACCGCCGCCACACCCGCCCGGATGGCTGCCGCGCAGCGCTCGCCGGTGAACGACTTCGGGTCGTACGTCGAGGACATGCCGAGCCCCTCCCCGCGGAACGACGCGCCTTCCCAGTCGACGGACGTGACGTTGTGGGTGGGCTCGGCGAGCTCGGCGCCCACCACGAGGAACTTCTCGTCCAGGTGGTTCGGGGTGACCAGGGCGAGGGGGTCGATGAGGTCACCGCCGGCGCTGACGATGAGATCCGGTTTCATCTCCATGGCCTTGGCGATGCTGGGAACGGCATCGTGGGCGTTGCCGACGGTGATGGTCCGGAGATCCGCGTGCTCGTCGTCGGCCCACTCCCGCACGGCCGTCACGAGAGCCTTGGTCGGGTCGTCGGTGCCGGCGGTGAGTAGGACGACCCGATAGTCCTTCGGCGGGTGGACCCCGGCCCACGAACCGGGTCGCGGCGTGATCGTCGCCTCCGGAGCGGGGGTGGTGGAGGGGTCGACGAATCCAGGGCCGAGAGTCCCCACGGCGCTGGGTGCGGGGTGCGGCTGGGACCAGTCGTCGCCGGAGTCGCAGGCGGCGACCAGTGCGGCGGTCGCGGCCAGCATGGCGACGGCCCGAAGCGGGGGGCGCAAGGTGGTCGTCCTTTCGAGTGGTGGCGGCAACCTCGTATTCCTATCTCAATTCCCCGCACCCGGTTATCCGCGGGCGGTCCTTCGCGGTAGTTGTTTTCCGGCGGTTCGTCGACGCGCGGGCTGGTGTTTACCCACGCCATGCAACGTGCACTGGCCAACCGAGGGAGTCGCATGTTGGGGCGCGTCCGCCGTACCGTTATCTGCACCGCTGTCGGGATTGCCGCAGTGGTGCTTCCATTTTTGGGCGCCGGAACCGCGTCGGCGCACGGCTTCTCGTCGACTGTGTACGCGAAAATAACGGCCGGAGACGAGGGTCACATCCGCACGGCGCTGGATCTCGAATACGACCTTCTCGTCGTGTCCGCCGCGGATTCGGGCGACGATGACCCACTCTTCACGGCGGGCACCGCCGCATTTGACGCGGGCGACAGCGGCGCCCAGGCCGCGGCATTGAAGAGCCACTCGTCGACGGTCCTCAGGTATGTCTCCGACCGGGTCTCGGTGACCGCTCGGGCCACGGCCTGTCAGCCGACACAGGTGGGCGACGCGACGATCGGCGAGCGCGAGGGCGTGCCGTACGCGAATCTGCTGCTCGACTGGACCTGCCCCGAGCGGGTCGACCAGCACGAGGTGCGCAGCGCGCTGTTCCCGGACGACGAGGGCTACGTCAAGGGCACCAAGACGATCGTCACCTACGAGATCGACAGCCGTTCGGGCAGTGCGGCGCTGGACGGCGCCAACCCCAGCTTCTCGACGGCTCAGGCGTGGTACGAGCGGTTCGGGGAGTTCTTCCTGTTGGGCGCCGAACATCTGCTGTCCGGGATCGACCACATCCTGTTCCTGCTGGCGCTCATCGCCGGATCGCGGCGCCTGCGGGAGATCGTGCTCGCGGCCACCAGCTTCACCCTGGCGCACTCGGTGACGTTCATGCTCGCGGCCCTCGGCCTGGTCGAGGTGCCGGGGGCGGTCGTGGAGCCGGTCATCGCGTTGTCGATCGCCGTCGTCGCCGGCTGGCACCTGTGGGGAATCTGGCGACGCGGCAAGCACGCGACCGACCTGGAGACGGCGGGGCACGGTCACTTCAGCCTGGATCGGGCCGGCTGGATTCGTCTCGGGGTGGTCTTCTGCTTCGGCCTCGTGCACGGCCTGGGCTTCGCGGGCGCGTTGGGCATCGACGAGGCGTGGTCGTGGACCCTGCTGTGGTCGCTGTTGGTGTTCAACATCGGCATCGAGGTCGTTCAGTTGACGATTATCGCGGTGGTCTTCCCGCTCCTGCTCGTCCTGCGCCGCCGTGCGCCGAAAGCCGGCATCTGGGCGACCGGTGTTGTTTCCGCAGCCGTGTCCGTCATGGGGCTGATCTGGTTTGTCCAGCGCGTTTCCGGGTCCTGAGTAAGGCTAAGTAGTTCGCGAAGTGCAGGCTTTCGCAAGATCACGTTCATGGTCGGTTCACCAGGCGGCGAAAGCGTGGATTTGCTTCCCCGCGTCGGGTGAAGTCACCATCCATTTCTCTATTTGAAAAGGGAACAATGTCGATGACATTGAGCACCTCGACACGGGCCCCCGGGCTCGTGCGGCGGCGCGTGGTCGCCGGGGTCGCAGCCGGCTTCCTGGGAATGGGCGCGGCCCTCGGTAGCGGCCTCACGGCCACCGCCAGCGCGGCCGAGTCCACCACGATCACCGGTGTGGTCCTCGGCGTCGGCGCCAACGAGACCCAGCGGATCGTGAGCTGGTACTCCTCCGCCGACACCGCCCAGAAGATCCAGCTCGCCCCGACCGCCGAGATCGTCAACGGCGAGTTTCCGGCAGGCGCCGTCAGCTTCGACGCCGTCGGCGCGGCGAACACCTCCACCACCGGTTTCAACCGGCACGCCACGATCGGCAACCTGCGCGAGAACACGGCGTACTCGTACCGGGTCGGCGCCGAGGGCAGCTGGTCGCCGGCGTACGCCTTCAAGACCCAGGACTTCGAGGGCGACTACGACTTCCTGTTCTTCGGTGACCCGCAGATCGGCTCCTCCGGTGACCGGCTGAAGGACCAGGCCGGCTGGGAGGAGACCCTGAAGGTCGCCACCGGGGCCAACCCGAACGCCGAGCTGCTGGTCTCCGCCGGTGACCACGTGGAGAGCGCCAACGACGAGGGACAGTGGACCTCGTTCCTGGCCCCCGAGCAGCTGCGTCAGTACCCGCTCGTGGCCACCATCGGTAACCACGACGTCGGCGGCAAGTCCTACGAGCAGCACCACTTCACCCCGAACACCGACCGCTCGGCGCAGTACTACAACGGCGACCAGGCGACCCGGTCCGGCGGCGACTACTGGTTCATCCACAAGGATGTGCTGTTCATCGACCTGAACAGCAACAGCTACGCCAACCCGGCGGACGGCTCCGCCGGCGGCGACGCGGCGCACGTCGCGTACGTCACCGACGTGATCAACAAGCACGGCTCCGAGGCCAAGTGGAAGGTGCTGGTCTACCACCACTCCATCTACTCGCCGGCCAGCCACGCGACCGACAGCGACAACAAGCAGCGGCGGGAAGACTTCACCACGGCCTTCTCCAACCTCGGCGTGGACATGGTGCTCCAGGGCCACGACCACAGCTACACCCGCAGCTACTCGATCAAGAACGGCCAGAAGGAGAACCCGGCCGAGCAGCCCGGCGCTGCCGACGTGTTCCCCGGTCCGGGCGGCGTCATCTACGTGACGGCGAACTCGGCATCCGGCTCGAAGTACTACGACATCAAGAAGCCGGACGACAGCGGCACCGGCATCCGGGGCAACGGCCCGGACCCGCTCGACCCGGGCAAGTACTGGTACAACTCGGTGCAGAACCAGGAGCACGTCCGCAGCTACGTCAAGGTGCAGGTGCGTGGCGACAAGCTGGTGCTGGCCAACGTCCGCAGCGGCACCTGCGCGGCGCCCAACGCGGCCGTCGAGAAGGGCCTCTCCTGCGTCAACACCCCGGACGGTCAGCCGGTCGGCTCGATCGTCGACAAGGTCACGGTGCACCCGTACCACGGTGACGGTCAGGCCATCCAGGTCAACGTGCCGAACGCGGCTCCGGGCGAGTTCGGCTGGACGATCGACGGCTACAACGGCCTGGTCGACCTGGGCACCGCCCAGGAGCGTGACGGCACGTACTTCGAGGCGGCCGGCAAGATCAACCCGATCCTCGTGTCGGACAGCCGCCGTTCGCTCGCCCCGTGGTCGATCTCGGCCAACGTCGGTGACTTCCAGGACGCCGACAAGAAGTTCTCCGGCTCCTACCTGGGCTGGAACCCGTACGTGCTCGACGGCGGCGCGGGCGCCGAGGCCGGTGCTCCGGTCCTGTCGTCCTTCGACGACCAGGGCAAGGGCCTCTCGGTCTCCAGCGCCCTCGCCGCGGCCGCGCAGGGTCACCCGCGGGGCGGCGCCCGCCTCGGTGCCGACCTGGATCTGAAGATCCCGGACAGCATCGCGAAGGGCAGCTACCGCACCACGCTCACGATCACCGCGCTGAGCAGCTGACCGAACTGTTCCACCGGGCGGGGTAGGCACCTTCGGGGGCCTACCCCGCCACCCATGTGCAGGCCTCCCAAGATCACCTCAAGGATCCGACATGTACCCGTCCGTAACGCGCTGGAAGAAGCTTGCTCGTACCACCGCGCTGTCCCTGCTCGCCGCCGTCGCGACCGTCGGCGTCGGTGCCGGCCCCGCCCTGGCGGCGGACGGCAACGTCGCCTGGACGGTCCGCACGGCCTCCAACGGCTACGGCGAGGCTCGGTCCAGTTACAGCTACAACGTCAACCCCGGCGGCGCCGTCGAGGACGCCATGGTCGTGGCGAACCGCGGCAAGGCGCCACTGACCCTGTCCGTGTACGCCGCCGACGGCTTCACGACCGACGCGGGCCAGCTCGACCTGCTCACCAGGGACGCCAAGTCCGTCGCGATCGGCGCCTGGGCGAAGCCGAAGGCCGGCAGTGTCGTGATCCAGCCCGGCAAGACCACGCAGGTCCCCTTCACGGTCAGCGTCCCGGACAACGCCACGCCCGGGGACTACGTGGGCGGGATCCTCACCACGCTCACCCAGGCCGACCAGGCCGAAGGCATCAACGTCGACAGGCGCCTCGGCATCCGGATCAAGCTGCGGGTCGGCGGCGAGCTGAAGCCGAACCTCGCGATCGAGGACCCGCACGTCACGTACGGCGGCTCGGCCAACCCGTTCCGCAAGGGCGACGCCACCGTCACCTACAAGATCCACAACATCGGCAACGCGGCACTCTCCGGGCAGCAGGCGGTATCGGTCTCGGGGCCGTTCGGCGTGCTGCGGGTACGGGCGAAGGACATCGCCGCGCCGCCGGAGCTGCTCCCGGGCGAGAGTTGGGACGTGACCGTACCCATCGCCGGGGTCGCCCCCGCCGTCTCGCTGGCCGCGACCGTGACCCTCACGCCGCTGCTCACCGACGCCTCGGGCTCCACCACCTCGCTCAAGCCGGTGACGGTCACCGCGCACGGCTGGGCGCTGCCGTGGATGTTGGTGCTGGCGCTCGTCGTCCTCGTCGCCGCGGTTGTCGGGGCGTACCTGTACCGGCGTCGCAACCGGACGCGGCGCACGGTTCGCGAGGACGCCCGCGTACGTGACGCCGTCGCGCAGGCGCTGCGCGGTCAGGAGCCGCAGACCTCCTGATCGTTCAGCTCCTCCCGATCTCTCTCCCACGATCTTGCACTTGCTGCCCCGGCATAAGGGGGCGTTCCACGCGTATCGGCGACCGAAACCGCAAGGTCGCGTGGGGGCCTTTCGGGGGAATGGCACTCATCTCCGGCGCACGCCGGTCCCCGAGCCGGCATGCTGCGACGGTGACGCCGGCACAGAGGGGGAATCCACATGGTTGACGGGGATGTGCCAGAGCGGATGCAGGCCGCGGCCCTGGACGAGTTCGGCGGGCCGGAGGTGATCACGCTGCGAAAGCTGCCGATCCCGCAGATCGCCGACGACGAGATCCTGATCAAGGTCCGGAGCGCCGGCGTGGGCGTGTGGGACGTGTACGAGCGGCAGGGCATGCTGGTACCGGAGGGCTCGGCGCTCCCGATCGTGCCCGGCTCCGACGGCGCCGGCACCGTCCTCGCCGCCGGCAGCAAGGTGTCCAACGTCGGGGTCGGTGACCTGGTCTACGTCTCCGCCAGCACCCGCCCGAAGGGCGGCTTCTACGCCGAGTACGCGGCGGTCAAGGCAGAGTACGCGGCGAAGGTGCCCGACGGCGTACCGGCCGAGCACGCCGGGGCCATGCCCACCGACGCGCTGACCGCGCTGGCCGGGCTCGACACCGTCAGCCTGTCGTCCGGCGCCTGGTTGTTGATCTTCGGTGCGAGCGGCGGTCAGGGTCACCTGGCCGTGCAGTTGGCCAAGCGGCAGGGCCTGAACGTGATCGCCGTGGCGTCCGGAGCGGACGGCGTCGCGCTGGTGACCCGACTCGGCGCCGACGTGTCCCTCGACGGCCACGCCGACCTGACCGAGGTGCTCGCCCGGATCCGGGACGCGGCACCGGCCGGGGTGGACGCCATCCTGGCGATGGCCGGCGGCAAGACGCTGGACCGGCTCACCGAGGCACTTGTCGACGGCGGTGTCGTCGCCTTCGCCCACGGGGTGCAGCCGGAGCCGCAGGAACGGTCGGGCGTGGTGGTCCGGGCGTACGACGGCGAATCGAGCCCCCGACAGTTGCAGCGCCTCAACGAACTCATCGAGGCCGGCCCGTTCGTGGTGCACGTCGCGGAGAAGTTCCCGCTGGGCAAGGTGCGCGACGCGCACCAGCGCCTGGAAACCTCCTACGCCGGCAAGCTGCTCCTGACGGTGGCCTGAGACCTCAGCGCGCCGTGCGCTGTTGCGGCACGCGTACCGATGCCATGCCGGCCGCGGTCGCGGCCTGGATGCCCAGGTCGGTGTCCTCGAAGACCAGGCACGACCCCGGGGGTACGCCGAGGTGTTCCGCCGCGAGCAGGAACGCCTCCGGGTCCGGCTTGGCCCGGGTGTAGTCCTCGGCGCAGACCAGCACGTCGAACCGGTCCAGCAGGCCGAGCGCGTCGAGTGAGGCGGTGACCGAGGCACGGGTGCTGCCGGAGACCACGGCGAACGGGACCCGCCGGTGGGCGTCGTGGATGTGCTCCACCACCTCCGGCACGGCCACGAGCTGCGGCAACAGCTCCTCGTAGTAGCTCTCCCGGCGCTCGACAACTGTCGCCACCGGCATGGCCAGCCCCTGCTGCTCGTTCAGGGCGACGATGATGTCGGCGGTCGGCCGCCCACCCCAGGCGTAGAAGAGGTCCTCCGGGAACTCGCAACCCCAGTCGTGCAGGGCCCGCTGCCACGCCAGGTAGTGCAGCGGCATCGAGTCGACGATCGTGCCGTCGCAGTCGAACAGGTACGCGGCGAACTCACCGGCGGGCAGCGGCAGACTCATCCGGGGAAGGGTACACAGCTCACTCGGTCGTGACGGCTTCCAGTTGGCTGAGCAGGTACGCGCGCTCCGGTTCGGTGCCGACAAGCGTCAACGCGCTGCGGTACGCGGCCGCCGCCTCGTCGTACCGACCGAGCCGGCGCAGCAGGGCGGCCCGCGCCGCCGGATAGGGGTGGTGGCCGCGCAGGCGCGGATCGTCGGCCAACTCGTCGAGCAGCGCGAGCCCCGCCTCCGGCCCGTCCTTCATGGCGACCGCGGCGGCCCGGTTCAGCGCGACGACAGGCGAGGGCATCAGGCCGAGCAGCACGTCGTAGAGCGCCACCACCTGCGGCCAGTCGGTACTGGCCACGTCGGCGGCCTCGTCGTGCAGCGCGGCGATGGCGGCCTGCACCCCGTACGGGCCGGGCGCCCGGCCGGTCAGCGCGACCACCACCAGGCCGCACCCCTCCTCGATCATCGGGCGGTCCCACCGTTCCCGATCCTGGTCGTCGAGGAGGACCAGGGCGCCGTCCGGCCCGGTTCGCGCGTCCCGTCGGGCGTGGACCAGCAGCATCAGGCCGAGCAGCCCGGCGACCTCCCGCTCGGCCGGCAGCAGCCGACGCAGGATCCGGCCCAGCCGGATGGCCTCCTCGGCCAGGTCGATCCGTTGCAGATCCGGGCCGGAGCTGGCCGCGTACCCCTCGGTGAAGACCGAGTAGACGGCCTGGAGCACCGTGGGCAGACGACCCGGCAGCTCGTCGGGGCCGGGCACCCGGAACGGGATGCGGGCGTCGCGGATCTTCCGTTTGGCCCGGACGAGTCGCTGGGCCATGGTGGCGGGCGGCACCAGGAAGGCCCGCGCGACCTCGGCGGTGGTGAGGCCGGCCAGGAACCGTAGCGTGAGTGCGCCGCGATCCTGCGCGGCCAGGGCCGGGTGCGCGCAGGTGAAGAAGAGCGCCAGCCGGTCGTCGGGCAGGTCCCGGTCCGCGTCGGCGGGCGGCGCGTGGTCGGCCCGCTCGGCCTCCGCCTGGAGTACGGCGAGCCGCGTCGCCAGCACCCGGTCGCGACGCAGCCGGTCCACCGCTCGACGCCGGGCCGTGGTGAGCAGCCAGGCGCCCGGCCGGCTCGGGACGCCGTCGATCGGCCAGTGCGTCAGCGCCGCCTCGATGGCCTCCGAGGTGACCTCCTCGGCCAGGTCGAGGTCGCCGAAGCGGCGCACCAGCGAGGCGAGCAGTCGGCCGCGTTCCTCCCGGAACACCGCCTCCACCGACGACCCGACTGCTGCCGGCTCACCCGGCACGGTCAGACCTGCACGTCGATCTCGGCGATCGGGCGGACCTGGACCGATCCGGTGCCGACGGCTCCGGGGCTGCGGGCCGCCCAGTCCAGCGCGGCGTCGAGGTCCGGCACGTCGATGATGTCGTACCCGCCGAGCAGCTCACGGGTCTCGGCGAACGGCCCGTCGGTGATCGTGCGGTCGCCGTCCGGGCCGACCTGCACGGTGGTGCAGGTGGTCAGGTCCTGCAGGGGGTGCCCGGAGACCCAGACCCCGGCGTCCTTCATCTCCCGGTCGTAGCGGATCCAGTCCTCGAAGCTGCACCCGTTGCCGACGACCTCTCCGTCGACCATGGGGCTCATGAACAGCAGCATGTACTTCACGTTCGGCTCCTCTCGGTGCGGCGCTTCGCCGTACAGCATGACGACGGTCGAGGCCCGCGGATATCGACACGGCGGGTCAGGTTTTTCGGGGCGGAACTTCACGTCGCGGCTCCCGTCGGTCCATTCGTCGTTCGAACCAGGTGACCCCGATCAGGAAGGCGGTCAGCAGGGTGAGCGCCGCAAGTGGCGGCAGGGATCGACCGATCGGCAGCAGAGTCAGTGGCAGCAGCGCGGCGACGACCTGCCCCGGGTACACCGCGCCAACGGTCAGTCGACGGAAGACCAACCTGCTGAGCAGGTAGAGGGCGGTGCCGCCGTAGAGCGCGGTCGCGGCCTCCCAACCCAGCCGGCCGGGATGCGCGGACCCCTCGGTGAGCTGGGCGATCACCTCCTCGATGCCGAGCGCGACGTAGATGGCGCCGATGATCAGCGGGGAGTGCCCGATGCCGTACGCGTCGCCGGCCACGCTGGCCCGTCGCCCACCGGGCACGTTGCTGACCGCCTCCCGGGCGGCGGCGGCCAGCCGGTCGAAGTAGAGCCACCACAGGCACACCGTGCTGGTGAGGCCGAGCAGCGCGGCCAGCACGGCCGCACCGACCGGTGCCATCGTCCGTGGCCCTTCGCCGGCGGAGATCAACGACTCGCCCAGCGCGATGATGAGCACCAGACCGAACCGCTCGGTGAAGTGGTCCACGCTGCCCAGTTGCCAGGGCCGGAAGGCGGACGCGATCCGCGCGCCGCCGATGTCCACCAGCAACGCGGCCGTCCAGAGCGCCGTCTGGGCCGCGCCACCGAGCAGCGCGCCGACGATCAGCGGAAGCCACGCCAGGACCACCGGCACGCTGAAGAAGCGCAGCGTCGAGCGCAGTGCGGGGTTCGTCGCGCTCACCCAGAACAGAATCACGAGCTGCACCGCCCGGCCAATCACGTAGGCCAGGGCCAGGGTGAGCGGCGCGTCGAGCAACCCGGGGCTCTGTTTCCAGGCGTCGGGCAGCACCAGCGCGGCCACGAAGATGGCCGCCATCGCGACCAGGGTGGCCGCGCGGACCAGGCCGACATCCGGGCGGACCAGGTTCCCCACCCAGGTGTACGGACCCCAGGAGTAGAGCAGCAGGAGTAGGAGGAGTAGCCCCTGGGCCAGGGTGAGCGCGCTCGGCGACACCGCCATGAACGTGATGACCCGGGTGAGCGCGAAGACGAAGACCAGGTCGAAGAAGATCTCGAACATCGTGGTCCGGTGCGTCACCCCCGCCGGCACCGGACGAATGTCGAATATCCCCCTCATACTCGCATTCTGCGCCATCTGGGTCGCTGGCCCATCCGGTCTACCCGCCCGGCGTCGCTCCGAAGAGCAGGAAGAACCGCTCGGCGGCTCCGATGTCGCCGCGCACCTCGATGTCGCCCGCCGAGACCGCCGATCGCAGCGGCGTGCCGCCGAACATCAGGTCCCGCAGCGCGTGCACGGTGCCGGTGACCGTGACGTCGACCTGGCCCGACCGGCCACGAGCCACGCTGATCCCACTCGGAGCCACCTCCACCTCGAAGGCGTCGGTGCCCACCTGCAACCGGAGTCGGGTGGTCACGGGCGCGTCGGCCGGTGGCCGATAGAGGGCCTTGAGCAGCAGCATGAACGCGTCCGTGCTCATCTCGGCGTCCGGCTCCGCGGGCAGGCCGGCCCCCCACCGCGACAACTCGATCAACGTCGGCTCGTCGAGCCGTTCCTGTTCACCTGGCCCGGCGTCGAGGCGCACGAGGTCGAGCCGTGGGCCGAGGGCGGCGAGTCGTGGCGCGGGCTGCGCGTCACGTACCCCGAGAGCCTGGACACCCACAACGACACCCAGCTGTACTACTTCGACGACAGCGGCCTGCTGCGGCGCATGGACTACCAGCCGGTGGTCAACGGCTCCTCCCCGACCGCGCACTACGTGAGCGGGGCGATCGAGGTCGACGGGCTGGTCGTGCCGACGCGACGCCGGATCCACATCCGCCAGGAGGACCGCACCCCGGACCTCTCCTGGACGCCGATCACCCTGGACCTGGCTGACGTCCGGATCCGCTGACACCCCGACGGTGTCGCAGTGGACCCGGCGCCTCGTCGCCGACCGGACGCCCCGGCCTCAGGTCGAGGCGTCCGTCCGGCGCCGGCTCCGCTCAGCCCGCCGCCGCACCTGCTGGTACGCGCCGGTCAGCCCCATCGCCCGGCGTACCTCGACCATGGTCTGGCGGACCTCCTCGCGGGTCCGCTCCGTGCCCTCGACGATCAGCCGGTCCACCAACCCCCGGTCCGCCTCGATCTCGGCCCGACGCTCCCGGATCGGCGCCAGGAACCCCTCCAGCGCGGCGATCAGCCGCTGCTTGACCTCCACGTCGCCGACCCGCCCGGCCCGGTAACGCCGGGCCAGGTCGGCCACCTCGTCGCGGTCCGGATTGAAAACCTCGTGGTACGCGAACACCGGGTTGCCCTCCACCGTGCCCGGCACGTCGGCGCGCACCCGGTTCGGATCGGTGTACATGCCGAGCACCTTGCGCCGCACCGTCGCCGCGTCGTCGGAGAGAGCGATGGTGTTCCCTCGACTCTTGCTCATCTTGGCCGCCCCATCGGTGCCCACCAGGCTCGGCGTGTCCGCCGCGATCAGCTCGGGCACCGGGAAGACCGGGCCGTACAGGTGGTTGAACCGCCGGGCGATCTCCCGGGTGACCTCGACGTGTGCGGCGTTGTCCCGGCCGACCGGGACCACCTCGCCCTTCACGCAGAGGATGTCCGCAGCCTGGAGCACCGGATAACCCAGCAGCCCGTACGGCATCTCCTCCTTGCCGGCGTCGCGGGCCATGTCCTTGAGGGACGGCACCCGTTCCAGCCGGGGAACCGTCACCAGGTTCTGGAGCAGGGTGTTGAGGTCGCCGACCTCGGGGATCGCCGACTGGAGGTAGAAGGTGGCCCGTTCCGGGTCGACGCCGGCGGCGAGGATGTCCGTGACCATCTCCCGGGCGTTGCCGGAGACCTGGTCGATGTCCTCGCGGCGGTTGCGAGTGGTGAGCATGTGCAGGTCGGCGATGATGAAGAAGCTCTCGTAGCGCTGGTGCAGCCGTACCCGGTTGGCGATGCTGCCGACGTAGTGGCCAAGGTGCAGGCGGCCGGTCGGCCGGTCGCCGGTGAGCATTCGTGCGACGGACATGGTGGTGCCTCTCGTTCCGTTGGTGGGTGACGCGTGGGCGCGCGCCGAGCGGGGCGGGTCAGCCCCCTCGGTCGGCGGGATCGGCTCAGCGAGCCGTCCGCCATCGCGCGCCGGCGCGGAACCGCAGACCACCGGCACGGAGGACACTCAGGAGTTGCTCACGGCCATCGCCGGAGCTGGTCGGAACACCGGGCACCGCACCGAGGCGGAGGCCGTCGACCGTGTCGACCGCCTCCGCTGCGCAACTGCCCGTCCGAACCACGGCCTCACATTACCCGCGGAGCGGCACCGGGCGCTGGAAGCTGGCTACCGGCGTAGTAGGCGCCCACGCGTTCCCGGTACTCCGGGTCGGCCGGATCCGCATCGAACGGCGGTGCGTCCTTGATCTGCTGCTTGGTCCGGTCGACATGCACGACGCGTTCCTGGTGATCCACCCGCTCCACCGTGCCGGCGGGCAGCAGCACCTTCTGACCGAAGATCCAGGGGCCGGTGTCCACCACCAGGTACCCGGCATCCGCCTCGTTGCTCGCCTCGTCGATGGTGCCGATGCGTCCGTCACCCGCCTGCACGTGGTAGCCCACCAGGTCCACAGGCGTGCCGGGGCCGGGAGCGTCCGGACCGTCGCGGCCACCGTCCTGACCTTCCGGCGGGGTGACCGACGGGGTGGTCTCGTTGTATCCGCCAGCCAGGGCGGACGGGTCACGCCAGGCCCAGGGGTTGAAGATCGTGGGTTGCATGGGGCACCTCCGGGGGGATGGTCCTCAGCCGTCCTGTTTTGCAGTGCCCACCGCGCGGGCATCGAAACGGACCGACGAGCCTGGACCCGTCACGTCGTCGATCGCCCGGTGCCGGGGCGGCCCGGTGCCGGGCGGGTGTCCGCGAACGGCCAGGTGAACAGGTGCGCTGGCATACTCGGCAGCCATGGTGCTGTCGCGAGGGTGGGCTGTCTTCCTGGTCGGGGTCGGGGTCTGGACCTGGGTCATCTGGCCGAGGTTCGCGGTCGCCATCTGGCAGGACCCGCGGTCCTGGACATCCGGCACCGTTGGCGACGGCTCCGCCACCAGCTTCCTGTGGGTCCACGTACTGCTGATCGCGGCGTCCCTGGCAATCGGTACGACAGTCGGTGTCCTCGGCATCCGGGCCTGGCTCGCCGCCCGCCGCCGGCAAGCGTCCTGACCTGCCACGCCTCTCGGCGCCAGCGGCTGTCGCAGAACCGATCGGGCCTCAGTCCGAGCTCGGCAATCGGTCGACGACGCGAGTGTGACGCGCGCCGCTACCCGCGGATTTGACGATCAAACCCGCAGACGCGTAACTTTCTCTCTGCCAGCGCGGAACGGGGCAAACGGGACGGAAGTCCTGAGGCCCCGAAACGAGCTGGCAACCGGGTCACGGAGGGGTTCACTCCTGCGAGACACGGTCCGGGCGGTGCTCGCCGGATCGGCCGCGAGGCGGATTTGGTGCAGCGAAGCCGACCGGGTAAGGTTCACGACCGGCAGGGAACCGGGCGAGACTGCGGGAAACCGCAGCGGCCGGCCTGCCAAATCCGACGACCTGACGCAGCGGCCTGCTGCTGCGTGAGTGCGCCGGTGCTAAGCCGTACGAAGCATGACAGACCGGGACACACGGTTTGACACGGCGAAGACGGTGAGGTAACGTAGTAAAAGTGCCCGGCGCGAGAGCGACGGGGGCACGGTGCGGAAAGCCCCGGTTGGGGTTCCACTGAGGTGGGGCTTCTGGTCGGTGTGTGGTTGTTCTTTGAGAACTCAACAGGGTGCTTGTAAAGCCAGTGCCAA